>JBFMHD010000001.1:0-48348 GCA_040752395.1 Candidatus Hydrogenedentota bacterium
CCATAGCAAACGCGATATATCATCCGGTAGAGGTTCGATTACGTAGAGCTCCGTTCACGCCGGAGCGGGTTTTGAATGCTATTAGCAACAAAAATTCAAAGCGGTCGTCATGAGCGCAGGTTGCGCTCTACACAAAGGATGAAAAACAGGTTTTTCCCTTACTTTTAACTTTTAACTTTCTAGCTGATATTATTAGAGTTACAACGTTTTTCAGAGGAGATAAATGGTTGATATAAAAGAGAATTTAAATAATTTAATCGATACTATTAAAGAGCTACCCTCTCTACCTATTATTGTAACTCAGCTTATCCAGACAATAAATAATGAAAAGAGTAGCGCTATAGATGTAGCAAAGATTATAAGCAATGACCAGGCTGTAACTTCAAAAATATTGAGGCTTGTAAATTCAGCATATTTTGGGTTCCAAAAAAAGATTACAACGGTTCAGCATGCGATCTCGATTCTTGGATTTGATACTATACGTTCAATAGCATTGAGTCTTTCGGTATTTGAGGATATAAAGGGTGATCTTGGGTTGTTTAATAAAGAAAGTTTCTGGGCGCATTCAATCGGCACAGCGGTTTCTTCAAGGGAACTTGCAAAAATAATAAATATGGAGGATTTAAGTGGCACGGCTTTTGTATGCGGACTTTTACACGATATTGGCAAATTGATTGAGTTTAAATATTTTATAAATGATTTTAATAATGTCGTACGTCTTTCCGCAGCACAAAATATATGTTTTTATGAAGCGGAGATGCAAATATTTAGAATATCTCATACTGAGATAGGTTACAAATTAGGAACAAAATGGGATTTTCCGGATGAGATTTGTATCCCTATATTACATCATCATACCTTCACAGATAAGTTTAATAATTATACTCATAATGAAAGAATTCTAATCGCTATAGTACATCTTGCTAACATTATAAGTAAATCAAGGAATTTTGGTTATAGCGGTTATGAAAAGATACCAGATTTGCTAAAAGAGTATTATGAGGTATTACAGGTAAACAGACAACAGCTCGGCGTATTAATAGAACGTACAGAAGACGAATTTAACAAATCTCTGGAACTTTTAAAGATTATATGAGTTACGACCTGCTTAAAAAACATATTGATAAATTTTATGATAAAAAGAGAAAAGACTGGAATAATCTACCCTGTGACGAAAATTTTAAATCTTTTCTTTTAGATTGTCTTAATAAATGGGATGAATTATTTAATAATGTTTTTTTAAGAAATGAGAAATTCTTGAAAATAGCCGCTCCTTTTACAGAACATACCCTGTTTAATCCCTGCCAGTATTATATGAGATTTGATGGTTCCATAGTATTTATAGAGAATATCCTGCTTGATGATTATGGTGAACTTATCGCAGGTCACCCTTTACGTTTCCCTTATATCGATTCAATCCCAGGATGGTATTACAGCAATAATATAGAACCTGATATCTTCGGCATACCTATGAAATGCACAACACGGGTCTTCTTTAATGGAAGAAAGGATTACCAGAAACAGACCGAAGATTGCCTGAAAATTATAAATTATCAAAGAAATAGTAAATATCCTATACTCCCGCTTTATTTCCATAATCAGAAGGTCAATGACCAAAATTTAAGGATTACTCAAACCCCGATATTTCGTAGAGAAAATTTTATCGTATATTTCCCTGTAAGAAGGGCTCTTGATTATATGTATAATATTATAAAATTTGAGCCTGTTGTGAAAGGAACAGAGTGGTTACTTTCAAAAAGTCATACCTATCCATTTAGCAAGTTCGAGGCTTTAGAATATGATTCACTTGGTGTTACAGGTTCTTCATCTTTTGGCGATACGAATGATAAAGAAGATTTTGATGTAATGTTTCTTGATAGTTTAGAAAATCTCCAAAAATTCAGAGATTTCATTAACGAGGCCGTAAAAAATGATTTATTTACCTTTGTCTCAAAGAACAGGGGGTTACGCGTAAAACTTAATGAGATAAAGATTGAATGTAATAATAATCAACCCCTTATACTCTGCACTTTTCTGAATTTAAACAATATAAGAGACGATATTTTATATAGAAGCAGATTCAACATTCTTGGTAAAATCGATTATTTTGAAGCTCGTGTTCAAGATGACTCGGAAAATATGATAAACCCGCCAAGAATAAAGATAGCGGATTTTAGAAATGTGCAGAATAGAGATAGCCTGATTCTTGAAGATAATATGTTATTAATAGCGATGACAGGCACTGCAAGAGGATTATATTACAAAGATATGTATATAAGTGTAAAAGACTCGATAGTTGTAGAATTCAAACCAGAAAATGCCGATCCTTTTAGAGCTATCGTTTCTATAGGCTGGTACGATATAGAGATTCTAAATTAACGTAATTCCTCATAATTATTCGGCCTTATATTTTTTGTTTATTCTTCGAAGTGTTTGGCTTTGTCAACAAATATAGATTTCTTTAATAAATAGAAGATTTGACGTAAGGTTAATTTATGTGGATAGATTTTTGTCTTAATAAGATAAATTTTTGTTAATAAATAAGCATAAAAGAATAGCTTGTTTACTGGTAGATAAATAAGAAATTTATAGCAGATACTTTTTAACCACGGCTGCCAGACTATAACAGTCCCTAATAATGACAGATTCTGCTGTATATCTTTTTGTTTTTCAGTAAAGCAACTTAATGGTGAACGGGTCTGATATGAAAAATGTAGTTTGGTATAATCACCTTCAAAATACCCCTTCTCTTTACAATACTCGCCAAGCTCAGTTTTAGGATATGGGTATAGCACAGGGAATTCTGCAAATGTTACCTTACATTCTACATTCAAATCTATGGTTTGTTTATCATCCTTAATTGAACTATAAGGTAACCCCAGTATACTATTACAAAAGGTTTTAATATTATATTTTTCACATAGTCTGAACGCATTTTTAATCTGTTCATCAGTCATATTTCTTTTTAGAAGGTCGTTTCGTAGATGTGGCGTTCCTGATTCTATCGACATATTGATTGAATAACAGCCAGCTATCTTCAAAAGTTTAATTATATCTTCATTTAATATATCGCATCGTGAAGCACAATGAAATGGGATTTTGACTCTCGCTTGATATTCTTTACAAAATTTTTCAAGCCATACATCATTAGGAAAAGTAAATATATCATCATAAAATTTAATCAGATGTATAGGGTATTTTGCTTTGACTGAGAGAATCTGTTCTATCGCATACTCAACACTTGTTCTTCGAACAGGTTTCATTTGAAAATTATAGAGTTTTCTGTATGAGTGATTGAAACAATACGTACAGGGATACGGACATCCCCGGGAAAACATAAAACTTTTAACCGGGAACCAGCTCATCTCAGTATTTTTATAAAAAATGTCTCTATCTGGGAAGGGGAGTGAATCGAGGTCTTCAATTAAGGGGCGCAATTTATTGATACCCTTTTCTGTAACAATATTATCAAGAGATGAAAAATCTCTCCCATTGGCAATACAATCAAGAAATTCGTTAAAAAAATTATCTCCCTCGGCCCGACAAAAAGCACTCATATTACTTTTATTAAAATCTTCAGGAAAAAAGGTAGGATGAGCACCACCAAGAATAGAAACTATATTAAAATGTTTGTTAACTAATTTTTGAAACTCAAAATAAAACTTATGTTCACCTGTGGATGCGCTGTAGCACAGGATGTCGGGTTTGAGCTTTTTAATCTTATCTAAGACATTCTCACGTGTAAGGATACCAAGATATGTTGAATGTCCCTTTTTCTTTGCTATGGCTGATAATTGCATTATCCCTTGCGGGTCAATAAAATCAATATGATTCACAATAAATAAAATGTTCAGCTTATCTATCATCATTACTAATGAGGCAGTGAGGCAGTGCCTCAAGCCACTCTACCGTTTGATAACTGCTATGCCATATAGAAGCAGCAAATTATCTCCGTAAGAAGCGTAATTTTGTTGACAAAGAGACGGATGAGGCAGTGCCTCAACCCATTCTACCATCAGCTAGCTGCTATGCCATACTGAAAGAGCGAATTCTCCACGAAAAAAAGCGAAAAATTCTTTACAAAGAGACGGATGAGGCAGTGCCTCAAGCCACTCTGCCATTATATGGCTGATATTCCATAATATGTCAGCAAATTATCTATGCAAAAAGCGTAGATAATTTAAATATATTATTTATATAGAGAGTTTAATAATAACCCATATTTCTAAAAAGTAAAGAATTATTATAAATCCCCCATTCAATAAAAATAACCCTACCGTCTCTCCTCTGAAAAACGCTGTAACTCTAATAATTCGGGGTACAGGCTACGGGCTACGGACTACAGCCGGCTGGAGACAAAAGCCCAAAAGCCTGCTGATAAGTCTTGAGTCATGAGTCCTGTTTTGACTCACGACTCACGACTCTTTTTATATCATCCTTAGTTTTTCATATATTGTGTAGAGCGCAAACCGCGCTCATGTTTGACTCCTTTGAAAAACTTCGCGACCCTAATAATTTTACGAAGTAAGAAGTATCAGAAAAATGCGGCATGCTGAAATCTGTGGTCAACAGCCAGAATTTCGCTATTTTTATAGCTGGATTGTGAATTTATAAATCTTGACTGGAATTTATTGCCAAGGGGTGTTATAATCCTATAAAACCTTGATTTTTTAGTTTATTCAATACAAAAACTTTAACTTTTTCAGCGATTTCAATCGCCTGTCTGCTCTCATCTAAAGATGGAAATAATATCTCCGACGGATACCGTAATTCAATAGCATATTCAGTCAGTCTGTCAGCTTTTATTTGATACAGATTATTAAAATCGGGTTCGATAGCTGTACATAGTTCTATCAATTCAGTAATATCATGCGTTTTTCTTATCTCCTTTTTATTGAAAATAATAAAAGCTTTTAAATATTTTTCCACACATTGTTGCATATGAAAACACACTGCATCTGTTGCAGGTGATACTGTGGCAAACTCATCTTTGCCAGTTTTTAAGTCACTTTCTGCTTTCATAATCCAGTATTGTGTACCACGGCCATTCATACCTGCACACCATATTTGAGAGCATAATAAGTGATAAATCCTGTATCCTCAGCTCGTTCTTCAATTTGTTTAACCGAATTGATTACAATGTCATTGGGAATCCTTAATTTTGCAAGACGTCTTTTAATTTTTAAAATAATGGACCACTTCTCATCCCTGTTAAGTTCCTTGTTTATTATTACCAAAAAGTCCCAATCACTCTTATTATCTGCTCTGCCGTTAACCTGGCTCCCAAAAAGATAAATTTTAACAGGTTCAATCCCCTCTCTTTTAAACTCCTCTCTAATTATTTCAATTGCTGTTTCTTTCATATATCAATCACATTATAATATTTTTTCTTAATTGTCAATTTAAAATGGTTTTTAATATAAATTCCCAATCCACCCCTGAAAAACATTGTAACTCAAATAATTCGGGCTACAGGCTACAGGCTACGGACTACAGCCGGCTGGAGACAAAAGCCCGGAGCCTGAAGCCAACATATCATCCTTAGTTTTTCATATATTGTGTAGAGCGCAACTCGCGATTATGTTGACTCCTCTTGAAAAAGTTTGGAGTTCGGAGCGAGGAGAGTATAATTAAGAAACTATAAATAAATGATAAGCCTCAGGCTTTAATACAATATTGTTTTCAACAATAAGAGGGTTGTTAAATGGGTCGTAAGCCTTATTAAAATATCTCATAATGGTTTTCAGTTTTTTAATAGGTACATTAAAAATGTCTTTTTTTGAACGGTTAATAATAAACATAGCTTCCTGATCACCAAGTTTTTTAATTAAACAGAGAACCTCAAGGAATTCATATTGCTCGATTTCTACTTCATTCATAAAAATTTTGTTGTTTTCTTTCAAGTTGTTTACTTTTTTTATAAAATCTACAAGATAAAAACGAGTGGGTTCTCTATCTCCGGGCATCTGATACAAGACATTACATCGTTTTTTAAATCCATACTCAAACCCTGAAGTAATCATTATCCCTTCTGCTATGAATGCTGAAAAAATATATCTCATTTTAACCAGATCAGTCCTGTCTTTTAATTCTGTCATCAGTCTTTCAGTATCATGATTTTCAGGGAAAGCCACAGAATGAGCAAGTCCGACAAACTTATTATGTTGTGGGATGCACCACTTTGCTTCAAAATCCCACCATTTACTGCTCTCCATAACATAGTCAAACCCGCTTTTACATAAAACCATAACTTCGTCAAACTCACAACCCAGGCTCTCAGCCCAGAATATAGCTTTGTTATCTATTTTTTTGACCTTATCAATGAGATATAACCAGAATTCTTGTGGTATCTGATAAGCAGCATCGCATCTGAACCCCTGTATCCCAAGCTCAATAAACCATTTTACTAAATTAAAGATATATTCCCAGAGTTCTTCTTTGTTTCCCTCCTGTCGATAATCAAGTTCAGCTAAATCACCCCATTCAACCCAGCCCTCTCCATCTTTTGCACGCGGATGTTTTATCTTACCGGATTCATCTTTTTTATACCACTCTTTATGCTCTTTGACAATGTGTGCATCAATAGCAGTGTGGTTAATTACAAGATCAACCATTACCTGTAAGCCATTCTTGTTACAGAACTCTACCCATTCCTTTAAACTTCTATAAGATTCCTCTTTGTTTCTTTTACCAAAAAATAGAGGATTAAATAAATAATAGTCTTTTGGTGCGTACAAACTACCTGAAAACCCTGGATAATGAATCGGGTTTATATAGACCCAGTTAAATCCCATCAGAGCAGCTCTTAATGCAGGCGTGTACCAGTTATTTATATCGCCATACAATCTCTGAAACAGGTTATAGACAAAAAATTTTTTCATAAAAAACAGAACCACCTTTTTTATATATTATCTTTTTTTATTATAATTACAACTAATTTTTTTCTTGCTTAAATTGTTATTTTAGTTAAACTCTAACCACTTAAGTATATTGTTTTATCTTGCTTCTTGCTTCTACTTGATATTATTATAGTTACAACGTTTTTCAGAGGAGGTAGTAAAATGATTAAGGTAGTATTAAAACTTTCGTTCCCTGCGAAACTGGTAAAGAAACCAGTAATGCACACTTTAGTAAAAAAGATGGATGTAAAGCCTAATATTTTGGCGGCGAGTGTGACTCCGCGTGGCGGCAAAGTCACACTGGAGATTACAGGCAGAAAATCCAATGTAAAAAGAGCAGTAACATATCTTAAAAAGATAGGGGTTAAAGTTTTAGAATAAGTGTTTAATAGAATTAAAGAAGATATAGAAACTGTTTTTAAAAAGGACCCTGCGGCAAGAAGTTTAATAGAGGTGATCTTCTGTTATCCGGGTTTACATGCTATCTGGCTGCATCGGGTGGCACATTTCTTATGGGTTCATAATTTATTTTTTCTGGCTCGGTTACTCTCACATATCAACCGTTTTTTAACAGGTGTAGAGATACATCCAGGCGCTAAAATAGGCAGAAGAATTTTTATAGACCATGGCATGGGTGTGGTTATTGGGGAAACCTCTGAGATAGGAGACGATGTTTTACTTTATCAGGGCGGTGTTTTAGGTGGGACTACTTTTGACAAAAAGAAACGTCACCCAACTATCGGGAATAATGTTGTTATCGGAGCTGGTGCAGCGGTTCTTGGTCCTATTACTGTAGGTAACCATGTTCGTATTGGCGCTGGTGCGGTTGTAGATAAGGATGTTCCGTCGGACACAACAGTTGTTGGGGTACCAGGAAAAGTAAAGATTTGTATTACTCCTTCCGAGATTGATACCCTGACTCTGGGTAATTTACCGGACCCTATGCTTGAAGGCATCACACGACTTGTAAAACGTGTTGAAGAACTCGAAGAAAAGATAAAAAACCTGGAACAAAAGTAATATAGTTGATTCAAAATATCTTTTCTTATGTCAACATAAAAATCAGCTTTCTTTGGGAAATTTGCATCAGAAATTCGCTATTTAAGAATTTTTTGCATATTTGATTTTTTGTTATCTTTGTTGTATAATAAATATTATAAGGAGAATTTGAGTTATGGGAACTTTTTATGTCAGTTGCGAGATACAAAATCATATACAAAGAAACAACTCGTTTCATATTAAAAATATATTAGTTGATACTGGTAGTGAATATACATGGATTAATGAAGATATTTTGAAAAAAGTTGGAGTTGTGCCAGAAAAAAAAAGATATAACTTTTATTATGGCAAACGGTCAATACATAATACGTCAAGTCGGATTTGAAGAATTAAAACTTTTCGGGTGCTGACATTTTAGCCGCAATATCTATCTTTAAAATTCTTAATATATAAAACTTATGAAAATAGAGGGGTTGGCGACAAATAGATTTATAATTTTTTATATATATCAATGATTTTTATTTTATCATTATGAAGTTGGGATATAGTAACATACTAATTGGTTCACTGATAGCGACTGCAGTTGAGATTTCGCTACGGGAGAACTTAGTATCCCTTGTAAATTCAAGCACACCGATACTTTTTTCTCTTACAAATAATGGCAGACTTAAAACAAATAAATTTTTATCCTTTTCTGTCGAAAATTTTTCTTTAACAAGTGTCTCACCTGTAAAATATATTTTTCTATTATTAAAAGAATAAATAATAGCAAGACTATTATCGATACTTTCGTTTATCTCATATTCGCGAAAATCATTATTTTCAGGATACGAAACGATCTTTTTAAGTTTATTATTTTTGTATTCAAAGAGATTGATATTTTTAAGATTTAATAATTCTTTTATGAGTTCGAAGGTTTTAATCAATCTCGAACCATTTTTTTGTTCTCTTATCTCATTTAAGATATTTACAAAAATATTTATCTCAGCCTCACGCCTTTTAATATTATCCTCTCTAAGTTTAAATTCTTCTATCTCTTTTTTTAGTTTGTAAATATCTTCGTAAGCCTTGTCTCTTTCTATTAACAATTCAAAATATCTTTTATTTTTAAGCTTAATAATGTAATAGACTAAAATTACTATTATTATAAAAAATATTATTTCCATAAACTCAAAATCTTGCTGACTATTCTTTCAGCCCCTTTACCGTCAATTATTCTTCTTGCTTTTCTTGAGAACCCTTCTCGAAATTCTCTATTATAAATCATTAATTTTGATTTTAAATCAAAAGGTGAATAAAGATATGGAAAGACTTTTCTTAGACTCTCTATATTTTTTTTCTGCTCCCTGTTTTTAGGAATAGCAAGCATAGGTTTACCTATGGCTAAAGCTTCAAACATACTTAAACCGCCACAAACGATTACGAATGAGACCCTCTTTAGTATTTTTAGATATTCTGATTGAGGTATAAAATTTATAGAGGGATATCTCTTATTCCATTTACCTGCAACGTATAACTTGCCATTGTAGCTTAATCTTTTTAATGCACGCAATACTTTTTTCAACCATTTATAATCACCAAACCCACCGGGGATTATCAGACAACTCATTTCTGTGTCAGTGGTAATTTTTTCTTTTTTTAATTTTAAAATGTCTTTTCTAATTACTACATATTTATATCCATAAAGAGCAGTAGCTTTTTTACGGGTTTTTCTATTGATATTACTGTCTATAATAAGGTTTAATGCGTTACGATATTTACCGGTGTTTTCTAATCCAACTATTTGGAAGTATCTCTTTTTTAGTTTCGGTATATATTCTTCACCGACTTCTTTTGTGTCAAGTAGAAGAATTGTCTTATTATTCCCCATCTTTAGGAGTTGAGCAAATGATTTAAGTCCTGGAATATTTATATTTTTCATCCTTTTCCCATAGTGAAATATTTCTGTTTTAATTTTTCTTTTTTGGAACCTGTTTTTCAATTCAAGGGACCTTACGATATGTCCCATCCCTATCTTTTGACTTCCTATACAAACTATAACAATTTTCATTCACTCACCCAATATTTTTTGTTTTACATTTTTATTCCAGTCAAAGGGCTCTGGATTTTGTTTATAATATGCGAATACTCTTTCAATCGGCAAAAAGTCTTTGTTTTCTTTTAATAATTTTTCGTAGAGGTGATTTATCAATTTATAATCATTTTCTTCATCTACGGTTAATCTTAAGAAAGAATAATCGCCATAAGGTGAGATAACTTTACCGAGTTTAAATTTATCCGGGTTAAGATAGAAATATGGTGTTACGTGTTCATGTTCATAAACATTTGTTGCTTGCTTGAAATTATTTTCCAAAGCAGAAAAAGTAAAACCCTCAACCCCACCACCAACAGGTAGCCCTTCGATATTAACATAGTCACATTTTTCCCGGATCAATTTATCGATAACCATCTCTGCGGTAACTATATCAATGAGGGGATTATCACCTGTGGCACGGAGTATAACATCAAGCTTAAACTTCCGGGCTGCATAATAATATCGTGCGAGCACATCATCGAGTGGTCCGACAAACCAATTAACGTTTCGGTTTTTAGAGATTTCAATTAGTGGTTCGATGCCGGGTTCATCTGCGATGGCTACTATAACAGTATCGACGTTTTTGATTCTTAAAAGACGTAATATAATCCAATCAGTCAGTGTTTTATCTTTAATCAAAAGGAGTGATTTATTCTTCAATCTTATGGAAGATATTCTTGTTTGTAAGATAGCACCTGTTTTCATAATAATCAGAAGTAAGAAGTATACTGAGGGAATACGGGTAAACGGCTAAAAATCAAGTCTGAAACGGACCCAGTAATCACCACCCGAATCTTTAACACCCTCTAATTTTAAGTCCTCTCTAAGTTGTAACCCGAAGCCGTATTCAGTAGTTTTGTCTTCGACACGTTTTGTTATGCTTGTTTGAAATCTGGAAGTAATATCCTTTTCAATTCTGATCACAGCCTCTTCAACCTCACCTGTTTCTTCTTTTCTGACATAAGGTTCTATCATAAGATAATCAAGCCCAAATGCACGTGAAACATTCTCACCAACTGTACTTACTCCTGGTAAAGAGCTTGCCACACCACTTGTTATCTCAGAAGATAAAATATCAAATATAACGTTTTTCTCTGTTCTATTAAAAAACAGCAGGGAATAAATATCCTCTTTGCTCATCTCAGGCATACTATAAAAATTATAGGTTGGTGAAGATAATAGTCCGCTCAGTTTAAGATAAATATTTATTTTTCTTATATTGGTTTTACAGATAAGCTCGATTGTTGGTTTTGTTTCGTCATCAGGGTACACAATTTTGCCTTCAACTACTTCCATATAAAGTTCAGGGGTCAGGGCAAATTCGCCACCAGTAACAATGAACTCAGCTACAAGTTTAGGGTTATCAAACGTATTTTTCAGTCTGAATCCTCCCTGCAGTTCGAGCTTCCATCTATCGGTTAAAAGATAGAGTATGCCCTCTTGAAGAAAAAGCAGGTTCAATTGTATATTTCTATCCTGTTTTGGTATTACTCGTTGAAGTTTTCTGGGGTAAAACCTTATGCCATCAGCAAGAATAACTTTTCCTTTTATTTCATTTTTCATTTTAGCTGACTGCAGAGTAATATTAGCACTGAGTGTTCCCTGTAATCCGAAATCATCAAACTCAGCTCCCTGGCCTGATAAATTCAGGGTATAATTTTCAAGGTCAGGCATATAACCTGTAAACTCAACACTCCCGCCTTTAAAGATTGATTTACCGAATAATCTGACGTGGCCTGTTTTGTCGCCGTATAAATGGAATTCTCCATTAGCAAAATTATCTTTAAAACTACCGATAGTGAATGTAACATCAGTTGCATCAACCCTGCCTTTTATAGTCGGATTATCTTTTTTCCCGAAGATCTCAAGTTTCCCCTCTATAAATCCTTTCATATTTTTAAATAGTCCCCACGATGACAACATAAATTCTCTGCCTTTAATAAAGAGTTCGATATCAAGAACATCTCTTAATATACTCTTTCCCTTGACTTCAAAGGGCAATCCCTCAAGAAAACCGCCGACGTTCTCTATCGTGACGGTTTGGCCGTGAAATAAAAACCTGCCTCTATCTAATTTTAGTTCAAGGTCTCTATCAATAAGAAGGCTTGATTTAATATAAGTAGTTGTATCTATATTTAATTCGCCTGAGATGTCATCTTTACCATCGACTGTTCTACTTAAAGAAATCTTTCCACTTAGCTCACCATCCCCGAAATATTCTTTCCCAAGTATCACATTTATCAAGGTAGGATTAAATTTATACAATTCTCCTATGAGTTTATACATACCGGTATCTTCGAAAGAATAATCTCCTGTTAAGCTCATTTCTCCTTCTTCACTTTTTACATAAAATTTATCAAGAAAGATTTTATTTTTCTGTATTTTACCATCAATATCAACTACCATTTGTTTATTCTGGAACATAAAGACTCCACCCTGTAAATACACACTGCCTTCAATATTATTTATATCACCATACAATTCCATTCTGACATCTCCCTTAATTTGAGTTAGTTGAGGTCTTACTAATTCAAAGATACGGGTGGATAGTTTAGGGGTATTTAGATAGAATTGTGCGGCTTTATCCGATCCAAAATTTAACTTAAGAGTAAATTCTCCATAATCTCCTTTAACTGTAAACTTATCTATTACTAAATTTTCATTAAGAAAAGCGAGATTCATTGAATCGATATTTCCGATAAGATTGTTTTTGTAATAAAAGGCTATATTTTTCAGATAGGCTTTATTATCTTTATATATGACTTTACTTTCATTAATTACTTTCAGATAATATTCTTTGCTTAATATCTCACCTTTTTCAAGCGTTATATTTTCCTTAAAATAATTTCCCTGACCAGCTATAAAATCAGCTAATTCTCTGCTATTTTTTTTAAGATTAAGCAAGGTAAAAGCAAACTCTTTTTTACTTTCATCTGAAAAAATGTTTTTTAATTCTATTCTTAAATTTTTGCTTACTGCGCCACATATTTCAGCCCCCCTTGCTATAATGATTTCTTCATCGATTATGTTTTTATAATCGCAAATAATCTGTGAAGAGAATTCAAAATCATTTAGAATAAACTTATCAGAGAATCCTTTCAACCAGTTACCTCTGTCTTTGCCGGCACCAAAGACCATAAATTGATACAGATTCTCATTTATAAAACCAATGGACTTAATGGACAACCTTTCAGTTTTTGCTTTTATTTCAGGGAATCTTATACAGGTATTATCTCCTTCAAATCGAAAGGTGCAATCAAATTCAGGATAATCTTTATAGATTATTTTACTTTTATCTATTTCTCCGCGCAGATATTCTTCGCCCCTGGTATTAATATCAACAGAGAGAAGCATTTTGGCTTCTTGGACCTTTATCTTTTTATCAGGCAGAATAAACTTATTTATATCAGCTCTTGATTCGATCCTTATCTCTCCTTTAGTATCTCTTCTGAACTTACCAAGGAAGTCTATATCAAGTTCGCGGCTATTTTTAAAAGTCTTATTTCCTGCTATAGATATCTTCGCTTCCTGTATTTTTTTGTTTATAATCACGCTCTTCCAGTCAAAGAAGAGGTTTCCCACCCTGTAAAAGAAATCTTCAAGGAAGATAGCATCGTCAATAAATAAAAGACTCAATCTGTATGGGCCCATAAATTCTTCAAGAATTTTTAAATTATCGCCCTTTAACGTAATGCGTTTATCTTTATAATCATATTTACCTTCAATTTTTCCATCTATTACAAAATCATCCCTGCTTATATTTAGATTATATCTCTGTAGATTAATTCTTTTTGGTAGAGCCTCAACCTCTTTAAAAATTCTTATAGCTTTAAATAAAAAACTGAAATCTACTTTCTTTTCAGAAACAAAATTAATTCTTCCTTCTTTAAACTCATCATCATTAAACCTACCAAAGATGTTTTCCACAAGCATCTTACCTTTATCATCGCGTTTTATTGTTCCTCTCAAACCATCGATCGAGAAAAAACCTGATACTTTCAGATCAAAGTCTTCTATCTCGCCTGAAAAATATCCGGGTTCGAGTTTTAAATAAAATCCGAAGTCCTGTATCGGATAAGTCTTATCCTTGTATATAACCACACCCTTACCATTTATTATCCGTATCCTTTTCTTTTCATAAACAATATCCTCAGGATTCATACGCGGTGGCTTGATTGTAACAGGGAATGGGAACTTTGTATGTAGAATTGGTTTATTCAGTAGTATTTTAGTCCATTTAAATTTACCTCTAAGCAATGCGAAAAATTTATAATTAATGTCGAGTTTGGGGATTCTTGAAGATAAAACCTCTTCATTATTTTTTATTTTTCTCAATACCACATTGTAAAGAGATACTCTGCCAGGCAATATAATACTGCGCTTATAGAATAATTCCATATCAAATGTCTGTCTTACAGCTGTTTTTAAATGTAGGTCTATTGTCTTTTTTATAAATGGTAGATAACGCTTTGCTATAAGAAAGACAGTTACAAAGATTAGAAGATATAATAAAATTATCTCGAATCTAATCTTTAATTTTTCTTTCATATATCTTCCTTATCTTTTTAATAATCTCATTATGAACATCGAATTTTCTTATATCTCTTATTTCTTTTACCTCAGCTATGCCGGTAAGACTTCCAGTAAGAAACATACTATCGAAGTTCGAAATCGAATCCTTATAAATAACACCACCTTTAAGATGTATCCCTTCAGATATCGCTATATCTATTATAATACTTCTCGTAACTCCTGCCAGTATATTTTTATCCGGATAAAAGATAGTATTATTTTTTATAAAAAATATGTTTGTATGAGAGCCTTCAAGCAAAGCACCAGCTCTATCCACTAATATCGCCTCGAAACAATTATTCTCTCTTGCTTCTTTTTGTGCTAAAGCAAATGATAAATAGTGATTTATACTTTTTATATCACAAGAAATACCTAATGAATAAGGTGAAATAAACTTCGAGATGATACAATTAACACCATCGTGTGGTATAATCACTCTCTTTTCTTTTATTAATATTACATATATTATGTCTTTTGCTGTATTATAAAGTAATCTACATCTATAATATCCTTTATTGAACCTTTTGAAAAAATTTATAAGTAGAGGATATAATTTTTCGATATCTATTTTACTTTGTATATTTAGTATTTTCTGAGCTTTGTAGGTTCTAATCAAATGCTCTTTTAAAAAGTAGGTTTTTCCATAATCGCAAGCAAATGTCTCAAAAAGGATAATAGAACCAGGGTCAAGAAACCATACAGGGAACGAATAGCGTTCTTTTATTTTATAATTATTTGTCTCGAATAATCTCAAAGAAAGCCTCTGCTTTGCGTAAAGTCTCTTTGTACTCATTTCGCGGTATAGAATCAGCAACTATACCAGCACCTGTATAGAGCCGACCTTCTATCCCTTTAAATACAAGCGTCCTTATAATAATATTAAAATCCATATTAGAGTCAAAACTTATATATCCTGCGGCACCTGTATAAAATTCTCTTGGATAACTTTCGAGTTCACTTATAATTTGCATAGCTCTTACTTTAGGGCATCCTGTAATTGTGCCACCGGGGAAGATAGCTCTGAATATATCTTTTATCGTTATATTTTTTTTTAACTTAGTGGTTATTCTCGAGACAAGGTGTATAAGATGGGAATATTCTTCGATTTCAAGTAGGTCTTGGACTTTCACAGAGCCTGTTTCTGCGATTCTGCCAAGGTCATTACGTTCAAGGTCAACAAGCATAATGTGTTCAGCGAGTTCCTTGGTATCTCTTTTAAAGGAATTTTTTTGTTTTATAGGATAGGTTCCTGCTATGGGTCGGGTCTCGATATAATTACCTGATTTTTTAAATAGTCTCTCAGGAGAACAGGAGATGACCTCTATCTCATCTTTATAATTCAAATAACAACTAAATGGTGATGGATTAACGTTCATTAATTTTCTAAAGATATGAAAAGTATTATTTTTACTGTTTTTGTATAGTTTAAATGGTTGTGCGAGATTTACCTGATAGATATCACCCTCTTTGATATAGTATTTGGCTTTTTTCACCATTTTTAAGAATTTATTTTTTGGAACCATTCCGGTCCATTTCGTGTCACGGATAGTGCAGCATGGCAAATGATAGCCAGGAGACTTAATTTCTTTTAATATTAAATCTACTTCTTTATTATTGTTACCAAAAACGTATAGTATGTTAGTGTAATTATCAATGATTATACCTTTCTTGAAAAGACCAAAAATGTAATACGGTAGATTTAATTTCTTATCAATTCGTGCTATGTGGATATTTTCAAACAGACCGAGCATCTCATAAGACATTATACCTGCCCATCCGCCAGTAAACGGCGGTCTCAAGACAGTCTTTTTTGTTGAAACAGGGCAGATGTTTTTTTCGATTATTTTAAAGATATCATCATTTAATGTTTTAGAGGTTACAATTTTTTGTGGCTCTTTGAGTATTATAGAATATCTTGAGGCATCTTTTATCCAGGATTTAGTTCTTTTAAGTTTCAATTTAGGGCTGTAAAAAAATATATTTAGTGTCTTATTGTCAAAGATACGTTCAAAAATATCTATTGCGTTGCCATTAAAAGGAATTTTTTCAATATAATTCATCCAATGCTCTCTTTTTTAACCAACGCGAGATTAAGAACTTCATCCATATGTTTTACATAATGAACAATTATTCTTTTTTGAATCTTTTTTGGTATTTCTGAGACATCTTTTTCATTTTTATAAGGAACAACTATTTCTTTTATGTTGGCACGAAGACTTGCTAAAACTTTTTCACGTAAACCGCCAACAGGCAATACCTCACCAATTAAATTTATCTCACCAGTCATAGCGATGTCACCACGCACAGGTATGTTTGATAATGCGGATATCATACTTGTGGCAATAGTTATGCCTGCTGAGGGGCCGTCTTTTGGTATCGCACCTTCAGGAACATGTATGTGCATATCACTTTTATTATAGAAATCACGTGGTATCGAATATTTTTTTGCTTCTTTTCTTGCATAAGATTTAGCTGCATAACAAGACTCTTTCATAACTTCGCCTAACTGACCTGTAAGCGTTAATTCTCCTTTACCCTCAAAAACAGAGGTCTGAACCTCAAGCACCTCGCCACCAAACTCTGTCCAGGCAAGACCACGGGCTATTCCTATACGCGAGTCTTTTATAAAATCAGCATCAGAATATCGTGGTTTTTTAAGATATTTGTATATCGAGGGTTTGGTTATCTTTATTAATTTTGATTTACCCCCTTTTAAAAGAACCATATCTTTTGCTAATTTGCGAACTACTGATGAGAGTTCACGTTCAAGATTTCTTACCCCGGCTTCACGAGTGTATCCTTTGATTATTGTATAAATAGCTTCATCAATAAATTTGACTTTTCTCTTTGATAATCCGTTATCTTTTAATATTTTGGGTATAAGAAACCTTCTTGCTATCTCGAATTTCTCATATTCAGTATAACTCGGCAGATGTATAATTTCCATTCTATCCTGCAGGGGACGTGGTATCGGGTCAACAAAATTGGCTGTTGTAATAAATAATACTTTTGATAGGTCAAAATCTATTTCAAGATAATGGTCGCTGAAATGGATATTTTGTTCAGGGTCAAGTACTTCGAGTAGTGCAGCCGAAGGGTCTCCTCTGAAATCCATTGACATTTTATCAACTTCATCGAGTAAAAAAACAGGGTTCATACTTTCTGCTTTTTTCATAAGTTGTATAATTCTACCTGGTAGAGCACCGACATAAGTTCGTCTATGTCCGCGTATCTCAGCCTCATCTCTTACACCGCCAAGCGAGACCCTTACGAATTTTCGATCAAGTGCTCGGGCTATTGATTTAGCAAGCGAAGTTTTACCAACGCCAGGTGGTCCGACAAAACATAGAATAGGTGTTTTTGTTCCATCGGAAAGTTTTTTGATAGCAAGATATTCAAGGATTCGTTCTTTAGGGTCTTTTAAACCATAGTGGTCTTCCTCAAGAATTTTCTGTGCTCTTTTTATATCAAGTTTATCCTGAGTATAAACGTTCCATGGGAGGTCAAGTAACCAGTCAATATAGGTTCTTATTACGCCTGCCTCGGCACTTACAAAATGCATTTTAGCAAGTCTATTAACCTCTTTGAGTGCTTTATTTTTTGCTTCCTCTGGCATTTTAGAACCATTAATTTTTTTTCTCAGCTCTTCAATTTCGTCTTCTTCATCACTACTTGCGCCGAGCTCTTTTTTTATTACCTTCATCTGCTCGTGAAGAAAATAATCACGTTGAGCTTTTTCAAACCTGTCTCTTACCTCGATGCGAATCTTCTGGTCGAGTTTTAATATCTCAAGTTCTGCCTGTAATTTCTCTATTAGTTTTTGCAGTCTCTCTTTTAGAGTTATGGTTTCAAGTATTTCCTGCCTATCTTTAACCTTTAATAATGTATGAGCTGCGATACTATCACAAACCTGGGATGAGGACTCAAGATTGGATATCATAGCGAACGTTTCTTTCGGTATCTTTTTATTAAGAGATATGTATTCTTCAAACATCTCAATACATGTTCTTGTAAGAACAACTATATCTTTTGATTCATTAAGCTCTTCTTTTATTTCTTTAACGATTACCTGATAATAATTTTCATTTGATAAAAATCCGAGTAATAAACCGCGTCTTTCACCCTCAAGAAGAACTTTATAAGTACCATCAGGTAATCTTAAGAACTGCAACACTTCACTCAGACAACCAACTTTATAAACCTGATTTTCATCAGGTTTATCTATGGTAGAATCAAGTTGTAAAGATATGAATATTTTTCTATCTACCTCCATAGCTTTTTCTATCGATCTGATAGAATTAGTTCTACCTACAAACACAGGAACAATCATTCCCGGGAAGATAACAATATCTCTTAGCGGCATCATTGGCAGTATATGTTCTTTATTATCAATTTGTTGCATAGCGGTGCTCGCCTCTTGCTTCGGGCAGACACTGGGGTCTGCACCTACATTGTTTTTTGATACTTCTCACTTTTTCCCCATCTTTAACCAGTGACATAACACAGCTATATCGGTATTTTACCCTCGAAACTCCTTATAATTTCCATTACCTCATTAGAGTTTTTTGCAGTGAGAAAACGGCTTTTCAGAGTAGGGTTGGAAAGCAGGCGCGAGAGCTGGGAGAGTATCTGGAGATGAATTGTTGTCTTTTCTAAAGGCGTTAAGAATAAAAAAATTAAACGAACAGGAAGATTATCTGGTGCTAAAAAATCTATACCCTCTGATACCCGTGCAAATGTTAATAACGCATTTTTTAAAGATGGTATTCTGGCATGAGGGAGTGCTAAAGATGAACCGACACCTGAAGTGAATTTTTTTTCGCGCTCAATTAATAGTGTGTTAGCCTCATCTAAACTAAATAAAGGTCTACATAAGTGTAAATTAGCAAGAATAGTTTTTATCGCAGTGAATCTATCCTCTGCTGTAACGTCAAATAACAATGAGTCCGTGATGATAATATCGCTTAATGGTATCATTGGTCGCTCTTCATACCCGTCTCTTATCTCGCCAACTATCTCTTCAATAACGTCTTCAACAGTTATAATACCGACTATCTTGTTATCATCTGAGATAACAATAGCCATATTCTGGGTATTGTCCTGGAGACAGCGGAGACAATATTCAAGTCTATCCTCTGGATGAAACTGTAATATATCTTTTTTTATTTTTTTAAGGTCAGGGTTCTGGTTCTCAGGTTGTGGTAGCAGAACCAAATCTTTAAGGTGGATATAACCAATAACACTATCGAGCTCATTTTCACATAACGGGTATTTTGAATATTTTCTATTTTTTATTATCTCTAAATTATCTTTCCAGGGTTTTGAGAGCGAGAGATAAGCTATCTTTTCTCTTGGGGTCATTGCATCTTTTACTTTAGTGTTACCAAAATCAAAGAGATTTTCAAACATTACTAATTGATCAAGTGATAGTTTCCCTGCTTCTTCACTGCGGTTAAGTAAAATCTTTATCTCTTCATTTGAGAGGATGTGGAGAGATTGCTCGGGTTTAATTTTGAATATTTTTAAAAAGAATTGCGCTAATTTATTTAAGATTAGCATCGGAACATAAGAAACGTAATAGATAAACGTCATAGGTAGAACAGTAGGGAATATCATTTTTTCAGGCATTTTTATAGCAATGAGTTTAGGTAACTGTTCACCGAAAAGGATGTGCAAGCTTGTAATAAAAACAAACGCGATAGCAAATGAGATTGTATACGAGAGTGCTTTTGAGACCAAAAGTGGTATATCGGGTAATATTTGATAGATCAGCTGAGCTACTACAGGTTCGCCAATCCAGCCAACCCCAAGACTCGTCATAGTTATACCGAGCTGAACTGCTGCAAGATAATCGTCTATGTGTTTAAGAGCAAATTTAACGAGTTTTGCTCGTCTGTTGCCTTTACGAATCAGCTCCTCGACGCGACTCGAACGTATGGTAATAAGAGCAAATTCAACAAGAACAAAAAATGCATTCAGTAATATCAAGATAATAGTAATAAGAATTTTAAGTAATACCATATAAATAATTAGTATTCTGCAATTCAGACAGTAGTCCAAAGTCCAGTGTCTAAATCACAGATACTTAAGAATATAATATTAAGTGAGAGAATAGAGGTCAAGCCCAAATGAGGCTAAAATTTACAATGAACATCGCTTTAAAAACTACTTTTTCAGAACTTTTCCAATCACAGAAATTTAATACTTGACTATAAATAAAATTTACAATTTAAATCAATATTCAGTAAGGTCGCGATTACACAAGGACATACGTGTTAAAACCATAATTTTAATGGAAAGACAATGGATGATAAGAGATTACAAGAGATAGCTCATAAGGTAAGAAAGTATGTTATTGAGATGACATTTAATGCTGGTAGTGGTCATCCTGGTGGGTCATTATCAGCTACAGATGTATTGACGTTTTTATATTTTGAAGAAATGAACGTTGATCCAGCTAGTCCGGATTATCCGGAACGTGATAGATTTGTGTTATGTAAGGGTCATTCAGCGCCGGCGCTTTATGCTGTGCTTGCTTTAAAGGGGTTTTTTCCTGAAGAAGAATTAAAGACTTTAAGAAAACTTGGATCCCGCTTACAGGGGCATCCAGAGAGAACCCTGCCTGGTATAGAAGTTGGTACAGGCTCTCTTGGTCAGGGATTATCGATTGCGCTTGGGATAGCTTTGGCTGCACGGCTTGATAAACGGCAGAGCAGGGTGTATGCTTTAATGGGAGATGGTGAACAGCAGGAGGGCCAGGTCTGGGAAGCAGCGATGGCTTGCGCACATTATAAAGTCTCGAATCTTTGTGCTATCGTTGATAAAAACAGGTTACAGATAGATGGTTCTACTGATGAAGTGATGGACATAGAACCACTTGATGAAAAATATAAAGCATTTGGCTGGAACGTTTTAAAAATAGATGGTCATTCTTTTACCGAAATAAGGAAAGCATTTAATAGGGCAAGAGAATGTAAAGAGTGCCCCACGTTAATAATTGCTAATACAATCAAGGGGAAAGGGGTTTCATTTATGGAGAATTCGCTTGAATTTCATGGAAGGGCACTAACAGAGGATGAACTAAAAAGAGCGCTTAATGAGTTGTTGAAATGAGTCTCCAGGAGCGCGGGTTGCGCTCTACACTATTGTGTTATTGGGTTATTGGGTTATTGGGTTATTGCGTTCTTGCGCTCTACATAACGTATGAAAAACTAGATGTTTGTTTATCTTGCCTCTTGCTTCTACTTGATATTATTAGAGTTAGAATGTTTTTCAGAGGAGAACAATGGTAGAGAAGATAGCTACGCGTGAAACTTATGGTAAAGTATTAGCTGAGCTTGGAGAGACTCATCCTGAGATAGTTGTGCTTGATGCTGATCTCTCAGGTTCTACTAAAACATCTGTGTTTGCAAAAAAGTTTCCTGATAGATTTTTTCAGATGGGTATAGCTGAAGCTAATATGATGTGTGTAGCAGCTGGTTTAGCGTTATCAGGGAAGATAGCATTTGTCTCTTCTTTTGCTTTATTTGCAACAGGGAGGGTCTGGGAACAGATACGAAATACAATAGCCTATTCCAATACTAATGTTCGGATAGCAGCGAGTCATGCTGGTGTCTCTGTAGGCGCAGATGGTGCGAGTCATCAGTCTATTGAAGATATAGCTATTATGAGAGCTATACCGCATATGACAGTGGTTGTGCCTGCGGATGCTGTTGAAACAGAGAAAGTTATAAGAGCATCACTTGAGTGGTATGGACCTATGTATATTCGTCTCGGTAGAGCAAAGATGCCTGTTATAATTGATAAGGATGCTCCTTTTGAACTCGGCAAAGCTTATTTTTTAAGAAGAGGCAAGGATGCTACAATTATCGCCTGTGGTCAGATGGTTTATGAAAGTATACAGGCTGCTATTAAATTAGAGGAAGAAGGCATCAATGTTTCTGTTGTAAATATGTCAACAGTTAAACCGCTTGATGTTGAGAGTTTAAAGATAGCTTATAAAGAGACAGGTGCTATAGTAACAGCTGAAGAGCATTCTGTGATTGGTGGTTTAGGCAGTGCTGTAGCAGAAGAAGTAGTGAGGCGATTTTCCTGCCCCGTTGAGATGATAGGCATAAAAGATGTATTCGGCCAATCAGGTGAGCCTGAAGAACTATTTGAGGTTTTTTCATTAAAGCCAAGACATATAGCAGATGCAGTTAAAAAGGTTATACAACGAAAACGAAAGAAAGTATGAATGTACAGTTTTGTGATGTAAGTAAAGTTTATACAAGGGACATAACAGCGTTACATAATTTAAAAGTAAATATTAATCAAGGTGAGTTTGTTTTTGTTATCGGTCCTTCTGGAGCAGGTAAAACCACATTTTTAAGATTAATGTATCGTGATATAATACCAAGTAAAGGTCAGATTCTTGTTGATAATAAAAATATCTCACGGATGAGAGAGAGCGAGGTGCCTTATCTGAGACGCAGGATGGGAATAATATTTCAGGATTTTAAACTACTATATACCAAAACTGTTTTTGAGAACGTTGCGTTTGCTTTGAAAATACTTGGCAAAGAAGCTAATGAGGTTAAACAGCGGACGTATAGCGCACTTGAGTTTGTAAAATTGCAGGATAAACGTAATTTAAATCCATATAAATTATCAGGCGGCGAACAGCAACGAACAGCAATCGCAAGGGCTATTGTTAATCAGCCTGAACTAATACTTGCAGATGAACCAACAGGTAATCTTGATGACTCAATAGCAAGAGAGATATTTGAGTTATTTTTATATTTAAATAGCAAAAATACAACGGTTATTATTGCTACTCATAATATTGCTATTGCAAAAGCGATGAATACACGTGTGATTTATCTAAAACAGGGTGAACTCATTGCTGATGGTTTTGCAGAGGACGTATTATGATTTTATTAAGAAAGTGGTATTACATTCTGCAGGAAGCTATTACAACTTTTAAAAGAACGCCTGGACTTGCTATAATAACAATTACTACACTTTTTTTTACTTTATTTATACTTGTTATTTTTATTATTGCAGGGATAAGCTTGAATAGCATTATTGAATCATATAAGGAGCATGCAAAGATTGTTATTTATTTAAAATCGCCGATTAATCTCTCGGCATTTAATGATATAAAAGATGAATTTATTAGAAATAATAATGTAAAGAGTGTTGAATATATCTCGAATGAAAAAGCATTAGAGAATCTAAAGAATGAATGGGGCAGAGATAATCCGATATTTCAGGCCTTACCCGAGAACCCGCTTCCAGCGAGCATAGAAATCCAATTAAAACGGGGTGCTGAAGAGATCGATTCTATAATTGAGCTTTCAAAGAAAGTACCCGGGGTCGATGAGATACAGTATGGTCAAAAGACTTTTTCTAAACTTTTAAAAATATCAAAAGTGATCAGAACAAGTTTTTTATTTTTTGGAAGTATTTTATGTTTTATTGTTATGCTTATAGTTGCAAATACTATCAAACTTACAATTGTTGCGCGGGCTGATGAGATAGAGATTATGAGGCTGGTGGGTGCGGAAAACTGGTTTGTTAGGTCTTCTTTTATACTTGAAGGCATAATATATGGCGTTATTGGTGGTCTGCTGACTGTTATCTGTGTGAAAATGTTTTTAATTTATCTTGACAGAGAGTTTGAACTTATGAGGTTTTTATCATTTATAGAAACTGATAATATTCGCTGGATGTTTTATACTGTATCACTGGGGATAATCATCGGTTTTATAGGGGCTGTTGTTTCGATTGTAAGGCTGGAAGCAAATGAAGAGTAAATTATTACTGATTTTACTTTTATTTTCAGTGCCTTTATTTTCAGAGGACATCTATCAAAGGATACAGGAAACAGAAAAAAATATAAATATCTCGTATTCTAAAAAAGGTGACCTTGAAAAAGAAAGTAAAGAGATACAGGAAAAAATAAAAGAAGTTATTAAAAAAGAGAAAGGCTATACCGCATTGAGAGACAGGACCGAGAGGGAATTGTATAAAATAGAGAAAGAAAAAAATATTATTGAGAAGAATGTTGAGAGAATAAAAAAAGATATAATTAAAACAGAATACGAGATAGGCGAATTAAATGTTTCACAGAAACAGCAGGAACAGGCTTTAACAAGAAGGGTAGTAGCGCTTTATAAACTCGGGAAATATGGCTATGTTGATATACTTTTATCTTCTGAAGACATACTTGATTTCGAATCGCGGATAAAATATCTGATGCTTATCTCTGAAGCTGATGCAAAACTTATTCAGAATATAATAATAGCAAGAGATAAAAAAGAAGAAACAAAAATATTACAAAAACAGAATTTTGATAAACTTAAAATAGAATTCAGTAAAAAAATTGACTGCGAAAATAAAATGAAATCTAAAACCAATGAATTAAAGACTATTGTCAATAATTTGAAAGATAATAAAAAGCTTTTAGAGATAAGAAACCGGGAGATCCAGGAATCCTTAGATAATCTTAACAAAACTATCGAGAATTTATTGAAAAAAAGAAAACTGCTGGAAGAAGAAGAATTGGCTCTGAAAAGAGAATTCGATGCAAAGAGAGGGAACCTTATATGGCCATGCGATAGAAATAAAATTATAGGGTATCAGTTCAACCCTTATGAAAACAGTAAGGGAATAAAGATTACCATACCAGAGGGTTGTAATGTTTATGCTGTATCGCCCGGAAAAGTTGTTTATGCTGATTGGATGAAAGGGTTTGGTAGACTAATTTTAATTGACCACGGCGGCGGTTATTATACTCTTTATGGGCACTTAAGTAGTATAGATATTGAGGTAGATAAAGAAGTAAAAACAAAGGATGTTATTGGTAAAACAGGCCAGACCGGTTCTGATGAAGGTCCGGTACTTTATTTTGAGATAAAGTATACGAATAAAAGTGTTGAAGTAAAAAAATGGTTGAAATAACTACGAAGAAAGTATAAAAGGTAGAAGACAGAAGACAGGAGTGAAAAATGAGAAGATTTTCTTTAGGCTTGTTGATTGTTATATTGATAGTCTCATCTGTTAGTATCTCGGGTATATCACAGAATACAAGTAATGAAATTTTGAATAAGCTTGGTCTTATACCTGAGGTAATAAAAATCATTGAGGATGATTTTGTAACCGGGGATGCTATTGATAAAAAGGAATTGATTTATGGTGCGTTGAGAGGAATACTTTCTACTCTTGAAGACCCGCACACAAGATTTGTGCCACCTCAAGATTTTATTGAAATGAAAGAAGAGACAAGCGGAGAGTTTGGGGGGCTCGGGATGTACATCGGTATAGAAGATGGTATCTTGACTGTAATTTCTCCGATTGATGGGACACCGGCTTTTAAAGCAGGTGTAAAAGCAAAAGATAAAATAACAAAGATTGATGATGTCTCCACTGAAGGGATAGATGTACATCAAGCAGTCTCAAAATTAAAAGGTAAACCAGGAACAAAGGTAACTATAACCATTTTAAGACGAGGTATAGAAAAGGAATTTGATCTAACTATTACAAGAGATATTATTAAGATACGTAGTGTCAAATCCATTATGTTAAAAGATGATATAGGATATATTAGGGTAAGTACGTTTAATGCGCATACACAAGATGAAATAAAAGATGCATTTAATGATTTACAGAGAAAGGGTATGAAGAAATTGGTAATTGATTTGAGATATAATGCAGGTGGGTTGTTAAAGTCTGCTGTTATGGTCTCGGATTTATTTTTAAAAAAAGGGTTGATTGTATCTACAAAAGGAAGAGCCTTTGATCAGAATGTAAATTACGAAGCACAGGATGGTGATCCGCTTGAAGAGATACCTGTTGTTGTAATAATCAATGACAGGAGTGCATCGGCATCAGAAATCGTTGCCGGTGCTTTGCAGGATAATAAGCGAGCAACCATTGTTGGTAGGCAGAGTTATGGCAAAGGCTCTGTTCAGTCCGTAAAAGGATTAAGTGATGGGTCTGCTGTATCATTAACAACAGCTGAATATTATACTCCTTCCGGAAAAAATATTAACATAGATTATTTAAAACTAAAAAAAGATAAAGAGTATGCTAAAAATAAACCCTGGGGTATAAAGCCTGATGTTATTGCAGAAAACTCGCTTGATAAAGAATTTACAGCTTTAGAACTTTTACACATGTACTATTTAGCTGAAACAAAAATAATATTTGAGTTTGCTAAAGAAAACACTGATTACACTGATACTGATGTTAATGAGATTATGAATAAGCTAAAGGAAAAGAATATAAATATTGAAGAGGATAGAATAAGGCTGAGTCTTATTGATGAGTTGTCAAGACGGAATGAAAACAGAGTCTATTTTGATCTGAAAGCTGATTCACAGCTTTTAACAGCTGTTAATATATTACAGAAATGAGAAAAATCACAGGCTCACAATTAATATTCGTATTGTTAATAATTACATCTGTGCTTATTTTGATACTTTTTTATTTTGAGTTTCAATTACATAAAAAAGTGGTTAAAGAAGAAAAGATAGCGCAGCAGCAGGAACAGCAGATTTATAGTAAAATCTGGAAAGATATAGAAACTATTATAGATGATTCGATTTTGAATTTACCCGATGGTGTCAGGTTTGTAAGAAAAAAGGTTATATTTAATAATAATCAACCCACAGGTGATTATCTTTTCTTGTTAAAAAACGAGGATACGTATAAAGAATTAAAAGATTTTTTAAAAAATCAGATAGAAAAATCTCAATATGAAGTAAAGTTCAAAATCGAGGAGAATAAATATATAGTTAGATATAAGGACAAGATTTTGTTTTCGCTCAGCTCTATACTGAATTATGTTTCAAGTATCAATGTAATAATAGATGATTGTGGTTATGGTACTTCGCTTGAAAAGAAGTTTCTTGAGCTTGATAATAGAATCGCTTTTGCTGTTTTACCGTATCTTAGGGCGAGTAAGAGATTTGCAGAAGAAGCTAAAGATAAAGGCTTTGATGTAATGCTTCATCTCCCGATGGAATCACAAGCTGGAAATAACCCGGGACCGTATGCTGTTTTAACAAATCTATCTGAAAACGAGATATTACTTAGACTTGAGAAAGCATTTAATAATATCGGGATTGAGAACATATGCGGTGTGAACAATCATATGGGGTCTAAGGCTACCTCTGATGAAAGAACAATGAGAATCGTTCTCTCTTGCTTGAAGAACAAAGGATTGTTTTTTATTGATAGTTTAACCTCGAATAAAAGTGTTGGATTACAGATCGCTAAAAAACTCGGGATACCAACCGCAGCAAGAGACGTATTCCTTGATAATACCATCACAGAAGAATATGTAAGAAAACAGTGGAACCATTTACTTAATCTTTCAAAAAAAAACGGGAACGCCATCGCTATAGGCCATTGTATAAGTTTACCAACCTATACAATTCTTAAAGAAGAGCTGCCACTTCTAAAAGAGAAAAATATCTATCTTTTAAGGGTTACTGAAAAGGTTGGGGGGTATGAATTTTATGGTAATTGATCAGTTATAAGTGGGTAGAAAGTTAAAAGTGAGAAGTAGCAGGATAGGCTCCGGATTGCAGACTACAGGCTACGGGCTTTTGGCTCCAGCCGGCTGGAGCCTCCTATGAAAAGCCTTGAATCCTGTTAATGTAATTCAAAGATTAACACCATACTCCTTGTTTTTATAATCTTTCAATCTTTGAACATTCTCATTTCTTTGAGCCTTTGTTACTATGTGCCTTTGTGCCTCAAACTGAGGAAATATTTTTTTATGATTATTCTTGGGATTGAAACAAGCTGTGATGAGACCTCCTGTGCTATTGTTGAGGATGGCAATTTATTAGCAAATGTTGTAATATCACAGGTTGAGATACATAAAGAATATGGTGGTGTGGTTCCTGAAATCGCTTCAAGGAATCATATTGAAAATATTATTCCTATTCTTAACCAGACACTTGAGGATGCAAATAAAAGAATTGAGGATATCACAGCTTGTGCTGTGACAGTTGCACCTGGATTAATAGGTGCTTTATTTGTGGGAACCTGTTTTGCCAAAACACTCAGTTATGCTTTAGATATCCCGTGTCTGCCTGTCCATCATATCGATGCACATATCCAGTCAATATATCTGGAGCACAAAGATATTAAATACCCGTATGTCGCTTTTATTTTATCCGGTGGTCATACACAAATTGTATTTTGCAACAGTATTGGAGATTATAAAATTCTTGGTACCACACTTGATGACTCTGTTGGTGAAGCATATGATAAAGTAGCAAGGCTTTTAAATCTCGGATATCCCGGAGGCCCAATTATAGATTCCATAGCAAAAGATGGTGATAAGGAAAAAATAAAATTTCCAAAGGTGTTTTTAGATGAGGGGTCACTTGATTTCTCTTTAAGTGGATTAAAGACAGCTGTTTATTATTTTCTAAAAAAGAACAAGGGTGGCTATAAAGTAGAAGATATATGTGCAAGTTTTCAAAAATCAGTTAGTGATGTTATATTGAAACGCATAGAACAGATATATAATAGAACCGGGTGCAAGCGTTATATTTTATGCGGTGGGGTTGCGGCTAATAGCTTTTTAAGAAAAGTTATGAAAGAGAAGATCAGTGAATACGATGGTGAATTTTACGTACCATCATTAGAATATTGTACCGATAATGCAGCAATGGTTGCTCTTGCAGCTTACAGAAATTATGTGAACTCACTTATCACTTCGTCAGCACTGGATTTAAATCCCGAGGCATATCTTAACATCACTGATTTTTTCAAAATTCAATCTGCCTGCTCGATGCCACGGCATCCAGGTTCATAAGCTGTTTATTTGTTTTGGGAGGATGATAATTTTAAATAAACGCAGGTTTTTTTTCTTTACGTATAAAATAAAAAGTGTATAATAAATCTTATGCTGGATAAAAAATTGATTGTGAGTTATTTAAAAGGATATAAAGAAGCGGACAAATTGATACAGAAGATACAGATCAGTCTTAAAACTATTGTATAAAAACTCATAATAGAGCCCCCTAGCTAAAAAATGCATAAAATTCTAATTTTAGTTATAAAATATTATTATAAAAATTCTATAAAGAGCAAGAAAAATATTAAGGATAAAAAATGTTCGTTTATGTATTCGATTGCGTTTTTTGTGTCAAGTTGCTGGGTTAGATTACCGGTTCGGATAAAGAAAGCTGACTCGTGCTGATGGGCTGTTACATAGACCGGTTTATGGAAAGGTTTGATGCGCACTAAACATATTTTCTTATCTTCAACATCAATAAACGAGATTTTAATGTTCTGACATGTCTCAGCACCTATTTTCTGTGAGATCAGTTGAACTAAAACCTGTTCAAAACCGTCAGCATCCTTTTTCTTTAACGTTAGAAAATCTTTCTCTAAACCTATTATATTGCCTCTATCATCTACCCCAAGAATAATTGCCCCACCCTCACTGTTTAAAAAAGAAGCTATCTCTTTTAGAACAGCTATCTCTAAATTAGAATTGATCTTTTCCTGATGATAGTCCCAGCGTAATGAAGACTTAAATTCTAAGTGTTGTCCCTCGGATCTGGCTAAGAGACCAGTAATATCTTCAAGGTCTTCTTTAGCTGATATAAGTTTTAATGTAGAATAATAAATACCAAGCTGCATATTTAAGATCGCACTTCTAAAGAAAAAAGTGATAAGGGTTAAGCCTGAGAATTGAACAATAAGCCAGAAAATATGTGTATTATATCTCGGGTTTACAACGATACCAAGATATTTACAGGTGAATATAATAAAAAATATACCGAACATACCGAATAATAGAATAATATAAGGTCTATAAGGCATAAATGTAAAAGCAATGAAGCATAATGAGGCGATAAATAAACCAAGTTGTGTCTTATGATTTGCAAAAAGAGTAAGTTGAGAATAAATATTATCAGCAATTAAATAAAATATTGAGATTAAAAGTATTAATCTTGATACTTTTTTGATAAAAGGAAGAAACGAGATTAATAACAGTGATACGCCTAAAATAATAAATTTTAAACTTATGATAGTGCCATGTTCCTGAGAGGTCGGGATGGAGAGAATGATTATCTGTGAGATAATTGAGAGAAGAATAAGAACAGAACCTAAGATTTTTAGACAATTTAATGCCTGGCTATACCATAATTCTTTTAAGGCGACATCTAATTTAGGATGAAAGAGCCTGATGATTTTTAGTAATTTAGCTTTATTCATTATTTTCAATAATAATTAATCCTGACAAAATAGTCAATTAAATCGTTCTTGACCAGATGAAAATATTTAAAATATAAAGTTCTAATGAGAAATGAATTAGTGATTTCTAATGAGAGGAAGTTTGCGTTAATATTATTTATTAGTATCCTTGGTCTTGGTTTATTTGTAAGATCAGTCTTTGTTTCTTGTGATATAGAACATCTTTTAACAATAATCCCTGATGATGCATTCTATTACTTTAAAATAGCTTATAATATTATATCTAACAAGGGTTCATCATTGGATGGGATTAATCTTACTAATGGCTATCATCCTCTGTGGATGATTATTATTTTACCGTTTGCTGATCTTATTAAAAATGAATATTTTTTTATAAGGGTCATTATTTGTATTTGTATATTTTTGAATTATATTTCAGCTTTATATCTATATTTACTATTAAAGAAAATAGTGGATAAATGGTATATTCCATTGACAGGTCTTTTGTTATATTATTTCAACCCGCGGATAATTATAGAGAGTTTAAACGGTCTTGAGACCAGTTTAAGTAATTTAATATTTATCTACATACTTTATTATCTTGTAGCTTATTATGAAAAGCTAAATTTAAGTAGATATAAGATAATTTTCGGTATTTTACTTGGGCTTCTTTTTCTTTCACGAACTGATAATGTGTTTTATATTATCAGTTATTTTTTTATTTATCTGTTCTTGTCCGGGAGAGATAAAATAAGGAATGGTTTCTTTATATTTATTGTTTTTATTGCTGTAACATTGTTATGGTTTATCTGGAATTTAATTAAATTCAGGACTATTTTTCAAAGCAGCACGTTTACTATACCCTCTCTGGACTATGTTTTGATTTTCGAGAAAAATGGTTATTTCAGCAGAATTATTTTAACAAATAGCTTAATAAGATTTACAGACTTTTTTAATAAAAATCTTGGGCATTTTCTTGGCTTTAATCCCTTGCCGTACACTTTTTTTATGTGCATAACAATATTTTCAATTGTTGCCAGGTGGGGGGTCGCATCAGCGTTGATACGCAAATATTTAATGTGTTTAATATCCCTTTTAATTGCGGGCCTCGTTTTAATTTTTTTGCACACAGCTATAAGATGGTATCCACGCTCTTGGTATTTTAATCAATTTACAATCCTTTCTGTATTATTATTTTTATTGAGCATATCACTTTTTGATTTAAAACACATTCTGCCATCAAGCCAGCGCCTGGTTGGGTTTCTAACTGCGTCGCTTGTATTTTTAATTTTATTTTTATCATTATTAAATACGATCAATCATTTGAAAAAAGGTATTTATCCGTGGCAGGTTGAGATGTATGACGCAGCACGATGGTTAAGGATGAATGTGAAAAGAGATGAACGAGTCGGCGTATTTAATGCAGGTATAATCTCGTTTTTTTCAAAAAGAACGGTTATTAATTTAGATGGAGATATAAATAATACTGCTTATGAATCGTTCAAAGAAAAAGAGCTTTTAGAGTTTATGCATCGGATGTCAATAACTTATTATCTTGACTATGAACCCATTATGATGAGTCTGTATAAAAAATTTTTTGGTGAGTATAGAGATAGATTAAAAGCCATACCTATACAGGTCATCGATAGACAGGATGTAGATTGGTTGAATAGCAAGATAAAAGTATATAAGTTAGAATGGAAAGATGGAATTTTGTAAATTTATTTACAGCAAATGTCTTTATAATGACAATATTTGCAGGTGTCAGCGTCTTCGATTTGGATAAACGGTTTATTTATGTCAAAGATATCTGTAAATATCATACCGATTAATTTTTTAATTTTTTCTAAATCATTAAGACCTAATAGATAAGGTTCTTGATGGGGTTTGCGTAAAAAATTTATACCATCTACAATCTTTCTTATCGGATAGATTCCGAGTTTAAATCTATCATTTTTGCTTAAGTTTTCAGTAGCTAAATAGAGATAGAAATAAAATAATAGCTGCAGGACATCATTCTTTTTCTGGAGTCTCTCAATCAGGGTTTCATTATCAGGAATAGAATCCATATTAAAAACAGCGTCTCCAGTAGCTCCAGTTTTATAGTCGATTATTCTATATACATCATCTTCTTTATCTATCCGATCAATAATTCCCTTTAAGATTATAGAATATTTTTTACCAGCTATTGCAAAATCAAATCCAACTTTTGTAGTATCGTCGTATTTCTTTTCAAGAGCGATTATTTTAATATTATTCTGTTTTGATTCATAAGAGATAGTTCGCTCGATAATTCTTGTCACTATCTCTATATTTATCTGATTTTTTCCTGTTTCAATATTCGGGATATGATTTTTATATTCTGTGATTACAGATTCGGCCAGTGTTTTCTTAATTTCTGAGAGTTTATTTTTGTTGATAATTTTATCAATAAAATTTGAATATATCTGATAAAGGATCCGATGAATAATAATCCCGAATACGCTGCTATCGGCACTCTCAATAATTTCTTCTTTTTCTTTGATTTGAAGAATATATTTAAAATAAAAAGAGAGGGGGCAATTTATATATGTTAATAAAGAGGTTGCTGAGTAAGATAGATTAGTTAATCTTTCTATAAGACCGCTATCCTTTTTTATTATTATTGGTTTTGGGGTCTCACTTTTGACAGGTAATGTGATAATTTCTTCTTTAATAGTTAAATTTGGATTTTTCTCACTATACTCATAGATGAGCTGTTCGATGTATCTACTTTTGCCGCTTTTACCAAGTTCATCGGATTCGGTATTATAGAAGAGATAGATATTTTCTGCTCGTTTAATAAGACGATAGAAATTATAAGAATAAACCGCGTCTCTTAACCCTGGGGTAGGAAGCCCGATATGGTTTCTTATCTCGTATGGGATAAATGTTTTATCGTGTTTTCCAGCTGGCAGGATGCCATCGTTTACAGAAAGGATAAAGACATTCTTAAAATCAAGTGCCCGTGTCTCAAGAAATCCCATAATCTGTAATCCTTCAAGCGGCTCACCTGTAAACGGTATCCTCGTATCAGAGATAATCCTTTTTAACAAACGCCAGAATGTAAAAACATCTATTTTTATATCACACTCTTTTATCTCATCCTGGATTTGCTGGATAATAATAAAAAATTGATACAGGTATTCATACTCGATTATTCTCCAGTCTTTTTCTTTATCTTTAGATATCTCTGAGCGAATTTGGATGAGTAGATTATAGATATTTTCAATAAAATTATCTACGCTTTCTGGCTTTTTGAAGATTATGTTAAACACCTCGTCTTTTGTAGAGATAAAATCCTCTTTAACAAAAGAGATATTTTTGTTTTTAATCTCATTAATCAGTTGAATAGATTTATCTTTTAGTAAAAGATTTATATAAGGATGCATTAAAATTTCGATGACATCTTTATAATATAGAGTGGTGCTGGTTTCGGAAGATAGAGACGATAATTGTTTTTCATTTTCATACATCTTTATAATTGAAGAGATAAGAGCATAGATAGGGGTAGATTTAAGCGGATAACCCATTGAGACATTTATTTTTTTTATTTCTGGAGGTAATGAATTAAGCAAAGGGAAAAGTAGAGTCTCATCAGAAAGAACAAGAACGGTATCAGTAGTATCTGCATCAATTTCTTCAATGAAACCTTTAATTATTGACCCGGCAATCTTTGCCTGACTTATATCTCCAGCGCTACCTATAATTCTAATATTTTTTTTAGTTTCGGTCAGAATATCATCAATCCAGCACCATCTGGCAATATCTCTGCCGGTAGCTGACATCATTTTTCTGAAGAAATAGCCGGCCTCATGAAGAAAATCATCCACAAAGTATTTATCCATATCCCAGTAAATTTCTGCATTATGGTTTTTAATAAAAGTATTAATAATTTTTTCTTCTGCTGTTGTTAAGGCATTAAAACCTGCAAAAATAATTTTTTTATTCGCAGGCCAGAATGGTTGAGGGGGTGGGTTTTCTATGATCTGGCGTAGTGCAAGGCCATAGTATGCTTCTCTTTTTTCTCTCAGTAAATTAGTAAAATTATCATAGAGATTTTCCATCCTGGTAGAAAAATATTTATATCGTTTGTAGATATCTTTTTGAGTAAGGTTTTCACGAATATCAGAGATTTCATCTTTATTTTCAAAATATGTATCAATCTGTGTTAACTCATTCAAGTTTCTAAATATACCCTCTGGATTTAGTAAATACATATCTATCTCGTTAAAATCAGAGAGTAACATATCACCCCAGAAATAAAATTCATCAAATTCTTTTGGCTCATCCTCGGGATATAATGTTTTATAGACTTTAAATAGTTTAAAAAGCAGTGATATTTGACTTGGGAATATCAAGTTAGAAAGTTTTTTTATAAAATCTGGTAGAGAATAGAGCCTGGGTGACCACAATGGTTTTTTTAGTAAGTTATCTTTTTGAAGGTATTTTTTAAAAAATAACAGAGACCGGTGTGTTGGAAGGACTATAATAAGATCAGCTATCTTTATATCTTTTCTATCTATAAGTTCTTTAACTAATTTTTGTAAAAATTTAGACTCTGACAATTTTTTCGACCTCGATATATACAAGATATTTTTCGATATTTTTATATCCCATATCTTTGAGAGTCAGAGCGTATTCATTGATCTGCTTTAGATCATCCTCAGATTCTTTTCCTGTCTTATAATCAATAACAACAATTCTGTCCGGGTAAATTATCACTCTATCAGGCCGTATTTCTTTATCTTCAAGCAGTATTGAAGCTTCTGTTTTAATACTTAAACCTTCTTCAAACCAATCTTTTACCTTAATATTTTCAGAGGCTATATTCATTAATTTTGTTATTTTATCGAGCAAGATGGGTTTTTCTTGTCTTTTTATAACCCCTGATAAGATAAATTCATCAATCGATTTTTCTATATCTTTTTCAAGTATTATTTTAGATAGTATTTGATGAATAATAAGACCTTTATCTATCCTTGTTTTTTTATCATCACTCTCAAGGTTCCATATCTCTTTTGCTTTTCTTGTTATAGTAAGTTTTGACCGCCATTCATTAAAAATGTATTCGTCAATTTCAATAGTCTGATAGAACTCTATATCTTTTTCTTTCATAGTAGGGGAGCCCATTATTAAAATGTTATCATATCGAGTAAAAAATTCATTATGTTTTTCAGAAATCATATAATTGTTAATCGTTTCAAATATTACTTTTGAGACTAAATCTTTTTTACTTGAAGGGTTTTCTAATAGTATGTATAGACGATCGATTGCTCGTGTAAATGCTACGTAGAGGAGATTTATATTATCAATATAACATTTCTTCAGTTCTTCATTATAAACATTAGCGAAATATGAATTTTCAATTTTAGAGGTCATATTGACTAAAAAATCAATATCTGCATTTTTTATTAGATTTTTATTATTTTTTACCCAGATAAGATTCTGGATATAGCCCGATGTTTTTAAACCGAGTTTCCAGGTCGGGAATGGAATAATAACAATTGGGAATTGTAGTCCTTTTGCTTTATGTATTGTCATAATATTTATTGCGTCTTTACCCTTTGGTACAATTATGGATTGTTTATCTTTATTTTCATCCCACCAATCAAGGAATCCCGATATAGAGGTGTTATATTTCTCAGAATAACTATGAACAACTTCAAGGAGACCCACTAAATAGCCGTATCGGTCTCTTGTTTTTGATAGTTCAAATAGTTTGATTATTTCTTCTAGAGTTTCTATGAGAGGTCGTTTGCCGCGGCACTCTACACTATTCAGTTTGTGTATTAATGTTGGTTCAATTTGTGGCAAGAGGTAACGCATCTCAATAAGACTAATCTCCTCTTTTTTAGCAAGATATTTTAGTGAGCTTATGATAAATCTTATAATCGGGCTGTGATTTAATAAAAGAGAATCGGGCGAGACCACCTCGATACCTTCATTAAAAAGTTTTTCTGCTATTATATTCCCATCTTTGTTTTCTCGAACAAGTATAGCTATATCTTTTTTACTATAGCCTTTTTTTTCATTTAAGATTTCTTTTAGAATTTTAACTAATTGATTGAGAATTTTCTCTTTAATATTATTTTTCTTTTCTTCTTCTTCTATAATATTAATCCGAATATAGCCACCGACTTCACCAGTGCCTTTTTGCGAGGCTGATTTATATAATTCTCTTAATCCATCTAAATGAGAAGGAGTGATTTGCTTTATAACGTCTGCAATTTTTGCAAAGAAAAAGTTATTAAATTCAATAATATTTTCTCTGCTTCTATAGTTTGTCTCTAAATATTTTGCTTCAAATAGGTGGCTGAATAAATCAGGAACATTGTTTTCCATAATATTAACATCGCCTCCACGCCATCTGTATATCGCCTGTTTCGCATCGCCGACTGCGAGATTAAAATTATTATAACCAAGCGAGTTTTCTATTAAAGGATATAGATTATTCCATTGAAGATGCGAGGTATCCTGAAACTCGTCAATGAGATAATGCTGATATTTTTCACCTATCTTCCAGTATATAAAAGGCACTGTCTCTTTATCTATTATCTCATTGACTTTTTGATTAAAATCCGAGATAGGAATGACATTGTTTTCTTTTTTATAAACCTCGATTAAATCTTTTACTTTACCGATGAGAGCTAATGAATAGATCGTTTGATGTATCTTATGAACACTGTTAAGTGTGATGGCGTCTTCTCTGAGTTTTTTAAGATAATTTATAAATTTTTTATTCTTTGGGTATCTATCTTTGTATTTCTGAGTTACATTGATGATGGTTTTATTTTCTAAAATTATCTCATAGATTCTGTTGATATCATTAATCTCAGAGAGTTTCTTAATAAACTTACAAAAATTTTCCCCCAACACTCTATCCTTTATGGTTATATCTATATCCTTCGCCGTTTTCTGTATATTACTAATCAAAGTTTGTTTTAAACTAAAGATATGATTGATAATATTTTTGAAGTTATCATTGGATAGTTTATAGATTTTTTTTAATGATTCTATACTGTTTTCATCAAAAATTTTTTCTGAGACATTCATAATATCTTTTTCAAAATTCCAGGTATTTGATGTTTCAAGTTTGGATTCTATAAACTGTATTATAATATCTTTTATATATTTATCTTTTGTGACCTGCTCAATAAGATTGTCAACAATTCTCTCTATAAGTAAATCTTTGTTCATATCTACCTCAAAATTAAAAGGGAGATTCAGTTCAAGAGAAAATGATTTAACAATCCTGTAGATGAAACTATCTATCGTGGTTATGGCAAAATCAGAATAATTATGCAGGATGTTTTTTAATACTTTTTGACAATTAGATTTTATCGTATCAGGATCATCAATATTTAGTTCTTTTTTTAGATTTGTAAGAAGGTCGGTATCCTCGTTTCTTGCGAGTTTTTTTAATGTAGTTATTATTTTTTCCTTCATCTCATTAGCTGTTTTATTTGTAAAAGTAATCCCGAGTATGTTCTTATATTTTTCAGGGTTTTCTACAACAAGTTTGATATATTCTTTAACCAGGGTATAAGTCTTTCCAGAACCTGCTGAGGATTTGTATAAAATAAATGACATAACAATATGATTTTATATTTATTAAAAATGTCAATTGAAATCGCAGAAAAGAGGTATTCCCTCAGTTCCTCAACCTAAACCTTAACTTTTCTTTTCCGTTATCTGTCTCCTGCTTCTTCATTCCCCCTATAACTGAGAACGTGTGAAAAAATTAGACTTTTTCAGAAAATAGGGGCTGATAATAAAAGAGTTGCCCAGTATTAATGACGATTATTTCACACGTTCTGAGGCATAACAAAAAAGAGGTCTCTGAAAAACTGAGGTTGACAATAAATTTATAAATATATTAAATAATTATTTTGATAATCAAGAAGAGCTTATGTTCTTGCTTTTTCAGAAACTCATCAACTTTTTCGAAGGAGTCCTCATGAGCGCGGTTTGCGCTCTACACAACGTATGAAAAACTAAAGATGATATGGAAAAGAGTCGTGAGTCAAAACAGGACTCGAGACTCAAGACTCAAGACTCAAGACTTTTCAGCAGGCTCCGGGCTTCGGGCTCCAGCTGGCTGTAGTCCGTAGCCTGTAGCCTGTCCTGATACCTCTCACTTCTTCCGTTATCTTGCCTCTTGCTTCTATTTTGATATTATTAGAGTTACAGCGTTTTTCAGAGGATGATTAATGAAAAGTGTATTGATTACTGGTGGCGCAGGATTTATCGGAAGCCATTTGGCTGAATTTTATTTAAAACACAAATACAAAGTCATTGTTCTTGACGATTTATCCACAGGAAGTATTGATAATGTTATTCATCTTAAGGGAGATAGAAATTTCAGTCTTATTATTGATTCTGTATTGAAGAATAAAATAATAAATGAACTTACAAAAAAGGTTGATATAGTGGTCCATTTAGCAGCAGCAGTGGGCGTTAATTATATTATAGATAATCCGCTAAAATCGCTGGAGATTAATATTGAGGGTACGGATAATATATTAAAAAGCTGTAATAAATACAAAAAGAAAGTGATGATAGCCTCGAGTTCTGAGGTTTACGGGAAGAATGAAAAAGTACCGTTTAGTGAAAAAGATAGCAGTGTCATAGGACCGATAACTATCTCGCGCTGGAGTTATGCCTGTTCTAAAGCGATTGATGAGTTTTTTGCACTCGCTTACTATAGAGAAAAAAATTTACCAGTTGTCATAATGCGTTTCTTTAATACCTGTGGGCCAAGACAGACAGGCAGATATGGTATGGTTATACCAAGATTTGTTAAACAGGCATTGACTAATAAACCAATCACTATCTATGGCGACGGTAAACAGACCAGGTGTTTCTCTCATATATATGATGTTGTTAAATATGTTTATTCGCTCTCAATTGATGATAGAGCAAATGGCGAAATCTTTAATATAGGCAGTACCGAGAGAATAAAGATCGTGGATTTAGCAAAACTTGTAGTAAAGAGGGCTAATAGTAAATCAAGAATAACTTTTGTACCATATGAAGATGCTTTTGAAAAGGGGTTTGAGGATATGAGGCACCGGGTACCAGATATCTCAAAAATAGTAAAACTTACAGGGTTTAAACATGAGAAAAGATTAACCGATATAATTGATGACGTTATAGAGTATTATAGAAGATAGAAGAGATAATATGTAGAGGCAAGATAACGAAAGAAGCAAGATTATCTTGCTTCTTGCTTCTACTTGATATTATTATAGTTACAGCGTTTTTCAGAGGAGTTGATATGCCCAAAAGATGGAAGACAGTCTCGGTTGTCGGCATGGGGTATGTGGGGTTACCATTAGCTGTTATTATTGCTAAGAAAGGTTATAAAGTATATGGGATTGACCTTGATCATACAAAGGTAAGAAAGATTAATAAGGGTATTAATTATATCTCTGATGTAGATAATAATGATTTAAAAGAGGTTGTAAACCTGGGATTATTAAGGGCTTATGATAATTATAAACCAGTATCAAAATCTGATATTATAATTATTGCAGTACCGACACCGATTGATAAAAATATGCAGCCTGATTTGTCCTGTGTTATCTCTGCGGCTTGTAATGTAGCTAAATATTTACGGAAAAATACGGTGGTAGTACTTGAGAGCACAACTTTTCCAGGCACAACAGATGAGTTATTGAAACCCATATTAGAGAAGTCAGGCTTGGTTATCGGCAAAGATTTTTATCTGGGGTTTTCGCCTGAGAGAGTGGATCCCGGTAACAAAGTCTATAAAATTGAGAATACACCCAAAATAATTAGCGGAATTACAAAAAGTTGTTTAAAAAGAATAAAAGAATTTTATGATACTATTATTGTTAAAACGATTCCTGTCTCGTCAACTAAAGTAGCTGAGATGGCCAAACTTCTTGAGAACATATATAGGAACGTGAATATAGCACTTGTGAATGAAATAATGTTATTATGTGACAGGATGGGGATAGATATATGGGAGGTTATAGAAGCTGCTTGTACAAAACCATTTGGATTTATGAAATTTAATCCTGGGCCTGGAGTTGGCGGGCATTGCATACCGATTGACCCGTTTTATTTATCCTACAAGGCTAAGGAACATAATTTTTTTACGAATTTTATTAATCTTTCAGCTGAGGTTAATGAAAACATCCCTTATTTTGTTGTTAATAAAATATTACGCGAGCTGGCAAAACGTGGTTTAACACCAAAGAGATCATCTGTGCTTGTTCTTGGTTTAACTTTTAAGAAGGATGTAGCGGATTTACGCCATTCACCAGCTTGTAAAATTATTGAGTTAATGTTACCTTATGGCTTTAGATTATTTATACATGACCCCTATTTTAAATCGGTATGTATAAAAGATAAAGAATTAAAAAGCGTTAATGATCCATATAACGTTGCTAATAAAGTAGATTTTATACTGATACTTACTGACCATAGTGTTTACAGATGGGATGATTTTGCAAGAAGAACAAAAGGGTTTGTATTTGATACAAGGAATGCGACAAAAAATATAAAATCAAAAAAGATTGTTAAGTTGTAGGATGTGAAGTTTGATAACATTGTTTTTTTGTTTTTTAGTAATATTTTTTACAACATATATTTTTACAATAATTCTTATACCGCTCATTATTAAACTATCATTGGCATCAGGAGCCATAGATAAACCTGGTTTAAGAAAGATTCATACGCATTCAAAACCGCGTCTTGGCGGTCTGGCTTTTTATTTTTCTTTCTGGGTGATTTTAAGTATATGCTGGATACTTGGGACCATTGTTGGCTGGACAGATTACAGTAATCATAAATTTCTTACGAGTTTATTGATTGGGAGTTTTATAATATTTATTGTTGGATTATATGATGATATATTTTCTGGCGGGCCTTATATTAAATTAACAGCCCAGATAATAGGTAGTATTATTGTTATTTTAAGCGGGACACAGATTTATATGTTTATACCATATAAATTCATTGGGATAATTTTAACACTTATCTGGATAGTCGGTATAACAAACTCGTTTAATCTTCTTGACAATATGGATGGCTTATCCGGTGGTTTAGGTGCTATCTGTTCTTTAATGATGTTTATTATGGGGATCCAGCAGGGCTCGGTTTTATTGATACTGATATCTGTTATATTTTGCGGGAGTATGGTTGGTTTTTTAAAATATAATTTTTATCCTTCAAAAATTTTTATGGGTGATTCCGGAAGTTATTTCATAGGATTTATTTTAAGTGTGATAAGCGTTGAAACAACTTACGTTATACCGGATATGAAAACTCCGATAGCGATTATTGCACCTCTTTTAATTTTTTCTGTACCTATTTTTGATACTTTATCTGTAATATACATAAGAATAAGAGAAAAGAGACCTATATTTCGAGGTGATATGTCTCATTTTTCTCACAGACTAACCGCTATTGGTATGACACAAAAACAGGCTGTATTATTCATATATCTTGTTTCATTTGTAATAGGGATAAGTGCTATTTTTTTACCCCATGTTAATTTTTATCAAGCTATAGTTCTTCTGGCTCAGGCTTGCACTATTTTTGCAATAATAGTTATACTGATGAGAACAGCAACAAATGTTGTTGAAAAGAATATTGGAAGAGATTTTGATGATTATTCAGAATATTATTAAGTCAATAAGACTCTATCAATTTCATAAAAATATTATTATTTTTGCACCACTCTTTTTTGCCAATCAACTTTTTAATTTAGAAAAAGTGTTATTGGTTCTGATCGCATTTATTATATTTATTTTAGCAAGTGGAGCTATATACATAATAAATGATATAAAAGACAAAAATAGAGATATTCTTCATCCTATTAAAAAAGATAGGCCGATCGCATCAGGCAGCCTTCGGATAACCTATGCCATTGTTATTGTTATAGTGTTATCAATTTTAGTTTTTTTTATTTCTTACAGGGCTTTAAGGCCAGACTTCTTTTATATTATACTTAGCTATTATTTATTAATGTTGTTTTACACTCTCAGTGGCAGGGATATGGCTATTATTGATGTACTCGTGGTATCTTGTGGTTATGTATTAAGGGTATTAGCTGGTGTTGTTGTAATTAGTGTTGAGATATCTCCATGGTTAGTTATCTGCACGTTTTTTGCCGCAAACATACTTCTTTTAGGAAAACGATATTCTGAAATAGAAATTATTGATAGAATGAAAGCGATGGAGTATCGGGCTGTCTTTAAAGTCTATGATGAAAATTTATTACAGCAATTTCTGAATATTAACTACAGTTGTGCCATTTTATCATATTGTTTATATACTATTTCAGGAAGGACCATAGAGGTTCATCATACAAAATATCTTTATCTTACTATCCCATTTGTTATATATGGTATTATCAGATTTCAATATCTTTTGAAAAATACCAGATTATTAAAAGAACCAGAACTTTTTTTCTTAAAAGATAAATATAGTTTAGCGAATATTATATTATGGCTGTTATCGTTTTATATTATATCGAGGTTTTGAGGTTTTCAAGGTGAAGTGGAATAAGATATTTAATTATATATTCAGTTTTACTGTTATGGTGGTGGCTTTATATTATGTATTCAGATATGTCTCATTCAAGGAAGTATTAGAGCAACTCAGTTATGTTCGTATCTGGCCTCTCTTATTAGCTGTAACAAGTGGTATAACTGCGGTTATGATACGTGCTTACAGATGGAGATTGATTTTAAAAGATTTTAATACTATATCCGGGGTGAAACTTATATCACCCACATTTATAGGTTCGGTAGCAAATTTATTACCTGCGCGTCTTGGCGAGGTTTACAGGGCGTATATACTCTCAACAAAAGAACGAATCTCTTTTGCAGCAGCATTAAGCAGTATAATAGTTGAACGTCTTATTGACCTTTTATATTTATTTATACTGATAGGTAGTATTGTTTTTTTTAAAGGTGCGATCCCAAAGAAAGATTTAAATGTAATGGGGCAGATGGTAAATGTACATCTGGCTGTAATTTCGTTCAGTAAATTTACGATGATAATAGTTTTTGGTATATTATTATTTATTATTATTGTTACTCTCAGACCTCAAAATATAAGGAACATCATTATCAGGATTACAAAAAAACTATCATCGATAGAGAAAAAAATATTACATTTTTTTGATGAGATGGTTCAGGGGTTGAGTCTTGTAAGGGATATAAAATCTATTATTTATGTGTTAGGTATCAGCATAATTGTATGGGTCTTTTTTTATTTATCTTATTATTTTGCCTGCATAGCTTTTAAAATACCCAATTATATTACTGCCGCGTACCTATTACTTGTATATGTTGGTTTATTCATCACTTTGTTTCCAACGCCGGTGTTTCTTGGTTCATTTCAGCTTGGATGTTTTGTTGTCCTGCATCATATTTTAAACACAGATGAAAATATAGCAGCTGGTTATGGTATTGTTTTATGGGTTGTTTCACTTATTCCGTTGATCTCCATAGGTATCTCATTTATTATTAAAGACAATCTTAATTTTCACAGTATAAAAGAAGGGATTGAGGATAAATCAGATTAAAAAATTATGATTGAAGGTTTTTATTTTGGCGCAGTACGAGCAGGATTAAAAGAGAGTAAAAATCTTGATCTGGCGGGTTTTTATTCTGATATACCCTGTTATGTTGCGATACTCTCTACAAAAAATTCTTTCAAAGCAGCTCCAATTATTCGAAATAATGATATTATAAAAGAGAATAAATTCATCCGGGGGTTAATTGTTAATAGTGGGATGGCTAATGCTGCTACCGGTGAAGATGGGTATAAGGATGCTTGCAGTATGTGTGAAATATTTGCTCAAAAATTCAACATTAAAGAGAATGAGACACTTGTTGCATCAACAGGAATAATAGGTAAAAGAATTCCACTCACCAATATCAGAGATTCTTTACCGCTTTTAAAAAAATCCATAAGACCAGATGGCTATAAAGATTTTGCAAAAGCTATAATAACAACAGATAAAAGAGAAAAAATCGTTATTAAACAAGAAAACGGTGTGACCATACTCGGTATCGCAAAAGGCGCTGGAATGATATCACCTTCTATGGCAACAATGTTATGTTTTATATTTACTGATTTATCAGTGGACAGAGATTATTTGCAGGAAAGTTTATACAATGCTGTCTCTAATTCATTCAACATAATTTCAGTAGATGGAGATATGAGCACCAATGATACTGTAATATTATTTTCGCCTTTCAAGAATGAACATAATACCAAAAAGTATGAAATATTTAAGAGATTATTGTACGGGGTTTGTTTTGAACTTGCAATGAAGATTCTTGAGGATGGCGAAGGAGCCACAAAAATAATAAAAATAAGGGTTAGCGGTAATATTTCTAAAGACGATTGCAAAAAAATCGCTACTGCTATATCAAGGAGTTTACTTGTTAAAACAGCTATGTTTGGTTGCGATATGAACTGGGGAAGGATACTTGCTGCTGCTGGCGCGAGCGGTGTTAATATTGATCCTTTTAATGTATCACTTATTGTCAATGGCGATATGATATTTCAAAGAGGAAAAGTTGCCCCTTATGATGAACAACTTGCTAACGTTAAAATGAAAAACAAAAACATTGTGATTGAACTTATAGTTGGTGAAAGCATTTATAACGAATATATCTTTTATACAAATGATTTATCCGTAGAGTATGTGCATATAAATGCCGATTACACGACATGATAAAAGATGCAGTGGACGGGATTTGACCGGCCGAATGAGTAAGCAAAGAGAAGCAAAATGACAGAAGAGCAACAAAAGAAAAAATCTTTTATAAGAGATACAATAGAGACTATAGTTGTTGCAGGAACACTCGCTTTAATTATAAGGGCTTTAATTGTTCAGCCTTTTTACGTTCCCTCAAGCTCAATGATGCCTAATATCCACGGTGGTGTTAGTTTAAAAGGCGAAAAAGCAAATGACCATCTTTTTGCTATAAAATTTATTTTTGGCTGGAGAATACCTAAAAATATTCATTTTAAAGGATGGAAGCCTTACTTTGATTTCTTAGAAAATAAGATATTCGATTTTTGCAAACCAGAACGAGGTGAAATAATTATATTTGAATATCCGAATAACCCATCAGTAGATTTTGTAAAACGAGTAGCAGCTCTTCCCGGTGATGTTATTGAGATGAAAAATAATATCGTATATGTGAATGGTAAAAAATTACCACGGAATTTTGTATCGACTTATTCTTACTCTGACCAGGAAGACCCTACGGATATAACTCAATGCAATATGTATGAAGAAGAGAATACCGGTGTTAAATATATGATAATTCAGCGCGTTGATGATGGCAGGGAAAGAAAATCGTCGTTTGGAAAAATCGTTGTACCAGAGGGACATTATTTTGTCCTCGGTGATAACAGGGATAACAGTCAGGACTCACGCATCTGGGGGTTCGTACCAGGAGATAGAATCAAAGGTAAACCTCTGTTTATATACTGGCCTATTTCTCGATGGGGGCTGATAAAGTGATATCAAAAAGTGGGGATACAGCTTCACTTGTTGTGATAAAAAAAAGAATTAAAATAGTTTTTATAACACTGATAATATTTTTTATCATTGTATTTATTAGAATATTTTATATTCAGATCGCATATAAAGAAAAAATATTTGAATATTCTTCTTTTGATTATATATTTAAAGAAAGGGGTACAATATTTGACAGAAATGGTCAGATATTCGCTATCTCAAACCCTACTCTCTCTCTTTATGCTAATCCGTCAAAAATTGATAAACACTCTATTAATAAAATAGCAGGAGATTTAGCAAGAACACTTAATATAGATAAAAAAATAATTCAGCAGAAATTATCAAAAAAATCTAAATTTGTGTGGATAAAGAGAAACATAAGTGAAAAAGAAGCAAATACTATAAAACAATTGAATTACACCGCTATAGGGTTTCGTAAAGAACACAACAGATATTATCCTTTTTCTTGTAGAGCATCTCATATACTTGGCTTTGTTGGGATGGATAACCGCGGACTTGAAGGTATAGAGCTTTTGTTCGATGACCTCTTAAAAGGCGATATTAATCTTTTTACCAACAATAGCAATGAAACTACTGAAAATGAATCTATATCAGACCTGTATCTAACCATAGACAATGTAATTCAAGGTATCGCTGAAGAAGAATTAAAAAAGAGTATAATAAAACATAATGCAAAAGAAGGGATTGTTATAGTCAGCGACCCCTATACCGGCGAGATACTTGCTATGACTGTTTATCCGGATTTTGACCCAAATAATATAAACAAAACCAGCCAGGAATACCTGCGAAATAGAGCTATAACTGACATATTCGAGGCAGGGTCCATAATGAAGATTTTTAGTATGTCTTATGCTATTGAGAGAAATCTTGTTAACGAAGAAGAAAAAATTAATTGTACAGGTGGTATCAGCATCGCAGGACATAATATCCTCTGTACTCATAATCATGGCGCACTTAATCTTGAAGGCATACTTCAAAAATCCTGTAACGTAGGAATAATCTCTATTGCTAAAAGATTTAATGAGAGAGATTATTATAATTTTTTAAGAAATTTGGGATTTGGAGAACCTACGGGTTGTATGTTACCAGGAGAACAGAATGGTATCCTTCATAAACCTGACAAGTGGTCATTGCTAACTAAAACACAAATCGCTATAGGCTATGGTATCTCTGTTACCCCGATACAACTTGTTATAGCCTCGAACGTGATTGCCAATGGCGGCATATTATACAAACCTCGGCTTATAAAAAAGATAGTAAAAAGGAAAAATAACGAACTATTTTATGTAAGTAACCCTGAAGTGGTAAGGTCAGTTTTATCATCAACAACAGCTTATAGAATGTCTCAGTTATTGCGAAGCGTCATTACAATTGACGGAACCGGTTATGAAGCACGGGTATCAGGATTTACTGTCAGTGGGAAGACAGGGACAGCTAAAATGGTTATTGAAGGAGAGTATGCTGAGGATAGATACATCGGTAGTTTTGTTGGATGGGTACCGGCTGATGACCCGGTGCTTACTATCTTAGTGGTGATAAAGGATCCAGCTGAGGTGGGTTATTACGGAGGTGTAATAGCTGCACCTGTATTTTCAAACATCGCCAGACGAACCTTAAATTATATGAAAGTTTATTCTACTCAGGATGCTCTGCTTATTTCACGGATGACCAAAGATATATCATCAAAGACAGACCCTGCTTTGAAAGTTATTACCGAGACAGCTATTAATAAAAGCGATACTGAGTTAAGAATGCCACACCTTAAGGGCTTATCTTTAAGAGAAGCAATTGAGGTTTTATCTCTATATAAAGTAAAGATACAAGTTCAAGGAAGTGGCAGAGTTAGTGGTCAGATACCTGAAAAAGGAGCTATCATTAAGAAGGGTCAAACTGTTATAGTTCAGCTCGGGTACTGATATATATAGTGAGGAGACAGGAGACAGAAGACAGGAGTGGAAGGCACAAAGGATATTAGGGGATGGGTCATAGGGGATGGGGTATATTAGGGGGCGGCGGTTAGGGGTTAGGGGTCG
>JBFMHD010000010.1:0-26232 GCA_040752395.1 Candidatus Hydrogenedentota bacterium
CCTAAGTTTTTAAAGGAAACAGCTAAAAATGTCGATAATAATTTAGATTTATTACATAGCTTGATTGCGGTCCCGCTGTTATAGCTAATAGTAAGAGGGAGGAGTATGAAATATAAGTTTTCAATTATTATTTTGTTTTGTTTTATTTTTTCAGGAGCCTGGGTGATAACCGGCACTGTTGTTTCAGGACTTGAGTTTAATAATAAAGTAAATATAGATTCCAACGAATATGTAGCGATATCGAGTTTCAGTACCGAGATAGGTGCGAGTTACCAATACGACCCGATACTGAAAAAAATATCCATAAATTACAATAATCATTATTTTGTTATAATGCTTGATAAACGAGTATTTATTATAGATAGAGAAGAAATTATTTCAGGAGAAGAGTGTCTGAGATATAATGATGGCCAATTTTATATTAACGTAGATACTGCAAAATATATTTACGATATTTTTACAGCAGATTTACAGAAACAAACCAAAGTAGAGGAGTCTTCTGCGGTTGAGAAAAAAGAGCAAAGGACAAACAGCAAACTTAAAATTAATACTATCTGTTTAGATGCAGGTCATGGTGGTGATGACCCGGGCGCTATAAATCCCGCAGGATATTGCGAAAAATATTTTACTTTAAAAGTAGCGCTCGCTTTAAAAAACGAACTTTTACAAGTTCTTCCCAGTATAAATATAGTTACAACACGGGAAGATGATATAACAGTGCCACTTGAAAAAAGACCCCAAATCGCTTCAGCTAAAGGTGCTAATTTATATGTTAGTATCCATGCAAATTCTACAAAAAGGGGGAACAAGAAATGGCAGGATGCAAGCGGTATCGAGAGCTATATATTCTCTTTAGAAGCAACCGATGCTGAGGCTGAGGCTTTAGCTGAACTTGAAAATGCTTCGCTTGAGACAACTGAAGAATTAACCCAGAGAGAATTAGTCCTTTTTGATTTAAGATTAAATGGAAATACAAGAGAATCCAATATCCTTGTTAATTACATCCACAACGAGCTTATCAGTGTTATACCCCTCCCTGATAGAGGAATCAAGCGAGCAAGGTTCTATGTATTAAAGAAAATGGTTATTTATGACACACCATCAGTGCTTCTTGAACTCGGATTTTTATGTAATAAAACAGATTATAAGTTAATGCTCGATGACTCATTTATAGAATTAAACGCTCAAGCAATTGCTAAGGGAATAAAAAAATACTTAGATGATTATAATCAACGCTACAATATTGAATGATTGCTGATTATAAAATCACAAGTTTTAATAATTTAAAAATACTAAAGATAAACAAAATAATAACCTATGATTATATAGAGCACGGAATAATACTTAAAAATGATATTATAAAGAATCCATTACAGATTAAAGAGTTGTTATCACCTGATGCATTGATACATCTAAATCAGGTTCATTCTGATAAAGTTATATTTATTAAAGAAATAAAAAAACCAATCATGCAATTTACTGGTGATGGACTTATAACAGATAAAATAAAAGTTTGTTTAATAGTAAAAACAGCTGATTGTTACCCGGTTTTTGTTATAGACAAAAAGAACAAATTAGTCGGGATTATTCATTGTGGCAGAAAGGGTATTTTAAACGAGATAATTTTGAAAACCATTAAGAACATAGGCATCTATGATACAGAAATTTATATAGGTCCGGGCATAGGGTTTGATTGTTACAAAGTTAATAATGAGATAATTGATGGTTACAGAAAAAAAGAATATTATAATGCAAACAGGATAAGGGCACAGAATGGTGTGCCCCTACTTGATTTAAAAGGCATTATAATAGACCAGTTACTATATTCGGGTATCCATCATAAAAATATTTTTTATATAGATATATGTTCACATTGTAGAAGAGACCTGTTTTATTCCTTTCGTCAAGGTGATAAGAATGATTCCAGCCGAAACTATTCTTATATCTTTCGCAAAGACAGGTAATATCAAAAGCGTATGTTTCTAAATAAACATTTGCAAAACTATTTAATTTTTGATAAATTTATTATTACAGCAATCGGTAAAGGCACCTGCCTGCGCCGCACTCCGCCGCAGCAGGCAAGCAGAGGCACAGAGGCACAAAGTATGAAAAGAGTCGTGAGTCGCAAGTCGTGAGTCAAAACAGGACTCGAGACTCAAGACTCAAGACTTTTCAGCAGGCTCTGGGCTTTTGGCTCCAGCCGGCTGTACTCCGTAGCCCGTAGCCTGTACCCCGAATTATTAGAGTTACAGCGTTTTTCAGAGGAGTATTATGACCTGGTTTAAAAGGATCAAACCCGAGGTAATAAACGTAAAACCTATTCAGAAGCTTGTGCCTGATGGCACCTGGCTGAAGTGTATTAAATGCAATGAAATGTATCCTGCAAAAGAGCTTGAAGATAATTTGAATGTCTGTCCTTTATGCGGTTATCATAACAGAATAAAATCTTCTCAGTGGATAAAGGTACTGTGCGATAACGGTAGTTTTATATCGATGTTTGAGGAGATAGTTTCAGATGACCCGCTGGAATTTGTAGACAGTAAACCCTATACAAAGCGTATTGAAGAGTCAAAACAAAAAAGCAACGTATCAGATGCTATTATTTGTGGTGAATCAAAAATCTGTAACCATCGGGTTAGTTTAGGGGTTATGGATTTCTTTTTTATGGGTGGTAGTATGGGGAGCGTAGTTGGTGAAAGGTTTTTAAGAATAGTTGAGTTCGCTATTCTTAACAGCCTACCTTTAATAACGGTTTCATCTTCAGGTGGTGCGCGGATGCAAGAAGGTTTGTTATCTCTTATGCAATTAGCGCGCACATCAGCTGTTATATCGAGATTTCAAAAAGCTGGAGGCTTTTATATCTCAATAATGGCTGACCCTACGACAGGCGGTACCACCGCGAGCTTCGCATCATTAGGTGATATAATTTTAGCTGAACCAGGTGCCTTGATAGGTTTTGCAGGACCGCGTGTCATAGAACAGACGATAAGACAGAAATTACCCCCAAAATTTCAGACCGCTGAATTTTTACAGGAACATGGTTTCGTTGATTGCGTTGTCGAAAGAAAAAAATTGAAGAAAACTATCCATTTGTTAATCCATTCCTTTATCGAACATACACCACCTGATGAATAACTTTATATACCAATCATTATTAAAATCTTCATTATGTTATAGAATCAATCCCTCATTAAAGCAGATTAAACGATTTATAAATAAAATAGCTAATCCACAGAATAGTTTAGATGCCTCCTGTATAATTGCTGGTACCAATGGTAAAGCATCTACATCTTATTCTTTATATTTTCTTATGAGAAACATTGGATTAAATGTTGGCTTATATACTTCCCCACATATTTTTGATTTCAGGGAGAGAATTATTTACAATGATAGAAAGATTAAAGAACAGGAGATTAAAGATATATATAGAACATTATGTAGATTAAAAGAGTTTAATGAACTTACGTTTTATGAAAAGATGACTGCAATAAGTTTTATATATTTTAAAGAGATGAAGCCTGATTTCACAATATTCGAAGTCGGGATGGGCGGTCGCTGGGATGCTGTAAGAGTTATCCCCTCCAAAACCGTTTTTTTAGTCAATGTCTCTATAGACCATTTAGAATATCTGGGAAAAGACAGAAAAACTATCCTCCTGGATAAAGCTTTTATAACTCATAATAGAGAGGAGGCAATAATAGGGTTCAGGATGGACAGAAATAGTATTAAAAGTGAGAGATGTTATTGTTATGGTGAAGAATTCTATTTTAATAAAGATAATCAATTCATTTTATTTAGTGAAAAGACTGATTTTGGTTACCCGGAATATTTACCCCCATTATATAAAAGCGATGTCGCATCAGCATTATTTTATCTGACAAAAAATTTTAATAAAAGAGACGTTGTTCGTAGTTTTAAAAAAACAGTATTTAAGTTTCCTGCACGCTTTGATTTTATTCGTACCAATGTTATCCTTGATATAGCTCATAACCCCGAGGCTTTTTTCTATCTTATGAAAGAGTTATTAAGCAGGTTCTCAGGTAATATTTCTGTTGTATTTGGTATCTGCAAGGATAAAGAGATAGAATTGATCTTGCCTATCCTGAAACATAAACGTATAAAAGTCATTGTTTATGAGCCTGAGGCTTATGAAAGAACTTTGCAAAAAAAAGATTTGATAAAACTTCTTGAAAAATATAGGATATTATATTATGATAAAATATGTTTAAAAGAATTACGAAAAGAAGACTGTCTTTGTATTACAGGTTCAATAATGACTGTATCAAAGTTCTGCAGAGAATACGGGTATAGTCCGAGCATATTCTGGAATGAGGGTTAATCGAAATGCCGAAAAACAACCACTTGCTAATAAACAATTGGTTCAGGGACAAGAAACAAGATAAGGAGAAAATTTTCAAATGAGCAAAGAACGCAGCGCAGTTGAAGTAATAAGATGTATAGATAAGATGCCGACGTTATCTACAACAGCAGGTAAAGTTGTTCAGATAGCAAATGACCCTGCAACTGACGCACGTCAGGTATCAAAAGTGATACAGATGGACCCTGTTTTAACAGGAAGGGTGCTGAGACTATTGAACTCAGCTTATTTTGCGTTACCCGAAAAAATATCTTCGGTTACACGTGCTATTGTTATGCTTGGCTTAAACACAGTTAAAAATCTTGCTTTATCTACATCGATACTTACGAATTTTCCGCCACCTGAGGTTAAAACAAATTTTGATACTAATCTATTCTGGGAACATTCAGTCGGCTCTGGTGTTGCCTCAAAGCTTCTTGCAAATAAACTTGGGATGGATCGGAATGCGCTTGAGGAGTTCTTTGTAGCAGGGTTATTACATGACACTGGTAAACTTGTTTTTAATCAGTTTTTATCAAAAGAATTCAGTATGGTCTTAAAGCTGGTTGAGGAAAAGGCTTTAAGTATCAGCGAAGCAGAAACAATGGTAATTGGTATGACGCATTCTGAGGCAGGAAAATTACTTGGAGAGAAGTGGAATTTACCGAACCCTATACTTGATGTTATCAGGTATCATCATGACCCATATAATGCAGAAATAAAATATCAAAGAGTTACGAGGGTTGTTCATCTCGGTGATATCTTATGCAAATCCAAAAATATCGGTTACAGCGGCGATAAAGTCATTACCAATCTTGATTTACGGGTAATGGAAGATTTAAAAATTACAAAAAACGACCTTGAAGGGATTCTTGGCGAATTAAAACAGGAAGTAGAAAAAGCAAGTCTATTTATAAAAGAGGCACAGAAAAAGTGAGAGTAAGATTCTGGGGTGTAAGAGGGTCTATACCAACTCCCGGACCTAATACTATTCGATACGGCGGAAATACGCCCTGTATTGAGGTAAGGACTAATGACAGCAGGTTGTTCATACTCGAGGCAGGTACAGGACTTCGGGAGTTGGGAAATAGTTTAATTAAAGAAAAGAAGAACATTAATGCAGCTATACTTTTATCACATACCCATTGGGACCACATACATGGTTTCCCTTTTTTTATACCGATCTATATAATAGGGAATAAATTTGATATCTATGGACCCTGGAGTATAGATGCTGATTTACAGAGTATTGTTGCAGGCCAGATGACATTCCAGTATTTCCCTGTGAAACTCGAGCATGTTATGGCTACTTTAGAGTTTCACGAGTTAAAAGCCGGTTCTTATAATATTCAGGATGCTTCTGTTACCGTAAAATATATGAACCATCCTGTCCCTACTATCGGTTATAGAATTTTTGTTGACGATACTGTTCTGGTATATTCTGGAGACAATGAATCGGTTCAGAATATATTTAAAAAAGATAGTGATATTGAAACTAACGAAGAAGATATAATAATGAAGGAGGCTGAGCAAGCGGTGATAGAAGCTCACAAGGAGATGGTCGCTTTTGCTAAAGATGCTGATATGCTTATATATGATGCTCAATACACAAAAGATGAGTATCAATCAAAGAAAGGGTGGGGTCATTCTACTTTTGAGGATGCTATAGAAATAGCAAGAGAAGCTAATGTAAGGAGGCTCGTATTTTTCCATCACGACCCTTCAAGAAAAGACGAGGAATTAGAAAGAATTTTATTAAAACATAAAAGAGAGCTTGAAAAAGAAAAGTCTCCATTACTTCTTTTAGCTGCTCAAGAAGGTATGGAACTCGAAATTTAGATGTAACACATCAGTTATAATAAGATAACGAAAGAAGCAAGAAGCAAGAAGTAAGCACAGAGTAGTGAGGGTCACAAGACCCGTAGTATAGCCGGGTTTACCCATCCATAGATAGGCACAGAGGCACAAAGGCACAAAGTATGAAAAACTAATATCTTGCTTCTTGCTTCTTGCTTCTACTTGATATTATTATAGTTACAATGTTTTTCAGAGGAGAGGGGAGACTTGAGAGTTTTTATAGAAAAAATAGTTCATGGCGGATTTGGGCTTGCAAGAACTGAAAAAGAGGGTGTTATTTTTGTACCATATACTTTGGCAGGCGAAGTGGTAGAAGTCGAGTTAATGGATATTAATAAAAATAATCTTAAACTTGCCAAACCACTTAGTTTTAACGTTAAATCAGACTCAAGAATTGAACCTGAGTGCAGATATTTTAAAGAGTGCGGTGGATGTCATTTCCAGCATATGGATTATAAATCTCAAAAACTGGCTAAATTCTCCATACTCGATGATTGTTTAAAAAGAATAGGAAAAATTGATTATGATAAATATGAGTGGGTAGATGCAATGGATAAGTTTGGATATAGAAATAATTTTCAGTTTAAAGTAGACGAAAATGGGCATCTTGGTTTTTATAAAATGTTCTCCAATGATATAGTTCCCGTTGATAAATGTTTATTAGCAAACGAGAATGTGAATAAAGTTATTAAAATACTTAATAATTTATTAAGTAACGATAATAGACCCGATGAGATTGATATAAGAGTTTCACCACAAAATGAAATCTATCTTATTTTCAAATTTGAAAAAAATAAAATGAAGCAGCAAATGAATTCTATTTTGAAAAATATTGAGCACGTTGCTGGAATAAAGGTGGTAAATATCAATAATGATAGAGAAGAAAGCAGCTTTTACTATAGCGATGCTATGCAATTTGATATATCTGAGTATAAAATGGTGGTATCGTATGACTCTTTCTTTCAGATAAATTATAAAGTACTTAATAAAATCGCTGGCTTAATTAATGATCTTATAAATTCTATCAAAGAATTACCATCAATAATGATTGAGCTTTATGGCGGTGTAGGTACTTTTAGTATATTAAACTTTTATAAAAAATTTGATTTCGTAATAATGATAGAGGAGAGTCATAAGAGTTGTGATAATGCACTGACTAATCTTGAATCAAATGACATAGGGAATGTTTCAGTATGGAATGTTGATGTTGAGACAGGACTTGCACGAATAATGAGACAGGATTTGGATTCTGTCTTTATTTTTATGGACCCGCCACGTACAGGACTGACACAACCAGTTATAAAGAGCATCCTGAGACAAAAACCTGAGTGGATTTTATCATTATCTTGTGAACCTTCTACTTTTGCACGTGATTTATCTTTTCTTGTTAAAGAATATGAGATAGTAAAAATGTATGTTATTGATATGTTTCCGCAGACAAGTCATATGGAAACATTAACGTTATTAAAGAGAAGTTGTTGAAAGATTGAAAGATTCAAAGGAAAGGCACAGAGGCACAGAGGCACAAAGTATGAAAAACTAATATCTTGCTTCTTGCTTCTTGCTTCTACTTGATATTATTATAGTTACAATGTTTTTCAGAGGAGATGATACGAAGTGTGGCTATGAGTAAGATACTCATTGTTGATGATAATCTTGAACACGCACAGGTTATAGCTGAAGCACTTGGCAAAAGCGGCTGGACTGTTAAACTTGCAACATCAGATTTCCAGGCATTCAAAATATTGGATAGTGATAATGAAATAGCGTTGGTTATAACTGATTTAAAACTATCAGGACATTATGATGGTATAGCTCTTATGGAAGAAGCAAGAAAGAGGTATCCGTTTCTTGAATTCCTTGTTATCACAGGCTATGCTACGGTTGAAAATGCTGTTTTAGCAATGAAAAAGGGTGCATACGATTATCTCACCAAACCATTAAATCTTGACGAACTCAGACTCGTCGTATCGCGCGCAATGGAGAAACAGGAGATACTACTCCAGAATATTGAGTTAAAACAATACATAGAAGAAAAATACGGGCTTGAGAATATTATAGGTCGATCTGAGTCTATGTTAAAAGTTTTTAAAATAGCAAAACAGGTTGCACCTACCAACGCCAATGTTCTTATAGAAGGAGAATCAGGCACAGGCAAAGAACTGATTGCAAAGGCGATACACCAGTACTCACCACGTAAAAACAGGCTTTTTGTAGCACTTAATTGTGCTGCTATCTCTGAGGGAATCCTTGAAAGCGAGTTATTTGGTCATGAAAAAGGTGCATTCACAGGCGCAATACAACGTAGAATAGGCAAATTTGAAGTTGCAAGCGGCGGAACGCTTTTTCTTGACGAAGTAGGTGATATGCCAGAGCAGACACAGGTGAAACTATTAAGGGTTATTGAGGAAAGGGTTATAGAAAGGGTAGGGGGTAATCTGCCCATAACTGTTGACGTTAGAATTATCGCAGCTACAAACCAGAACCTTGAAAAACTTGTCCGCGACGGAAAATTCAGAGAAGATTTGTATTTCAGATTAAAAGTTGTAACCATCGTTATCCCACCTTTAAGAGAAAGAAAAAAGGATATACTACTTCTTGTAGATTACTTTATAAAGCAGTTATCAAAAGCTCATAAAAAAGATGTTACAGGCATCTCAAAAGATGCTTTAGACATCTTCATTAGATACGATTGGCCAGGTAATGTAAGACAACTCAAAAACATTCTTGAAAGTATGATCGTTATAGCACAGAAAGATATCCTTGATAAAGAGCTTATCCCTGAAGAAATTCTTGGTGATAATGTTATTAAACCTGATAAAAAATATTTACAGAACTTTTTCGGAATGAAACTTGAGGATGTTGAAAGATGCCTTATCCTTAATACACTAAAAGAAACTAATGACAACAAGAAAGAAACAGCCTCTTTACTTGGTATAAGCGAGAGAACACTATATAGAAAACTTAAAGAATATTCAATAAAAGGCGGTGACACATCATAGCGTTATTGCGTGATTGAGTGTTTGGTGTTCGGTGTCTTTATGAAAGCTAAGTATTTTTTCTTTTCAATTGTTTTAATTATAACAGGGATTGTTATAGGTACGGCTCTGACCGTATCTTTTGATAGAGATTACCAGAGTTTAGGAACCGAGATAGGCAGAATTGATGAAGAAAAGGTAAAACCAGCTATATCTTTGAGCAAGGCGTTTACCGAGGTAGCTGATAATTGTAGACCCGCGGTTATTTATATATTCAGTGAAAAGATTATAAGACGAAGATCACTCAATCCCTTTATTGACGAATTTTTTGGAGATATTTTAGGTGAAGATTTTCTCGAAAAATATTATGGCATCCCACAGGAACGCAAAAGTGTCTCGCTTGGAACCGGCTTTATTGTTAGAGAAGATGGCATCGTTTTGACCAATACTCATGTCATTGAAGGAGCTGATAAGATATTTATAAAAATAGATGAAAGTGAAGAATATGAAGCAAAACTGATAGGGGAGGACAGAGGCACTGATATAGCTGTTTTAAAAATAAACTCTGATAAAAAATTTAAATATCTAAGACTTGGAGACTCTGATAAACTTAAAGTGGGTGAATGGGTTATCGCTATAGGAAACCCATTCGGATTAACAAGAACAGTTACTGCTGGCATCGTGAGTGCGCTCGGACGCGGAGATGTAACTAATACTGAATACGAAGACTACATACAGACCGATGCAAGTATTAACCCAGGTAACTCAGGTGGCCCATTAATCAATTTAAAAGCGGAAGTCATAGGAATGAATGCAGCTATCTATTCTACATCGGGCGGTAATATTGGTATCGGATTTGCAATACCTTCTAATCTCTTGAAAAAAATTATGGAAGATTTACTTGATGATGGCATTGTTGACAGAGGATGGCTTGGGATTTATGTTCAGAACCTCAATGAAGGCATCGCAGAAAAATTAGGTATAAATGGAGTAAAAGGTGTTATAATAACAGATATTAAAAAAGAGAGCCCATCTTTTAAAGCAGGACTTAAAAAGGGTGATGTCATAACAGCTATCGATAATAAAAAGATAGAAAATTATAAAGATTTAGCTGATGTCCTGGCACAGATACCGGTAAATAAAACTGTTCCCGCAGAGATTATAAGAGATGGAAAGAAAATGACTATCAATATATATCTTGCATCAAGATACAAGAACCGAGAAGGCGGGAAACACTCTATTGAAAATCTTGGGTTAACAGTTAAGAGCATCTCCAGGACGGTTTTAAGAAGATTAAAAATATACGGCATCAGTGGCGGAATCATTGTTGAAGACGTTAGAGAAAATACCACTGCTTTTAAAAGTGGGATTAAAATAAACGATATTATCATAGAGATAAATGAGCAGAGCATTACTGATACAGAATCTTTTATTGAAGTTTTATCACAAATAAGTGATAGAGAACCGTTACGATTTACCATTATTCGTAATGGAAAAATATTTTATAGATACATAAATGATTGATGGCGTTTAGTGTTCGGTGTTTGGTTTTGGGTTATCGGTAAACCGACCACTGAACACCCAGAACCGAAAACCGAATATCTTGCTTCTTGCTTCTACTTGATATTATTACACTTACAGCGTTTTTCCCTGTAGCCTGTCCTGATACTTCTCACTTCCCACTTTTGCCTTTTAACTTTTAACTTTCTGGCTGATATTATTAGAGTTAGAATGTTTTTCAAGGGAGGCATTTTATGATTAAAAAAATTATAGTTCTTACGCTGGTTTTTAGTTTCGGATTTTGTAGCACCTTTTTAGCAACAGAAAATGAATTATCAAAAAAAGTAGAGGCTACACTAAAAAAGCTCGAGGAATTGAATAAAGAAGTTCAGGCTTTGAAAGAAGACATTGCTAAACTTAAAAAAGAAGCAGAAGATACAAATACACCATTTATTAAAACAAAAACTGTCAAAGAAAAGAAGACAAGCACTCTTATTTCTGATGATAGCACCATAGAATACATAGTAAAACCAGGTGATACTTTATCAAAGATAGCACAAGACCATTATGGTAAATCTTCATTATGGAAAGATATATTAGAGATAAATAAAGACATAATATCATCACCACAAAAACTAAGAGCAGGTATGAAGATAAGATTATATAGAAACGAGGCACAAAGGCACAAAGGCACAGAGTAGGGAAAAGATAGGAGTTAGGAGTTCGTAATAATAGATCCGAGCTCCGAGCTTTGAACTCCGAACTTCGAATTTTTTCGAAGAAGTACTCATGATCGCGGGTTGCGCTCTACACAATATATGAAAAACTAAGGATGATATGTTGGCTTCAGGCTCCGGGCTTCGGGCTCCAGCCGGCTGTAGTCCGTAGCCCGTAGCCTGTACCCCGAATTATTAGAGTTACAGCGTTTTTCAGAGGAGGATTTAGAAAGAGTCGATATTATGCCTGAGCAGGTGTTCACGAATTTAGACAAACTGCTTATTATATATGAAAGGATGTATACAGTTTTTTGGACAATTTATTCAATATTCAGGTTTTAATCCTGCAAGCTTTGAGAACGTAATGATACCTTGCGCACAACTATGTATGTCATTTGGATATAATTGATTTATCCTGTGTTTTGGGTTCCCCTGAATAGTAAAGAGATTTTTCATATAACTATCTGCTGAGTTTAGAAGCACACTATCCCATTCATTAATATTCAGTTCCACTTTAGAATCATAAATCTGTTCAATAATTCCGGCTGTATGATAATTATCAATATACGAGTTCTTTGTATTGATAGGGTATTGAAAAAGCAAACTTTACAAGGTCTTTATCAAGAAACGGGACTCTTACCTCAACGCCGTGCGCCATTGAGGTTCTATCTTCATTAAGCAAAAAATCGTCTATAAGTTTGATGTTTAACTCAGTTATTAAACTCTGCTCAAGTATCGATTTTTGGTTATCCATAAAAAAAAGAAATAATAATTTTTTTACTATCAAAAATAGCAAACGCAAAAATACCATCAAGTCTATCCACCATACTGAAACCAGCTTCTTCATAGAGATGCAAAAATATCTCAGTATCAGAATTAGATTTGAACCTGTGGCCCTTTTCTATAAGCTCTTTTCTAAGAATGGGGTAATTATACAATTCACCATTATAAACTATTATTATATCTCCATCCTCATTACACATAGGTTGGTCGCCTTTTTCAAGGTCGATAATGCTTAATCTTGTATGACCGAGGTGGACTTTGTTATCTGGACTAATATAGTAGCCGCTATTGTCAGGTCCTCTGTGACTTAAAATCTCAGACATTTTATTTAATAAATTTTTATTATTTGTAGAGGTAAAGCCGAAGATACCACACAATTAATTTGATAATCCAACTTTATAATTTGATTTATGAAGAAAATTATACATACAGAAACACTCGATAGCAAACGGAATAAAACCGAGATAACCAATAAATGGCATCTCAAATATCTTAAACCATGGCCAGTATGGAACAAAGTACTCCCATTTCGCACCTGGCCAGTAGTTCCAGAACTCCCATAATATACCGCAGATAATACCTGAGATACATAAAATGATTATCCGGCCAATTTTTCCTTGAGCTAAATCATTTAATAAAGAATCCCTGGAAAGAAGTTGATTAACAGGCTCAAGCAAGAATATAAAACCAAGCCAGACAGGTGGACACATCCATTCATTTTGAAAGATTAATGGTAGAGATAATAATGTTACGCCGACAATAAACCATATAATTTTTCCGTTTTTAGAGATTATAAAAGGTTTTATTGTGATCTTAGAAAGAGGAGTAAATAAAGTGAGGATATCAGCGGTTATAAAAATCCCGGGGAATATCGTAGCAAAACTCCACGCATATCCAAGCCATGTAAGTAGTTTACATTCAGGTAAACCACTATATTTCCAGTTCTCGAATATAAGATTATACCACTCAAATATATACCAGCAGAAGATCGAGATTGGTAACATTGTAAGGAAATCATCGAAATAAGTCGTTATAAGAGAAGATTTCTTTTTATAGAAGATTATTGAGTCACAAATAAGGATATAAAAAGTCCATTGTATTGGTGTGAAAAGGGTATAAAAAGGCTCTATTCTTTTAAACATTAAAATCTCTGATAATATAAGGGCTATTATGGCTATTATTCCATAGAGAGGAAAATTAAGTTTTGTTATTCTCATCTTTTTTAAATATCAGATCATTAAGCATTTTTTGAGCTATGTCTTTACCACCGATACCCAAAGCGATACCGATAGCTAAACCAAGGGTTGCAAGGATGATTTTAAAAATGAATAGTATGACTTCGTCAAGAATCTTTAGTTCATATATCCCAAGTAATATAAAAAGTATTATTAAAAAAGTTTTTCCAAAAGTTATGTATAAATTACTATATCCTGATTTACTCAGTTCAGGCTGGTTTTGGATATAATATTTTAACCAGTTAGATAAGATAAAACCTGAAACGAAAAGTAATATAGCGATAAAGATTCGAGGGATATATAAGACAAATCTTTCAATAATGAGAGTGATGGGTGTAAATCCTAATGAGCTCAAAGCACTTAATATAAGTAAAAAAAATACAAACCAGTAAATAAATATAGAAATAGGTTTAGAATAGTCAAAAGAAGCTGAGAAGGATGGGAGTAGTCTATGCAATTGGATTCTCTCAGCAAAAGTATTGAATTTAATTACATTTAATATTTTCTTTGTAATCTTTTCTAAAAATGTAGCGATTATTGAAGATAAAATTATCCATATCACGCAGAAGATAAGAGCAGGCAATGCTTTTGCTATTGCTTGAATTATTATTGCAAGCGGATGAATTAAAACCTTATCAATAAAATTAAAAAGTAATGACATAATATCGAATTTTTATCTTTTTCCTTTAATTTTTGCAAGAGAAAAATGCAACATTTAGTAATGCCTCAGTTTTCAGTGGAGTTTGTTAATCTTACTTGTGCCTCAAACTGTGGATGATCTAATATTAACCAACTCTACCGAAAACTGAGGAAATACAATTATTTTTAATGACAAATAATATAGAATTTTGTAAATTACATAGTGTTTTTGAAAGAGGTGGTTTTATGAAAAGACTGAAATCTTATAAATCAACAAGACAAAAAATCAATTTTAATTCTTATGCTGGTAATTGGGTAGCTTTTATTGATGAACAGCCAGTAACTTATGCATCTACTCTTAGTACCTTAATGCAGAAAGTAAAAAAATATCGTCTTCCCAAGGAGCCGTCAGTGATGCTTATTCCTCGGAAAGACGAAGGACCGTATGTCCTGATTTTGCTATGAGACTGGAATTTTTCTATTTTAAAAAAGGTAACCAATATTTTCCTCTAATAGATGTCAAAATAAAGGCAAATAGAAATGAGATCACAGTAAAGGCATTAGTTGATTCAGGTGCAACATTTTCTATTTTTCGCGCTGAGATATCAGATTATCTCGGCATAAATATTGAGAAGGGGACTCCGATTTACCTTGAAGGTATCGGTGGCAGAATTTTAGGATATTTACGTTATGTTACTTGTTATATTGGGGCAAAATCATACAAATTAAAAATTATATTCTCGAGAGAACTCGCGGTCTCATTTAATATTTTAGGAAGAGATAATTTTTTTGTACCACACATAATTACTTTTTATGAAAAAAATAAGAAGATTATTTTGCAACAGATTAAAGAGGTGGTTTTATGAGGCTGATTTTTTATATCGTTTTATTCTTTTGTTTTACGTTTCTTGTTGCTTTGAACTCTGAGGTTATTCTCTTTTATTATTTACCCAATAAATTCATATTGATACCAAAATCTCTGCTTGTCTTTTTACCGATGGTTGCAGCCTCTATGGCAGTCGCTATTATCGCATTTGGTTATATAAGATTTTATAAAAAGAGAGAGTCTAAATTAAATAATGAAATAAATGATTTGAAGCAGGAGATGACTTTACTTAAGGAGAAACTTGCAAGCACAGGTCAGGTTACACAAGTATCTTCAACATCGCTGACTCAGGAGCTCTCAATTGAAAAAGAGATAAGTTTTAAGAAAGAGATGTTAAAAGCAATCACATTAGTTGCGTTTTTTACAATCTCTATACTTGTCATACGTTTTAGCGCTTTATTATTTTTTAGTATATTCGTACCCCTCTCATTATTAATAGCAACTTTTATTTTATTAAAGAATGCTAAAGATAAACTTATCAAACAGCAGAGAATTGATAAAATTGGGCTTGCTTTGATTGATTATTTTGAAGGACCAATTTTGCTTATATTATTTGTAATGAGTATTCTTATAGGCTATCATATTATTATAATTATCCATCTATATAGAATTTAAACAAGGACAGAGACTGCGTTATAGAATAACATTAAAATCAGATTGCTGGGGCTCGGATGTTTCTTTTTTTTGAGGCGGAGTGGGCTGGTTTTTATGTTGAGTAATCGTATCTAATATTTTTTTTATATTTTCGTCTTCTATCGGTTTATTATTTTTAAAAGAATCAATAATCTGTGATATAAACTTCATTGAAAAAAAGTTAGTAGAGCTTAAGTCACGTATGATTTCAAGCAGCAAAACACTTGATTTTGGATACAAGGTTCTACGACCTGATTTTTTAGTAGGAACTTTATATTCAGCTGTCCAGAATTTTAAGTTTCTATCTGATATACCTGTTTTATTTATAACATCTTGACGCGTATAGAAATTTTGTGTCATAGACTAAAAATAATATTTGAAATTTATTACGTCAATAGATAAGATAATAAAACGATATCATTAGAGTTACAATGTTTTTCAGAGGAGCTGATATGAAACTGGACATACCCAAGGCGATTGAATGGGACGGGAAGGAGGTGGTTATAATTGATCAGACTTTACTACCCTTGAGATTAAAAAAGATAAAAATTAAAAGAATAGAAGAAATGGCTATCGCGATAAAAACTCTACAGATAAGAGGAGCGCCTGCCATAGGTGTAGCTAGTGCATTTGGTGTTATGCTTGGAATGAAAAATTTAAAAGAAAGAGACATAAGAAAGAGATTTTATAGAAGCTGTGAGATTATAAGAAAAACAAGACCCACAGCAGTCAACCTTTTCTGGGCTATAGATAAAATAAAAGAGTGGTTTGAAGAACTGGTTGATAAATGTTCATATAATGAAATAGTCTCACGAATAACTGAGATGGCTGTTGATATTTTAAAAGATGATGAAAAGAGATGTTTAAGAATGGGAATGAATGGGGCTAAACTTTTAAAAGACGGTGATACTGTTTTGACCCATTGTAATGCCGGGGCTATGGCAACAGCAGGGATAGGGACCGCATTATCGGTTATATATTATGCTGCATCAAAAGGTAAGAGGATAAAAGTGTATGTTGATGAAACAAGACCGCTGCTACAGGGTTCCAGAATAACAGCATGGGAATTAAAAAGAGCAGGGATAGATGTCACCCTTATCACTGATAATATGGCTGGCTGGGTGATGAGAAAAAAAGGTATAGATAAAGTGATTGTAGGCGCTGATAGAATTGCAAGAAATGGGGATACTGCAAATAAAATCGGGACGTATTCTATTGCAATACTTGCTAAAGAACACCATATACCATTCTATGTTGTTGCACCCCTCTCTACTATTGACATATCTTTAAATTCAGGTGAATATATACCGATTGAGGAGAGGGGCTGGGATGAAATAATTATGCGATTCGGAGTCTTAACAGCACCCAGACGTGTAAAAGCTTTTAATCCAGCATTTGATGTGACACCTTCAAAATATATTTCAGCAATAATTACAGATATGGGAATAGTATATAGACCATATACTAAATCAATAATGAATTTAATGTCGCAAGAGAAAGGATTTAGAAAATGAAAAGAAATAATTTATTAGTTGTTGTTCTGATTCTATGGTTTGTTCTCTTGAATAATAGATATATTAAAAGTTCAGAGAACACTTTTGAAGATGGGATAAAGAAATTTGAACAAGGAGAATATTTTGATGCAGAGGTAATTTTTAGAGACCTTGTTAAGCAGAATCCCTCTAATGTATCCTATCTTCAGATGCTTGCAAAAGTTTTAATGGTCTGGGATAGGTATCAAGAAGCTGAGGGTTATCTGTTAAAAGCAAAAAATTTATCTGATGAGGTCTCTGTTAATATTGATTTAGTAAAATTATATCTTGAATCAGAACAACCTGAAAAGGCTCAGAATATAGTAAAGACTCTACACGCAAAAGGCGTGGACGTGACAGAACTAACGCTTGAGGTAAATTATCAGCTTGGTGTGAAGTGTTACGATGAGGGGGATCACAAGAGTGCATTTAATTATTTTACAGTTGTATCAAAAACAAGGAAGAAATATAAAGATACAGAAAATTACATAAAAGAATTAAAAGGGTTAAAAGAAGAAGAAAACATTTCTAAAGAAAAATCAGACGATGTTTCATTGCTGGAAGCAAAATACAGAGCACTTGAAAAAAAGACTCGCGATATCTATGAAAGAAAAATGGATGAATTAAGAGAAAAAGAAGCTGAAATAGAATATAAAGCATTCCAGAAAGAAATGGAATTAAAAAAAAAGATGGGTATCGATGTTAAGAAAGATATCAAAGTGGAAAAAACTAAAAGTTATAGTAAAGAAGGGCTTGTTGGGACCGTGTATTTTGACAGAGGGTCATCTGTGGTAAAAAAAGAGAGTCAGAACATACTTGATAAGATAATTACTCTATTAAAAGAAAATGACAGAAAAATAAAAATAATCGGACATACTGACTCAGATCCTTATAAATCCAGAAATAGAGACAATGTAGAATTATCAGTAGATAGGGCACTGAGTGTAAAAAGGTATCTTGTAGATAATGGTATAGATAAAAACAGGATTGAGATAGAGGGATTGGGTAGCAGTGTTCCGGTAAGTGAGGACAAATCACAGAATCGCAGAGTCGAGATATATCTTAAATAAAAAAAAGCCTGTTCCAAAAATTGAAACAGGCTTTATAACCTCTTACTTCTCGCTTTCGCGATAAATTTTCAATCTAAAAAATATTTATTCTTCTTCTTTACCAATCAATCTTCGACCAAACTTTTTTAATTTCTGCCAGGGGCTTTCACCTCGTGGCGTAGGCTCTTCTTCTTTAACCTCTTCTTTTACTACCTTTTCTTTAGCTTTTTCTTCTTTTGATCTATAAATAGTTGTTCGATCATTATCTGTCCGTTTTTTAGATTTTAGTACTATACCGCGTTCGGTCTTCGTAGCTTCTTGTTCTTTAGTCTCTTTTTCAGCCTCTACAACCTCTTCTTCTTCAGGTTTAGAGCGAGGGGCTTGACGGCCAATCCACTCTTTAAATCGTCTCCAGTTTCTTGAAATAGTGCCTTCCTCTTCATATTCTTCTTCTTCAACCTTAGAAGGCACGACTTTTTTCTTTCCTGTTTTATCTTTATATACTGTGCGGTCCAATTTTTTAACTTCACCGGTTGATACTTTTTTCTCTGGCGGCTCTGGCGTGGGTTCTGCTTCTTCTATCTCTTCATAAGAGACCTTTGTTTTCGAGACGTATGTTTTTTCTCTTTTAGGTCTCCCACCCCAGCGTCTCTCTTTTTCATCCTGAGTTCGTATTATAGCTTCTTCCTGTTCTTCTTTAGTAGTTTTACCGCGTAGAGATCTAAAGAATTTTTTTGTTTTATCTATTGTACTTGTTACTATATTTCTTTTTTGGGGTTTAGGTTTTGGTTTGGTAACAACCTTTTCTTCAGCTTTTCGTTCACTTGGTGCTTTTACATCAACACCAATTCTATATTCTTTTTTCATTTCTTTTTCTTTAACTTTTACTTCTTTTTCTGAAGGCGGAGTAAGTTTCCACACACGTTTTCTTAAATGAGGAGGAAGAGTTTCTTTTTGCTGTCCAATCTCTTGCTTTTCAACTTTTGGCTTCTTGACTTCTTTTTTTGGTTCTTTTGTAACTTCTTCAGTCCCTGATGGAGCCTTAAACTTCCAGATACCTTTTTTCAAATATGTTTTCTCTGCTTGTAAATCACTGCTGAAATAAAGTAGAGTAAATAAAAGACAGACTAAGAAACTTACATATTTTTTCATAAAATCGTCTCCCTTACTTCTGTTAGAAATCCATTCTGACAATAAAGCATAGCCCTAAGCCAGCTGGCATTAAAACTAATTTTATAAATTTTTGAAATATTTTGTTTTTTTTGTCAAGTAAAATTATAATTTTTTTTTGGAAAGTATCCCGGACATCGTATACCCCTTAAAGAAGTAAGAAGTGAGAAGTATCAGGACAGGCTACAGTCTACAGGCTACGGACTACAGCCGGCTGGAGCCCCCTATGAAAAGTCTTGAGTCTCGAGTCCTGTTTTGACTCACGACTTGCGACTTGTGACTCACGACTCTTTTTATATCATCTTTAGTTTTTCATACTTTGTGCCTCTGTGCCTTTGTGCCTCCTTTCCTTCCCTTTAAAGTGTCTCACGTTTCAGGGGAACAGTATATTTTATTATTAAAAATTTACATAATTTTGTCGATAAATAAGAGGATAGGATATAATATAAATGCAGAAGTCAAAATTAAAAATGAGAAATCCTATTTTGAAACACTCAAAGCTGACCCCACTGTTTTTTTACTTCTTACTTCTCTCCTGTGCGCAAAGTAACAGATACATTAAACCCGAGATAAATCAGAACTTTGCTATAAATGAAGACGTCTCGAATATAAATAGTGTAGCTGTTATGCCTTTTAAATATCCGCAGAATAATCCGGGGATAGGTAAAATTGCTACTGATGAACTTATTATACAACTGATGAAGATGGAACAATTTAATATTAAATCCAGTGAGATACCACTGGCTGATATTGATGGAATTTTTATTGGCGAGGTTTTTAAATGCAATTTATATGATGGGAGAAATCCTGTTCAAATCGGTATAAATATTAAGTTGATTGAAAATGAGACAGGCAAGACCATATGGAGTGCATCTGATATCTTTTATGGGGACGAAGAAGGAGTCTTAATGCTGGTTCCTCCTGATTTAAGAGAGAAAATCTACAAAGATGAGAAGATGTTATGCCGGGTTCTTGTAAGAGAATTATCTAAGAGCTTGAGTTTTGTAACTAATCTTCCTGAGAAACAAGCCATTATTCCAACAGAATCAAGGAAGCAAGAGCAAATTGTCGAGGGAAAAAGAATAGATATTATTGAGAAAGAGACTAAAAAGGAAGAGGTAAAGGAAGTAGTAAAAGAAGAGACCACCGCTGAGATAGTAATAAGGGAAGAAATAAAAGTCCCGAAGAAACCTACTACGATTGAGTTTCAGGATTATGTATTATTTGACAAGAATAAAATAGAGATAAAAAAGGATGCTTTAAAAAATCTTGATAATTTAGTTGAAATATTGAAAAAATTCCCTGATGTTTTAGTGCTGATTGAGGGACATACAAGTGATATGGATATTATTAAAAAGTCATTTTCCTCAAACTGGGAGCTGTCATTTAAAAGGGCTGAGAGTGTTGCAAAGTATTTGATACAAAAAGGGGTAAATAATGATAAATTATTTATTATAGGTTGGGCTGACAGTTTTGCCAGGGTAAAAAATACTTCTGAAAAAAATCGCAGTCTGAATCGACGCGTAGAGATATATGTTATCCCTGATAAATATCAGTTTAATAAAGATACATTAGAGCTTTACAGGTTAATGGCAGATTATCTCTGTTTTGTAAGCAAAGAAAAAGCAGTAGAGTTGGGCAAAGAGGTTCTTAAAATACATCGAGAAAGCGATATCGCAAAATTTATTGAGAAACGGCTACAGGTTTTAGAAATTGTCAAATAAAATACCACGCCAACGCTGTTAAAAACAAAATATTGCAAAAATTAATAATACATATTATTTTAATAGGAGAAAGAACACAGGAGGGAAAACACAAAGATTAAAAGATTGAAAGATTCAAAATTTTTCTGATACTTCTCACTTTTTCAGAGGAGTCGTCATGAGCGCGTTTACGCTCTACACTATTGGGTTATTGGGTTATTGGGTTATTGCGTTCTTGCGTTCTACACAACGTATGAAAAACCAGATGTTTGTTTATCTTGCTTCTTGCTTCTTGACTCTTGCTTCTACTTGATATTATTAGAGTTACAATGTTTTTCAGAGGAGGAGACAGAAAGGAGAATGAGTGATTACGAAAATGTATCAATTTAAAGTAGGTCTTAGAAAAAAGATAACAGCGGTCATTGTTGTTTTGATAATTGCTATAATGGGTCCATTAACAGTTATTAATATAACACAAAATAAAAATCAAAGACTAAAAGAGATGAAAGACCGTGCAATAGCCATTGCAAAGAGTATTGGTATATCTCTCTATGAGCCGCTTCTAAAAGAAGAACCCCTGGGAACAAAATATTATGTTCTTGCTGAAACGATCTGTCAGGAAGAGGAAGATATAGTATCAGTTGTTATAAAAGATTATGATGATAATATTATAGGCCAATATCCTGGAGAGCAAAGAGCGATTATAAGACAGACATATAATATCAGGGTTCCTATAGAATACAGCAACATTGACCTTGGTGAGATAGAGATGGTTTTTTCACTTAAAAAAGTAAATAGTGAGATTATTAAATTCAGGAATAAAAATATTAGGCTTACTTTAATACTTATGATAATCGGCATAATCATCGCACATTTACTTTCTACAACAATTATCAGACCGATTGAAAAATTAGTTAAAGTAACGAAAGTTATAGGTGAGGGTGATCTTGGGCAAAGAGTTGATATAAGAACCCATGATGAGATTGAGGAACTCGGTTTGATGTTTAATAAAATGACGGCTAATCTTGCAGAATATCAGAGAAAACTCAGACAGCATATTGAAGACCTGAAACATCTTGGGAAATTGACACTTGATATCAGTACTCAAATATATCAGGAAAATCTATTAGATATTGTTGTAAAGAATTTTGTTGATCTTGCAAAAGTTAACAAATGCTCTCTTATGTTACTTAATGAATCAACAAATGAGTTGGTTATGAGATATGGGATCGGCGTGGATGAGCTTGTAAAACATGGTGCTACGTTAAAGCTGGGAGAAGGTATTGCTGGTAAAGCTGCAGCAAGTGGTAATTATATTCTTATAGATGATATACTTAAATCTGAAGACTATATAATATTTAGCGGACAAAAACCGCCACAAAAGTCAGAGGCTTTACTCTCCATCCCATTGCTTATAGAGAAGAAAGTGATAGGTGTTATAACTGTTAATGATAAAAGATGGGGCGGTACCTTTAGCGAAGCCGAGGTAGATATTTTACTTATGTTTGCCAATCACATTGCAGCTGTAATTCATAATGCAAGACTATATGAGTTAGCTGTTACAGATGGTTTGACGTTGCTTTATGTTCATAGATATTTTCAGCTACGAATTACTGAAGAGATTGACAGAGCAAAACGATATGGTCGACCTCTTTCACTATTGATGCTTGATATTGATAATTTCAAATTATTTAATGATACCTATGGTCATCAGGAAGGAGACAGATTACTTATTAATGTCTCACGTATTATGAAAAGTTGTGTACGAGTAAATGATATTGTTTGTAGATATGGTGGTGAAGAATTTGCGATCATTCTTGTTGAGACCGAGAAAGAGGGGGCAAAAATTGTCGCTGAACGAATTCGTAAAGAGATAGAGGAATTTAAGTTTACCATAGGGAGCGAGCGTCGCGGATCCACAATATCGATTGGGATAGGTACCTGGGAAACAGGCTGGACCAAGGAGATGTTGATTAATAAAGCGGATAAAGCTCTTTATAAAGCGAAATCTCTTGGTAAGAACCGTGTTGAAATGATATAATGGTAGAAAAATCATTTTATTATATTAAAGATTTATTCTCACCGGATATACTTTATAAGTTATCACGTCTGGATTTAAAGTATTATTCTACAGTAAGGACACTTTTAAAGGGTCAGCATATCAGTAAAAGCGTTGGTCCTAACATTGAATATGCAGAGCATCGGGAGTATGTGCCGGGAGACGATATTCGTAGAATTGATTGGAAGGTTCTTGCGCGTCAGGATAGATTGTCTATAAAGCTTCAGCAGGAAGAGGAGAGTCTGCCAGTTGAGATTTTTGTTGATGTATCCCGGTCAATGTATTTCCCAGAAAAAAATAATTTAATAAAAAAACTTGAGAATGCCTTGTTTTTAGGGCTTGGTACAGGTTTTGTGTTCCTTAATAAAAAAGATAAAGTAAGAATACATTTCTTTTCTGACTCTGTATTTAATTATGAAGGAAACTTACCACTGTCTTTTGGTGATCTATGCAATGTTTTGATGAGGGTGCCACAAGATGAAAAGTCGGATTTCAAACGCATATTTAACCAGATTATAGAGTTTATTTCTCCTGGTAGCCTTATTATCTTTATTACTGATGCTATAACTGATGAAGATATTTTTATAAAAGGTATGAAAATGATTGCGGGTAAAGACGTCGTCGTCGCAACCGCACATATACTGAGCTCTTTTGAAATTGATCTTATAAGAACCAAACCTGTTATTTATCTTGATTCTGAGATTAATAACGAATTAAATGTTGACCCACTTTATATAAGAGAAAATTTCAAACAAAGAATTAGCTCGTTTATCCAGACTATATCTTCTGAATTACGAAAGAACGGGTGTATCTATACATTTTTGCTAAATGAGAATAATAGAGTAGATAATTTGTTTAAGTTTTTAAGTAATTTTGTGAATCAATGATTGATTTTATCTCTTTTAAAGAACCCTTTTATCTCAATTTTATATTTTTATCACTTATTCCTATCCTTATTCACCTGTTAAAAATAAAACCAAGAGAAAAAGAGATACTCCCGACGTTACGGTTTTTACTGCAAATAAAAGATGAGCCGGTACAAAAAACAAAAATAAGAGATATAATCTCGTTATTATTAAAGGTTTTGTGTATATTGTTTTTTATTTTAGGGTTTGCTATGCCTGTTTATATCCCTTTTTCCAGACAAGAAAGAGAAGCTTTATTTATAATTGACGATTCTGTCAGTATGAAAGCTGGAGAAGAACACACATCGTTTGATAAATCAATAGAGGTTATAAGACGTGTTTACAAACGTTTACAACCAAGACCAGTACTTTATCTTCCTTTTAGCAAAAAAAGAATTATTATAAAGGATGATTATGATTTTACAGGATTCCAGGCCACGTATATCGGCGATAACAGAGAACTAATATTAGCTTTATATAAAGAATTTGAGAGAGAAACACAAAGAGCCGTGTTGTTTACAGATTTTGTAGGCAGGGGCTGGAATGATATAACCTATGCACCTGATAACTTTTTAGTAGTAAAAACAGGCACAGAGATAAATAATAGTTCCTCAATAGATAATTTATATTTTAAGAAACCTTATCTTGTAGAAGAATCAAGAACAGAACTTAATGCTATTATAAAAAATAAAGACAGCATTGATAGAATATTAAGATTAAAAATTGAACCAGAAACAGTGATTAATCAGAATATAAAGACAGATGCTTGTTATTCTTTTATAATAAAAGTTCCACAAAATAGATTTGTTAATATTATCTGTAGCCTTACTGATGATGATTTTAAATACGATAACGTTTATTATTTTACAGAGAGAGTTAATAAAAGGCCTAATATACTCATTTTACAGAACCCTAAATCAGCGGCCAGGATTTCAGGATTCTATATAAAAGATGCTCTAAAGCCTTATCTCGAAGAAAAAGATAATATCGTGAATTTAATAAGTACGCTCTCAGCCAATGATATGACTGATAATAATGATATATTTTTTATTCTTGAACTCGATGATGACATAGATATCTCAAAAGAAAAGATAATAGAGTTTTTGAGTAAAGGAAAGAGAGTATTTATAACTTTAAGCAGGAATTTTGATACCTCGCAATTTTGCGAGTTTTTTTTCTCTCAAAAAGCAACTTTTAAAGAAGAAAAGACCGAACTCGCTACTTTCTCTGAAAATATAAGAGACGATATTATTGATTCTTTAAAATCTACAATCGTATATAAATATTTCAGATTAGAGGGGATACCACCTGATTATGAAACTATTATTAGTTTAAGTAATAATGAGCCATTTATTGTTCATAGAAAAATTGGGAAAGGAGATTTGTATATTGTCCTGAGTTCTTTAATGCCAGAATATAATGAACTTATGTTAAGCAGGGGATTTTTACCATTTTTAAATAATATAATTTTCAAAGAAGAAGAGACTAAATTTAATTATAATACAGGCGATTTTATAAATTTTAAAGACGCAGAAAGAGTTATTTTTCCAACAGGAAAAATTGAAGAGATAAAAGGTGAGAATTATTTTATGTTTCAGGAGCCAGGGATCCATAAATTTATAAGAAATAAATCAGAGATAGAATACTACAGCGTAAATATTCCTAAAGAAGAGGGTAGCTTTGATATAAAAGAAGATAAAAAGTTGGGTAAAATAATACTTGATAAGGATTATGACAAAGTAGCAGATAGTATCTATGCACATCTTGTTGGCAAAGATTTATGGAGGTATATGTTTTTACTCTCTCTTTTATTTCTTATATCAGAACTTTTATGGTATAGAAAAACGATACGCCTCAGTCATATAATATATTTTTTCACGGCTTCCCAGTTATAGGTGGGATTAAGAAACAAGAGGCAAGATAATGGAAGAAGTGAGAAGTATCAGAAAAAGTATTTGACTTAAAATTTGATTAGGCTTTAAATGTTATAGAGATTTACGCGGGCGGTTAGCTCAGTTGGTTAGAGTGTATGCCTCACATGCATAAGGTCACAGGTTCGACTCCTGTACCGCCCACTATTGTGTTATTGTGTTATTGCGTTCTTGCGCTCTACACAAAGGATGAAAAACTAAAGATGATATAAAAAGAGTCGTGAGTCGTGAGTCAAAACAGGACTCGAGACTCAAGACTCAAGACTTTTCAGCAGGCTTTGGGCTTTTGGCTCCAGCCG
>JBFMHD010000100.1:0-9707 GCA_040752395.1 Candidatus Hydrogenedentota bacterium
TGGGTTTCTGAAAAAGAATTCAAAGATTGATTATATTCATGGCGAGGATGTAGTAAGATCGCTTGTAAAAAAAGGTAATAATATCGGTTTTTTATTACCACCGATGGATAAATATAAATTATTCAAATCAGTAATTATTGATGGTGTGCTACCGCGAAAGACTTTTTCTATGGGTGAGGCAGAAGAGAAACGATATTATTTAGAATGCAGATTTATAATTTAATCATACAAATTCACCTCTTCCGGTACTACTTCCTCAATCTCATCAGAACAAATGCCGCCATCATAAAAAATCTTCCGGCCGGAAGAGAATCAACCCGATCCGGCTGGCTTACATAATCACAATACCATGCTTTCTAATTTCATAAATCAATGGTACCCATGTATCATTTTCAAAAGACTCTTCTGATATAGGGACAGGTTCTATCCGCGGATCAATTTCCGAAGCCATCTCGAACAATTTAACGCCCTCATTAAACCTGTCTTTGCCAAAATCCCTGGAAATAACTGCAATATCTATATCACTGTCTTTATGGGAAACGCCTGTTACCGTTGAACCATAGACAATTACTTTTGACGGGCTGATCTGCTGCTCTTTCAATTTTTGTATAAATTTTTGAATTATTTCCCTAATCTCAGGAGTAACCATTGAAACACCTCACGTATCTCCGATAAATTTTCTAAAGAAAATTCTTTTGTGCATTTTTCAAAATATATTTTCTGCTGATCCGGATATCGTGCTTCGAAATAGAATTCCATAAATTTAGCAAACTTCTTCCTTATTTCATCCGGGATTTCAAGAGTAAGTTTACTGGCAAGCAATGGCAATGAATGCGTATAGGGAGCATGGTCGTTAGATGCTTTAACAACATGCGCTTTGAGCAGTTTCTCAATAGCTAAATGTCCAAAAAACAAAGCATATGGATATTTACCCACATTATACAAAGAATCAGCAACATCTAAATCATAGCAGGCACCATTAACCCAGTACTCAATGAGTTTTTCAATATCAATGTTCATAAATTAATTATATAAATATAACTCTGTGTTAGTCAAGTACGACTTCAATAAACGACCACTGATTGATTTACTTTTCGTTGGCTGTCTGTCCAAGGTCCATGCGCAGTGAGACCCGATGCTGGTTGCCGAGCTCCTTTAATTCAGACAGGCTTATTTAAGGATATTATCAGCGTGTTTTTGAATGGCATCGATACAAACGTCAATCGGCTTATTCTCTTTGAATACAGGATCCAGCAAATCTACATTAATGGCATGATCAAGGTTTTTCCATTGAGGCACAGTCTCAAGGTATCTGGAATATGATAATGCTTCTATAAAGATAAACTGGTTTATCGATGATGGTAACCCGGCTGAGCTTAAAAAAGACGATGACTGAGCTATTGATTTACGTACAGGTATCGCTAATCCGGACTCTGCAACTTTTGTCTGAACATCATAACCTACAAAATATTTCAATACCTCCCAGGCGAGTTCTTTATTGTTTGATTTTTCCGGGATAACCCAGGCTACAGTAAAAATAGGACCAGCTTGTTTTTCTTTATACGGGATATGAGTTATACCCCATTTAAAATTATCTATTTTTTTAAATTCAAGGCAAGCCCATCGGCCGTAGGTGCACATAGCAGCTTTATTGCTCATAAATAGATTAAGTCCGCCAAACTGTGATAATGTTTTCGGGTCAGGTGCTACTTTGTATGTATAGATTAAATCGTAAATAAATTTTAGAGCTTCTATGGATTTAGCCCGGTATTTTTTATCACCAAGAACCCATTGCCGATTTTCCGTAATTTCTGCACCATTCTGCCACACCCACGGCGCCACCTCAAGCAGCCATGTCTCAACTATATACCCGTACTGGTCAATAGTTTTATCATTATCAAAATCTTTGGTAAGTTTCTTTGCGATTTCAAGAAACTGGTCCCAGGTCATCTTTTTCTCCGGATACCTGATACCTTCTTTATCAAATAAATCTTTATTAAAATACAGCACCATTGTGGTGAAATCTTTAGCGATACCATAAAGTTTGCCATTATACCGGAAAGATTCTATTAACTCAAGATAAAAATCAGCGGTATCAAAACTATTATCCTTTGTTATAAACTCATCAAGGTTAGCAAGCAAATTGTTTGCTGCATAAAACGGGAACCATTCTTTAGACATATACGTTAAATCAGGCGGGTCATCCTTCATAAAAAGTAACTGAAGATATTCATCGAAAAACGTAGCGGTACGGTGAAGAATTTTATATTTAAAATCAGGGTGTAATTTTTTATAGCTTTCGAGCTGGGAATCTACAGTTTTCACTTCTTCTGGCGTACCCCAGATTAATATACGTAAAGCATCTTCTTTTTTCTTTGCACAGGAAATAGTTATACAACTAATAATAGTAACTAAAATAAACCAGAGCAACAGTCTCTTCATAAAAATTTATTCGTATCTCCTCACTGCCGTTTCTTGCTTCTCGCTTCTTTTTTCTAATACTTCTTACTTTTTATTTCCTACTTCTTCTCAAGCTATAACTGGTGGAAAACATTTATTCAGTCTCATCTAAAATCGCCTGAGCCTCTTTTTGTAAAGCTATAATAGCTTCTTTTGCACCTTTTTTGTTTTCCCAGACGTACTGGAGCTGTTTCCCGAGTTTTTCATCTATCCTTGTCCATTTAACATTCGTTGGTGTAGGGGCAGAATACTCAATCGAATCAAGAAAGACCCTGGCATTGATTTTCTGCGGTAGAGCAGGTGCGTTAATAAAATCATCTGAGCTAGCGATAGATTTGATTGATGGTATAGCATGTCCGCTTCTTGCAGTAGCTTTCTGACCCACAGGTCCAGTTAAATATTTAACGAGTCTCCAGGCTTCATCTGGATGTTTAGAGGTTTTAGCGATAGAATAAGCGACTGTAAACAGGGTTGCGAACCTCTTGTTTTTCGATGGCAGCACCGCTACATCCCAATCAAAATCTTTAATATCTTTGAACTGCATACACATCCATCTGCCGTATGTACACATAGCAGCTTTACCGGTCATAAATATGGCGCTCGGTGATTTATCGCGCGTAACCTGTGTTGCAGGTGCAACTTTGTGTTTATATATCAGGTCTGCTAAAAACTGGATAGCTTCAGCATTTTTATCTATGTATTCCGGGTCGCCTAATAACCATTTCTTATTATCTTCAGAAATAATTTTTCCGCCATTCTGATAAATCCATGGCATATATTCACCTAACCAGGTTTCAACCACGAACCCGTACTGGTCAATAGTACCATCGCCTTCAAAATCTTTAGTTAAAGCTTTGCAGGCATTCAGGAAATCATCCCAGGTCCATTTATCAGTTGGATAATCTACTTTTGATGCGTTAAACAAATCTTTGTTGTAGTACAATACAAGTGTAGTAAAGTCTTTGGGGATACCATAATACTTGTCATTCCATTTAAAATGAGGCAATAATTGAGAATAGAAATCATCTAATGAAAATTGATCTTTTTCTATATATGGTGTCAGATCAAGTAATTGGTCTCTTGATGCATAATCCGGGAAATTCTCAAGCGACATATACATAACATCAGGTGGTGTCCTGCCGGCAAACATAGTTTTTAATGCCTGCTGATAATCATTTTTATGAATAATTTTTACATCTATATCTGAGTTTTCAGTTTTAAACTGTTCTATATATCCTTTTACGGTCTCGAGTTCATCTGGTGCACCCCACATCATAAATTCGATAGTAACTTTAGCACCTGTTTGTGGTTGCGTTGGTTCTTCTTTTGTTTTTTTACCACAGGAGAAATAAATCAAGGAACTTAAGATAACCAGACTAATAAAAATCTTTCGCATAAAAAACCTCCTATAACTGTTTTCATATCACTCCTCTGAAAAACTTTGTAACTATAATAATATCAAGTAGAAGCAAGAAGCAAGATAACGGAAGAAGTGAGAGGTATCAGGACAGGCTACAGGCTACGGGCTACAGCCGGCTGGAGCCAAAAGCCCAAAGCCTGCTGAAAAGTCTTGAGTCTTGAGTCTTGAGTCTTGAGTCTCGAGTCCTGTTTTGACTCACGACTTGCGACTCACGACTCACGACTCTTTTTATATCATCTTTAGTTTTTCATCCTTTGTGTACCCCGTTAGAGAACCTAAGTCAACTTATATGTCAACAAAATAACTTTCTCTAAGGGCGTGTAGAGCGCGACTTGGGCTAATGTTGACACCTCTAAAAAGTTTCTATCCTTTAAGCCCTGTCATAACGATCCCGCGAACAAAGAACCGCTGCCCAAATACATAAACAATAATCATCGGTGCTAATACAATCATACTTGCTGCCATCATGTACGCAGTTTGTGAATGATATTGGCCCTGGAAATAGCTCAATCCAACAGGGAGTGTGTATTTGCTTTCTGTTTTTAAATAAATCAATGGTCCCATAAAATCATTATAAGTTCCGATAAATGTAAAAATGCCGAGGGTAGCAAGTGCAGGAAGCGATAACGGTAAAAATATCCGCCAGTAAATCCCGAACCGGCTGCAGCCGTCAATAATCGCGGCTTCCTCAAGTTCTTTTGGTATCGTCATAAAAAACTGGCGCAGCATAAAGACACCATAAGTTGAAAATAAACCTGGTACTATTAAAGCATAAAATGTATCCATCCAGCCGAGTTTTTCAATTATAATGAACGTCGGGATCATTGTCACGGGGAATGGTATCATCATAGTTCCGAGGTAGAGTAAAAAGAGTTTATCGCGTCCTGGAAAATTTATCCGTGCAAACGAGTAAGCTGCCAGTGAACTTGTGAATAATACACCGAATGTTATAGCCAGTGAAACCATTATACTGTTAATATACATTCTGCCAAAGGGTGCAACCCCCCATGCTTCTTTGTAGTTCCGCCACCGAAACCACATAACTTTCTTTGGTTTCAAATCAAGCGGGTCGGACACGGTCTCGTTGTCAAGCTCAAAAACAGGTAACGGTTTAACAGTAAGAACCGTGAACTTATCCGGTATACCACCGGTTAATGATTTCAATTCATCAAGTTGAGCAATAGATATTGCGCGAGAATCAGTTGTTTCAAAATCCTGGATAATTAAATAAGTTTTACCAAGTGACCGGGATTTGTCTTTAACCAGCCGGAATTCCATCTTTTCAGTTTCTCGGATCAGACTAAAGTATGATACATTAAGTTGTGATTTAATTTTCCGAACAGTATATCCTTCCTTCTCTTTTTTAATAAGCAGATATATTTCGCCAGTTGATTTACTTTGCATAACCTGAAGCAATTTACCGTTGTACATTACACGAAGCATAACGCGTGGGGTCCATTCAGGCGGTAACGTCTGGGTTGAGCCTTCTTCTTTAAGTGAGGTGCTGATAGTCCAGACAATAGGAGCTAGCATCAGGATGCTCCCTGCGATAAGAAATAGATAAGAAAATATTTTTTTTAGAATTTCTTGTGTCTTTAATGATTTGTAGTACTCAGCCATAGTTAGATCTCAAATTTTTGACCAAGATATTTCCACTGTATCCATGTAGCACTGAAAATCATTACAAATAGTACCCAGGACAATGCCGCAGCATAACCCATTCGAAACCAAACAAAGGCATTCTGGTATATATAATAGACAATGGTAGTGGTGGAATCGCCTGGTCCACCACCAGTCATTACGTAAATCTCACCGAACATCTGTAACCCGCCAATAATACTCATAATAATAATAAAAAAGTTTACAGGCCGTAGCATAGGGAGCGTTATGTTCCAGAATTTATCAAAGGAAGTAGCACCATCAACATCACCTGCTTCATATAACTCCTGATTAATCCCCTGAAGTGCTGCGAGATAAAGTAACATATTATATCCTGCACTTTTCCATATTAACATCAACATAATAGCAGGTTTAGCCCAGAGAGTTGAGCTTAGCCACTGAGGTAAGTTTTCTTTAGCTACACCTAAAATCTGAAGTATACCATTAAGTAATCCATATTCAGGGTTGTATATCCAGCGCCATAAGATAGCGCAGGCAACCATCGAGGAGATTACCGGCAAAAAATATATTGTCCGAAATACAACTATCCCTTTTAGTTTTTGATTCATAGCTAATGCTAAAGCAAGCGAGACCGCCATACCAATCGGTATCATCAACATAAAATAGAGTGTGTTACCCAAGAAATACCAGAGACATTTATCTCCTAAATAGTTCCAGAAACATAGGATATTCGACGTTGCGTAACCATCAGCATCAAACTGAAACAGGAGTTTATAAATATTTTTAAACCCAATAAAATATTTTTTCATAAACTCAGCCACACTATCAGTATCACCAAATAAATCATAACTGGTAAAACTTAGAAATAAAGAAATAAGAACTGGTAGCAGAACAAAGGTAATAAACCCTATTATATTAGGCAGCAGAAAAACATATCCTGTTATTGCCTCTTTTGTTTTTTTAGTTTTTACAAACATTATCGCTTCGCTCCATTGCAAATTGCAAATATTGAGTTGCAAATTTCTTCACAATCTTTTGCCGTTTTGTTTCTTTCATTCAATTTCCAATTTCCAATTCGATCGACTATCTTGCTTCTTGCTTCTTAATCCTACCTAATACTTGAGTATAATCATTAAACTATCAGCGTGTCAAGAACGAAAATTGTGAGATTTAATGTTAATATTTAGTTGCGAGTCCGAAACTGAAGACATTCTCGTCACCGATTCTAAGTTCTCCGTTCAAAACCCAGGTCTTTGTTATTGCTAACTCTACCCCTAAAAACCCACCAAAATTATGTTTCGGGTCTGTTTCCTGTAAACCTTCTAATCTCAGATCAGCTTGTGAATATTTCCCACCGCCATAAAACGTCAGTTTATCATAAAACGTTCGATGAGCGATGAGTGAGGTCTGCCACTGCACCCATTCACTGTCATCTACCACAACACCATTTATCAATCCGAACCCTTTAGTTCCTCCCTTTGTAGCATCTGCACTGAGACTTAATTGTATATTATTATCTAAAGATAAAAAGTTCCATCTTAATCCGAGTAGATAAAAGAAGCCAATAGAACCATTGAACCCATTATCCACATTTATTTCAGATAGACCGGCGCCTAATCTGACAAACACATTATCAGTTATACCGATACCCCAATCAATAAGAGTTGGGTTCATACTGAGTTTGTATTTGTTTTGTAATTCAGTTTTTGTTATGTCTACATAAAGCGAGGTAAATCTTGTGCCTTTTTCGTTTAGTGATATAACTTTACCTGGTGAAATCGGATATAATTTCGAGGTTGATATTAATAGAAGCAAGAAGCAAGTGGCAAGGAGTAGGTATTTTTGTGTATAAGTAGGGTTAATGTTTTTTTGTTTTACTTTCAACATATTTTAGTATTTTTTTTCTATCTTGTTCTTTAATTTTCCTAAAAGTAAACCCAATATCATACTTACCCGAGTAAAGTTCTTCAACTCTTACAACTCTTACTATAGTTTTGATTGTTTTTTTGACACCTGGCAATTTCAAATCCATTTTTAGTTCGGAAGATATAGTAATAGGCTGATCCATTTCCACAAGTAATCCGCCACCACCTATATTTTTAGTAACTCGACCCAGTACCTCTCTAATAGGAATAGTTTCATCGTGCGGGAGCTCATACCACGATAAAACGTTCGAATCAAGTCTATAATATTTTCTTCTCTCGTATCCCATCATACATAGACTCCTCTGAAAAACGCTGTAATTCTAATAATTTGGGCTACAGGCTACGGACTACAGCCGGCTGGAGCCCCCTATGAAAAGTCTTGAGTCTTGAGTCTCGAGTCCTGTTTTGACTCACGACTTGCGACTCGCGACTCTTTTCATATCATCTTTAGTTTTTCATCCTTTGTGTAGAACGCAAAAACCCAAAAACGCAATAACCCAATAACCCAATAGTGTAGAGCGCAAACCACGCTCATGACTCCTCTGAAAAAGTAAGAAATGAAAAGTAGCAGTAAAATGGAGGATGCAGAAATAATCTTTTAATCTTTGAATCTCTCAATATTTTTATCTCTGCGCGAATGACACCCTCTCAAGTATCACACACACTCTTTCAAGTATCGCCCCTAACTTTGTCATATCTTCACTTAACATTCTAAACCCTTCCCGTTGTCCCTCCTCTATCTTTACCAGTATTTGTGCCACTTCTCTCTGCACATTAAGAGATGTATTCTGGACATCAAGTGACGTCTTCTGGACATCAAGTGATGTCTTCTGAACATCAAGTGACGTCTTCTGAACATCAAGTGACGTCTTCTGAACATCAAGTGACGTCTTCTGAACATCAAGCATAGATTTTAATATTTTACTATTCTCTTTCCTTACATCACGAATAAACCAGGCTATTGTAACACACCCTGCTACAAGCGTTATCATTGTTATAACCCATTCCATAATAACTCCTATGACAAGTCTTGAGTCCTGGGTTCTGAGTCCCTTTAATGTAATTCAAATGACTAAAGACTGATAACTCAAGACTTATGACTCACGAGTTTGGTTACGCTGGCACCACTGCGACTGATACATACTTTTTGTTTCTTCTTGTAAAAAATTTTACTATGCCGTTTTTTAAAGCAAATAAAGTATCATCACGGCCGCAACTAACATTTGGACCTGGATGAATCTTTGTTCCACGCTGTCTCACAATAATAGTACCCTCTCTAACCAATTCACCACCAAATCGCTTCACACCTAAATACTGCGGATTCGAATCTCTGCCATTTCTTGATGAACCCATGCCTTTTTTATGTGCCATAAGTCACTCCTCTGTTATCTCTTTGATTTTAATAAAACCTCGATAACTATTATAAATACCCTTTAATCCCAATACAGATGAATCTAATAATAGTTTAATCTTTTTATCAGCTAAATCTTTTTCTGTCAATACTACTTTAAATATACCCTCCTGGCCCTCAATTACGCCTGAAAATTCTGTTAGTCTTACAAGGCTATGGCCTAACTGCTGACATATCGCCGATACACCCGCACATATAATATCCTGCCCCTTATCATCAAAATAAGAATGTCCGCTTACTTTCAAAGAAGAGATATTGTTATCTTTATATACTATTTCAATATATATCATTCAATAGAAATTTTATCAATTACTAATTTAGTATAATTCTGTCTGTGTCCGCGTTTTCTCCTGTATTTGGTCCTTCTTTTATACTTAAAGATAATAATCTTATCGTCTTTTTTTTGTTCTACAATCTTTGCCAAAACCTTAGTGTTCTGTATAAAAGGGTTGCCGACTTTTACTCCTTTATCATCTTTTATAAGTAGTACTTCATTTATCTCTACAACATCTCCTTCTTTACCATCTATTCTTTCAACAAATATATTATCGCCCGGTGAAACTTTATACTGTTTCCCACCGGTTTTTATCACAGCATACATTATTTTTTTCTCCTATCTATTTTTTATCTCATTTCTTTTTTCCTGTCAAGCAAACGTTTATATAACTCTATATAACTGTCAATAACTTTATTCATTTGAAAATTTTCTTCAATATACTTTTTTGCTTCCTCTCCCATCTCTTTCCTTATTTCCTTATTTTGTATTAAATATTTTATTCTTTCTACAAATCCGTTTAAATCGCCCTGTTCTAATAAAAACCCTGTTTTCTTATCAATCACAAGTTCACTAATGCCACCGACATTCGTTGAT
>JBFMHD010000101.1:0-9680 GCA_040752395.1 Candidatus Hydrogenedentota bacterium
GCCCGTCCTGACACCTCTCACTTCTTCCGTTATCTTGCTTCTTGCTTCTACTTGATATCATTAGAGTTAGAATGTTTTTCAGAGGGGGATAGTATCTAAAATGACCATTAGCATCACTATTTTGCTTACAGTTCTGTTGATAGTTTCCGCAGGCTTTGTTGTTCTATCAAAGAATGTAGCAAGAAGCGCCTTCTTCTTATTGTTCACGTTTAGTTGTGTTGCCTGTTTTTATTCTATACTTGGTTGTAATTTTCTTGCTTGTGTCTGGGTGATGATTTATGTCGGTGGTATCCTTGTTCTTATTATTTTTGGCGTTATCATAACATACACTATACAAAATATTGGTTTTACACAAAAACAGAATCTAGTTCCTGGTATTATTATTTCTGTCTGTATGTTTATTGTTTTTCTTAAATTAATCTCATCTTCAGCCTGGCCAAAACTGAATATTACATCACAAGAAGTAAATCAGATAGCAGATACTTTACTCGGGCCGTATATGTTGCCGTTTGAAGCTGTCTCTATCCTTCTTCTTATATGTATGATCGGTGCTGCAACCATCGCTCGAAGGAGACTCGAATGATAACTACACAATGTATTCTTTTAGTATCTTCGATTTTATTTGTTCTTGGTCTTTTTGCTATTCTTTGCAGAAAAAACCTGGTTGCTGTTCTTATGGGTATCGAACTTATATTCAATTCTGCAAGCCTTAATTTTGTTCTTTTTGCTAATTCTTTTAGCAATCCAGTCGAAGGCATCATATTTGCAATCTTTATTATAACAATCGCTGCGGGTGAGGCCGCGGTTGCGCTTGCAATCGTCTTTAACATATTCCAGCTAACAGGTGAAGGAGATATAGACAGTGCTGAATCTCTTAAATATTGACCCTGTATCTCTAACAATTATCACAATTGTTTTTGCACCACTTATCTCTTTTATTGTTTTAATCCTGTGTGGTAAAAAACTGCCGTTTAGCAGTCACTGGCTTGCTATAATCGCTATTATTATCTCACTTATTCTGTCACTCGTTCTTTTGGGCCATATCCTATTCTTAGACAACCCTGAGTTTTCTATAAATAAATATTTCACCTGGCTCTCAATAAGCGGGTTTGTCATATCTCATGGTTATCTTCTTGATAATCTGACAGCTGTAATGCTTGTAATCGTTACTCTTGTCGCATCACTTGTCACTATCTATTCAGTTGGCTATATGCATGGAGATAAAAATTATAACACATTCTTTGCTTATCTCTCAATATTTGCTTTTTCGATGCTCGGGCTTGTTGTAACTGACAATATTTTCATTCTTTACATCACCTGGGAGCTTGTTGGTCTTTCGAGTTATCTTTTAATAGGTTTCTGGTTCGAGAAACCAGAGGCTGCGTATGCTGGTAAAAAAGCGTTTATTACAACACGTGTTGGCGATGTCGGAATGTTTATTGGCATACTTTTGATGTATGTAAACACAGGTGCCACAAGCTATATTGATATATTTAATTCGGTTAAAAACAATACTATCCAGGGAAATCTTTTAACGATTGCCGGGATATTAATCTTTATGGGTGCTGTTGGTAAAAGTGCTCAGTTCCCGCTACATGTATGGCTGCCAGACGCGATGGAGGGACCAACCCCGGTCTCTGCCCTGATACACGCTGCTACAATGGTTGCTGCTGGTGTTTATATGGTTGGCAGACTTTATCCTATATTTACGCCGGATGCTATGCTTGTAATCACTTATATCGGCGGGTTTACTGCGTTTTTAGCAGCAACAATCGCGCTCGTGCAACGAGATATAAAAAGGGTGCTCGCATATTCAACAATAAGCCAGCTCGGTTATATGATGCTTGGACTGGGCTCTGGTGGCTATAGCGCAGGACTGTTACATCTTTTCACTCACGCTTCATTTAAAGCCTTGCTCTTCCTCTGTTCAGGCTCTGTGATACATTCGGTTCATACCCAGGATATATTTGAGATGGGAAATCTTCGTAAAAAGATGCCTATAACTTTTATAACATTTCTTATCGGAACATTTGCGCTCTGCGGCATACCGCCATTCTCAGGTTTCTTCTCAAAAGATGCTATACTCTCATCTGCGCTCGCGTTCGCTATCACTAACCCGAAACACTTTATCCCGTTTTTATTCGGTATCTCTACTGCGTTCCTGACCGCGTTTTATATGTTCAGAGCATTGTATCTGACTTTTTACGGTAAACCAAAAGACCATCATAAATTCGAACATGCACATGAATCACCACCTGTTATGACAATACCGCTTGTTATATTTTCGATACTATGTCTCTGGTACGTTGTAACATCAGGTGATTCGTGGTTCCAGAGACTCGTTACTTCAAACAAAATCCATATCGACCATCATATCGAGCATATTGCCCATCTCTCTGCTACTTTCTTATCACTTGTTTTTGCAATCTCTGGTATTGTGCTTGCTACTTTATTTTATCTGAAACCACTTTTCTCTCCCCAAAAGACAGCTGAAAGATTCCAGATAATCTACAACCTGCTTGTAAAAAAATACTATCTTGACGAAATCTATCTCTGGCTTATCCGTATCCTGATTTTCACATTTGTATATCTTTTTACAAAATTTGATTTAAAAGTAATCGATGGTATAATAGATGGCTCTGCAAAGACAACTGCAGATACCTCTTTTGAAACAGTAAAATTCGACAATGCAGTTGTTGATGGGATGGTCAATGGTGTTGCGGACGGCACTTTCGATTTCGGTAATAAATTAAGATTTATCCAGACAGGCCAGGTCCAGTTTTATTTAAGTTTAGGCCTCGGCTTTGTTCTTTTTGTAATTTTATGGAGGCTGATCTGATATGGAACATTTATTAACATTTATAATCTTTATCCCAACCATAGGTGCACTTTTTTTACTTCTTATCCCTGAAAAAAAAGAGAAAATAATTAAAATCACAGCAACTGCTATATCTTTTATCCCGCTTCTATTGAGTCTGCCACTACTACTTAGATTCGATTCAAGTACCTCAGCATTCCAGTTCGTTGAAAAATACAACTGGATACCAATGTTTAATATAAAATATTATGTTGCAGTTGATGGTATCTCGATTACTATGGTTATCCTTACAACCTTGCTCTCATTTTTATCAGTAATCGCTTCGTTTGGAATAAACAAATCATTAAAAGGATATTTCTCATTATTTCTTCTACTTGAGACAGGGATGCTTGGCACTTTCTGTGCGCTTGATTTCTTTTTATTTTATATTTTCTGGGAGCTTATGCTTTTACCGATGTATTTCTTAATCGGGATTTGGGGTGGCCCCCGTAAAGAATATGCTGCTATAAAGTTTTTCCTTTATACTCTTCTTGGCAGTGTCTTTATGCTGATTGTAATGATTGTGATGTATTTAAAAACAGGCTCGTTTGATTTAACAGAACTTCCAAAATTTAAATTCTCATTCTTCTTTCAGTGTATCGCATTCATTTTTTTATACATAGCATTTGCAATTAAGGTGCCTGTGTTCCCGTTTCATACCTGGCTACCTGATGCTCACGTTGAAGCACCAACCGCTATCTCTGTTATTCTTGCCGGGATATTGCTTAAAATGGGTATCTATGGTTTTATGCGGATATCGTTCCCTATATTACCACATGCAGCGATATATTTTGCGTTCCCATTTGCTGTGCTCGGAGTTATTAACATTATATACGGCGCATTATGTTCTATGGGTCAGACTGATTTTAAACGGCTTGTAGCATATTCTTCAGTGAGTCATATGGGTTATTGTCTGCTTGGTATGGCTTCATTAAATCAAGCTGGTATGAACGGTGCTCTGCTTCAGATGTTTAATCACGGGACAATCACTGGTATGCTGTTTTTAATTGTCGGTGTTGTTTATGACCGCGTGCATCACAGAGATATCAATGGTTTTGGTGGGCTTGCAACCCAGATGCCGATATATTCAGGGATAACCTCGCTTGCTATGTTCGCTTCGCTTGGACTCCCGGGTTTATCAGGGTTTATCTCTGAAGTGCTTGTTCTATTTGGAGGGTTTGCAAAATTTCGGGTACTCACTGTGCTCGCATCAACAGGCATCGTCTTAACTGCCGGCTATTTCTTATGGACTATTGAACGAATGTTTCTTGGTAAACCAAACCCAAAATATAACCAGATCGAGGAAATAAATGCTCGAGAATTATTCACTCTTATACCGCTTCTTATAATCGTTATATTTGTCGGAATATATCCAACAGCTATATTGAAACTTATGGATATCTCTTTGCTTAACCTCATCTCAATGGTTAAATGAAGGTTCAAGGACTTTCTTGATACTTCTTACTTCTTCCTCACATATAGTGAGGTAAGGTTACTTTATGAGAGACTGGATATCTGAGAACACTTTATCGCTTATTCTTATCTCACCTGAACTCATACTATCACTTATTATTTTGAGTTTTATATTAATCTGTATCGTAATAGATAGAAATAGAAGAAAACAGATTGTAATACCTTTATCTATTTTAGGGCTATCAATTTATGGTTTATCTTTGCTTTGTTTATCAAATAAAATTACTACACTGCCTGCATTTGGTGGTTTATTAACAATCGATACTTTTGGGATATATTTTAAAATCACTGTATCAATAGCAACAGTAATAACTTTTATAATCTCAGTCCCATCAAAAGAGATAAAATCTGAACGATTTGCAGAATACACGATATTTTTATTCACAGCCCTTCTGGGAATCTCGTTTCTTGTTTCTTCAACCCATTTTCTTATGCTCTATCTATCACTTGAGATATTATCAATCCCTTGCTATCTACTTGCAACATTTTCATTGGACAAGAAATCATCAGAATCCGGGTTAAAATATATGGTTTACGGCGCTGCATCAACTGGTATAATGCTTTTTGGTATGAGTCTTATATATGGTAGAACCGCATCATTAGACCTTTTTGAGATAAGTGGTTCACTTTCAAGTTCCTTGATCTCATCTGATTTAGCTGTAACACTTGGTCTTATATTTATTTTAATCGGACTCGGTTACAAGACAGGTTTTTTTCCGTTTCATATGTGGGTCCCTGATGTATTCGAGGGTGCACCAACACCGGTTACCGCCTTCTTCTCAGTCGCTCCAAAAACAGCATCAATTGCAGTAATTGCAAGACTATTTATGCAAATTTTAGACCCTTGTTCTAAATACGGGAACGTAGATTGGCCTATGTTATTTGCTGTTATCTCTGCTATAACAATGAGTATCGGCAACCTCTGTGCGCTCCCTCAGACAGATGTAAAACGGCTTCTTGCTTATTCTTCAATAGCCCATATCGGATATATCTTTATGGGGCTGGCAGTCCCTGAAATCTTTGGTATGTTCGCAATCAATTTTTATATATTTGTTTACACCCTTATGAACATCGGTGCATTTTCAGTTGTTTCAGTATTGGGTAAATCCGGTATAAACGAGTTCAATGGTTTTGGTAGGAAGTCTCCTCTTCTTTCTGTTGCTATGACTGTATTTTTATTCTCGCTTACAGGTATACCACCGCTTGCAGGTTTTATAGGGAAATATTATTTATTCATCTCAGTTCTTAATATCAAGATGTACTGGCTTGTATTACTTGCTGTATTAAACAGTGTCGTATCATTATATTATTATGCGAGGATAATAAAAGCGATGTATTTTGAAGTCTCAGAAACTGACTCTTTATTTGTAGCTCCATTCTATATAAAGTTCACCATCTTTTTGATAATGCTTTTAGTTTTTATTCTTGGTATCTACTGGGTCCCGCTTATTTACTTTGTTAACTTATCTTTAAGTTACCATTTCACGTTCTAAAGCCATTCTTCACTTTGTAGGATTCATCAGTGAGGTTTCAATAAAAACTGCCTGCCTACTTACCCCAAAAGAGACAAAGGTGAAGTATCGATTTTTTTGATGTCTAATAAATCTTTGGAACGTGCTGCTATTTTTTTCAGTTTTATAAGGTCTTTTTTAGATATAAAATTAACCTCTACTTTGTCTATCAAAATTGTGTTGCGCCTTTTATAGCATAGCGTAAATTTTTTATATCGAATATTACTGGAGAATATATCAAGCGGGATATCGGTTTCATTCAGGCGAAATTTGTTTAGTTTGAACTTTTTAAACAATTCAACAGGCCTGTATATTCTATCTAAAACAGCAATTTTATTCTTGTCTTTTATATATTCGAGTTCATATAAAGCATCTACTAACCTTTCAAGATTATCCCTGCTGCTGTTTACCCACACATCATGGTCGTAAGTAACTCTATCTCCACCGTAAATATTGACCGCATCTCCTCCTATGACAAGATAATCAACACTGTGTTTGTTGAATACCTTGCAAATTGCCTGCAGTTCCATAAACTCATCTTATCTTTATAAAATTTTTGTAATCGTTAGACGCAAAATGTTTACCTTTTGAAAACTTATCCTTGATACCCGCAGATTTTCTGAGTTCAATTAATTCTTTTTGACGTTCTTTCATTACTTTTATTTTTTTATTTGCGGATAACTCAGACCACCATTTTGTATTGTTTTTTTCATCGTTGTAGTCACTATATGAAATTACTCTCACAGCTCTATTTTTAATTTTTTTCATTAATTAAGCACCTCTATGTCATGTACGTCGTCAGGCGTTTTCGGAATAAAAGCTGAATTTCCTAATGTATAGTTTTTAGGCGACCAATCGGTTATCAATATAAACATTTCTGGTTTTATTGTAAAGTTTTTTAAAGATATACTTTCTTTGCCTTAATGTTTTAAACTTAATCTGCTGTCTGCATAATAATATCTTTTCTCAAACTGCCCCTACTCTAATGAGATGTAATATATAAACTGAAAGATATTTTGGATCAAAAGTAATCTGGTTGAAAGAAGAAGAAATGTCTTTTTTGTAATCTAAAGGATTAAAGGTAAAAATAATATTTCTTGTGGACTCCGGAATATAAATCGTACCAGTTCTTTTATATTTTTCGGAAAATATCTGTGTTCCCAGAGGCCTTCTATAAAAAGATGGGGTGCATTTTTTATAGACCTCATCTATATGAAACACTCTGTATCGAGGTAAAAAATATGTGAGATTTATAAAACCAAAATAATAATTCTCATCACCTATAATAACAGTATCAGTACCGTAATTTAGTTTTATATACTCTGTCATCCTTATCTGCAATTTCGATATTCTGTTGATAAACGCAAAACTATAATGGGAAGGAACAAAAAGATAATAACAAATGCCCGGGATAAAAACGATAAAACTAATAATTTTTTTCACCCTCGTTTTGTAATTTGAAATAATAGACGATAAATAAACACTAATCGGTATAAATAACCACAACATATAACCCGCATCGTTTAAATGAACAAATAAATAAAATATTAATGCCGGCATAAACAAAATGCCCCAGAAAATAATATCATTCTTTATTTCTAACTTTTTAAAAAAGGAAGCAGTTGTTCTAATCTTTGTATAAATATCCAAAAAAAGAATAAAAAATCCAACTGGAGTTAATGTAAAAAACCCTATTATTAACATCCCAAAATTATGAGTTAACGGTATCTTTACGGTGTGCGAAAATAAAAGTTCCGAAACAGTTTTAAAGTATGATAAAATTCCACCTGAAATAATAAAAAGAGGTATAAACCATAAACATATACCGATAAAAAATAAACCTATACCAAGTAGTTTGTATATCTTTTTGAAAGAAGAATAATATAATATAAAAATATAAAGTGGTAGTAAAAGAACCATATCCTGCTGTCTAACACCGCCACTTATGCCTAATAATAAAGAAGAAAACAAAAGAAAACGCTTCTCTCTAAAACAAATATAAAATAAATATAAAATAATATTAAAAAGTAAACATACAAAGATATAGGGTCGAACCTGATTTATATAATATAAAAAAATTGGTGAAGAAAATAAAATAGAATAAATTATATTTATCGATATCTGATATCTTTCTGTATATTTTTTCATTAAAAATATCAAAAATATAAAAGAGAGGTAGTTTAATAATATATAGCTCCAAAAAGGCTCTCTTATTATAAAAAAAATAATTTTAGTTGCCACGATATAAAAAATATATCCTGGTGCCTGGGGTTGAGACCCTGATATATCAAAATAATCCAATGCACGAATATATAATATAGAATCCCAGTGTACGGGATATGGTATAAGTGTTTGCAACAAGCAGAATAACAAGAATATAGATATTAATAATAAAATTAAATTAAATATTTTATTGTAAAGCATTGCTTTTTAGTTTTAACCACGTGGTCTTTATAAACCTATTTGTATTCTATCCGCTATAAGTGGAATTATCTATTTTTTTATGCTGGCAAGCAGGCTATTTTCCTGTCATCCTCAATACTGAATATCTGAGCTTTAGACATATCAAAAACCAGGTCTATCTGATCATTTACCTCTGCCTGGTCATCACCACTTACTCTTGCGGTTAACATATGCTTGCCAGTTGTCAGGTGTAAATAAACCTCAGCGCCCATAGGTTCAACAATTTCTACGGTTGCTCTGACTGTATGTTCTGGTGGTGCATCAGGCATAAAAACTTTATCAAAAATATTTTCAGGTCGGATACCGAGCGTAACCTGTCTTGACTTAAGGTTTAGTTCTCTTAATTTATTAGCCATCTCTGGTAAAACTCTTACTCTGAACGTACCTTCATTTAAATAAACATTCCCACTCTCTTCCTCAACAGTTGTCGTTATAAAATTCATAGGCGGCGTACCTATAAAACCAGCAACAAATTTATTAACAGGATTTTTATATAAGTCAATAGGCGCATCGGTCTGTTGTATTATACCATCCTTCATAACAACAATTTTGGTACCCATGGTCATAGCTTCTATCTGGTCATGGGTCACGTAAATCATTGTAGCTTGAAGCCTTGTATGTAATTTAGACAACTCTGCTCTCATCTGCACCCTTAATTTAGCATCAAGATTGGATAACGGTTCATCAAATAAGAATACTTTTGGTTTTCTTACGATGGCTCTACCCACAGCGACCCGCTGCCGCTGACCGCCGGATAAAGCTTTTGGTTTTCGGTCTAAAAGTTCAGAGAGTCCGAGTGTCTCTGCTGCTTCTTTTACGCGTCTGTCAATCTCATCTTTCGGGAATTTTCGAAGTTTTAAACCAAATGCCATATTATCATAAACAGACATATGCGGATACAACGCATAGTTCTGAAAGACCATTGCTATATCTCGGTCTTTAGGAGGAACATCATTTACAATTTTGTCATCAATATAAATTTCACCTTTTGTTATATCCTCTAACCCTGCTACCATTCTTAAAGTAGTTGATTTCCCGCAACCAGAAGGTCCAACCAGAATAACAAACTCCTTATCCTCAACATTTATATTTGCATCTTTAACTGCTTCGACGTTCCCTTCATATATTTTCCATACATTATTTAATCTCACGGTTGACATAAAAGCCCTCCTCTGAAAAACATTGTAACTATAATAATATCAAGTAGAAGCAAGAGGCAAGATAACGGAAAGAAAGATAACGAAAGAAACAAGAAGCAAGATAACGGAAGAAGTGAGAGGTGTCAGGACGGGCTACAGGCTACGGACTACAGCCGGCTGGAGCCAAAAGCCCAGAGCCTGCTGAAAAGTCTTGAGTCTTGAGTCTTGAGTCCTGTT
>JBFMHD010000102.1:0-9645 GCA_040752395.1 Candidatus Hydrogenedentota bacterium
GTACTGCAAAAGGCTTGGCGGAACTTGAATAAACAAGGAGCGTCAGGGATAGACAGACAAAGTATCAAAGAGATAGAGGAAAATGGAGTAGATGAATTTCTGAAAGGGATACAGGAAGAATTGAAAGATGAAAGTTATCGGAAAGCCGTGAGAGGGAAAACTTCAAGCACGGTTTGATGAGGGGGTGCTGGAGACAGTATGAATGTTAAGTGCTTAACTGGTCGCTTGCGACGTATCACTAACAATATCCTACTGCGCCAGCGCTCTACTCTACAGAGTGAATGCAAAATGCAAAATTTGTCTCATTATTAATGCAGAGGTCAATAGAAAATATTACAAAGTTTGAAAATTAAGTGAATGAAAATGGATGATTATCAATACAAGTCTTTTATAGATGTGATTATAGAGAATGATTTAAAAACCGGCAAATACAATGGTCGTGTCGTTACGCGGTTCCCGCCTGAACCTAATGGGTATTTACATATAGGGCATGCTAAATCTATTTGTCTTAATTTCGGGTTAGCAAAAAGATATAATGGTGTCTGTCATTTACGATTTGATGATACGAACCCTACAAAGGAGGATATTGAGTACATAGAATCAATAAAACGAGATGTTAAATGGCTGGGGTTTGATTGGGTGGAGAGGGTGTTTTATGCTTCAGATTATTTTCAACACTTATATGATTATGCGATACAACTGATTAAAGATGGTAAGGCTTATGTTTGTGATTTAAGTATGGATGAGATACGAGAAACACGAGGTACTTTAACAGAGCCGGGCAAAGAGAGCGTTTATAGAGACAGGTCTATTGATGAAAATTTAAATTTGTTTAAGCGGATGGAAAGAGGAGAATTTAAAGAAGGAGAATGCGTATTACGTGCAAAGGTTGATATGAGCTCTGGCAACGTAAATATGAGGGACCCGGTTATGTATCGTATCTTACATCAACCACATCATAGAACAGGCGATAAATGGTGTATATATCCGATGTATGATTTTGCTCATTGTATTTCTGATTCTATAGAAAAGATTACACATTCGATCTGTACTCTGGAGTTTGAGGACCATCGGCCGTTGTACGACTGGTTTCTTGATGAATTGAAAATTTATCATCCCAGGCAGATAGAATTTGCGCGACTGAATCTTACTTGTACTGTTTTAAGTAAACGAAAATTATTAGAACTTGTTGAAAAAGGTTATGTGAGGGGCTGGGATGACCCGAGAATGCCCACAATAGCTGGATTACGGCGCAGGGGATATACACCTGAAGCCATCAGAGATTTTTGTGAACGGATAGGTGTAGCAAAAAGTAACAGTACAGTTGACATAGCATTACTTGAGCATTGTATCCGTGAGGAATTAAATAAACGTGCTCCCAGAATTATGGCTGTATTAAGACCTTTGAAAGTGGTTATAGATAATTATCCTTTTGACAAAGAGGAATTTCTCGATGCTGAAAACAACCCTGAAGACCCGGGAATGGGATCACGTAAAGTTCTGTTTTCAAAAGTAATATACATAGAGAGAGAAGATTTTATGGAAGAGCCTCCAGAGAATTTTTTTAGATTATCACCCGGTAAAGAGGTTCGCTTAAAAAACGCCTACTACATCAAATGTAATGACGTTGTTAAAAATCCAAAAACAGAAGAGGTTATTGAACTACATTGCACCTATGACCCTGAGACAAAAGGTGGTTGGTCAGCTGATGGACGGAAGGTAAAGGGGACTCTTCACTGGGTTTCTGCTAAACGATTTATAAAAGCCGAAGTTCGGTTATATGACTATTTATTTTTAAAACCCAATCCTGACGAAAACTGGAACACATCTGATATTGCAGCAAATTTAAATCCAAATTCTTTAATTGTACTTGATTCCTGTTTAGTTGAACAAAGTCTAAAAGATGCGAAACCGGGTGATAGATTTCAGTTTTTAAGACATGGTTATTTTTGTGTGGATTCAGATTCTACAAAAGAGAGGCTTGTATTCAACCGTATTGTTGTTTTACGCGATAGCTGGAAGAAACGCGGGGAAGACCAGGTTGTAAAAATTCAATCAAAGACTGATGGGGATGCGTTGATAGAAGGTATGTAAGTTTTAGAGACTTAAAGGTATGACAGAAGAAAAAAAATATTATATTTTATACCACAATGCTGTTTATGGCTCATATACAATTGAAGAATTAGAGTTATTTCTTACACCAGCAACGCTTGTATGCCGTGTTGGTGAAGATACCTGGCATACTGCATCAGATGTAGAAGAATTAAAACCATTATTACAAAAAAAAGCTACGCGACTTGAACCTGAGCAACCACCGGGATTTGAATACTATGTTTTACATCAAGGTAAAGAATACGGACCATATTCATTAGAGCAATTAAAAGAGTTTGTAACAAAAGCCACACAGATACGCATCGGTAAAAGTAATCGTTATATTCCTGCCTTTGAGCTTGCTGAACTTTACGATTTTTTTGAAAAAAAAGAGGTATCAGTTGAAAAATATTGGTTCTACTATGATGATTCCGGAAAAGAGTTCGGTCCTTTTTCAAGACAGGAGCTTATCAATTTAATTAAAGAAGGCAAAATAACGGCACAAATGAAATTTAAACATATAACATGGAATATCCCTGTTATCCTTTCTGAATCGAAATTATACAAAGAGGTTACGAGTCCAACTGAACCTGGAAAACCAGAACCATCAGAAAAGAAACGGTTCGAATGGTATAAATTTTCGTTATTTATCTTTGCTTTCGCAGTTTTATTAATAGGATACTTTTTTCCTAAATCAGCCATTAAGGAGAATGCCAGGAATAAATCTGTTATTCAGCAAGAAACAAGCCAGGCTGAAGTTGATAGAGAAAATATAAAATCCGAATCTTTAAAAGTCGCCCCAATATTTGGAAGTTTATCCATTCCCCGGGAAAAAGAAGCTTGTTTAGTAGTTACGATGGTTGATGTAGGACAGGGGGATGGTTTTATTATTGTAACGCCTTCAAAAAAGGTTTATATAATTGATGCTGGTACGAATTCTACGACTACTATGATACCTTATCTAGGTAAACTGGGAATAACTAACATTGAGGCTGTTATAATGAGCCATCCGCATACTGACCATATAGGAGGTATTGAAAAAATTTTATTAAATTTTCCTGTAAAAGAGGTTTATGACCCTGGTTACCCGCACACAACAGCTGTTTATAAAAAGTTGCTGGAACTAATACTTAACAAAGGGATAAATTATATTAATCCCAGAGCAGGTGATGAATATACCTTTGCAGATAATATCAGGGTTCAGATATTTCATCCGGATAGACCCGAGTACAGCAATATAAATAACAACTCTATAGTATGTAAACTTACTTACAACAAGACATCGATACTTTTTACAGGTGATGCTGAGGAGATGGCTGAAAAAATTATGTTAAATAAGTATGGTGACCAGCTACGAGCAGATGTTTTGAAAGTGGGTCATCACGGGAGTACAACCTCAACTACTGAAGAATGGTTGAGCAGGGTACAACCTAAAATTGCTTTGATTTCGTGCGGTGTAGGGAACAGCTACGGACATCCGCACACAGAGGTTATTGAGCGTTTGGGAATGCGTAATATTGAGATCTATCGAACTGATTTAATGGGGTTTGTAATATTGAGATCAGATGGAATGAAATGGAGCGTAACAACTCATGAAACGCTTTATGATGATGTTCATTTTGTATTTGATAAGGGGCTGATATATTATGAAACATTTGATGAGATAAATTTTTTAAAAAAATCTGGTTGGAGCGAGATGTTTGTTTCAGGGAGGGCTGATATATCAGGTGGTGCTTTAACTCTATACGCAGAACCGCGTGAGCAGATATATACTAAAGAGCCATCCGGACCATTAATACTAAAACAGCTGGAGATAGAGGATGGATACACAGTACTTATCAAGATGCAAGGTTCGGAGGCAAGAAACACTGATGGCGCGATTGTTATTTTTGGAGATAAATGGAACTGGGTATCATTAAGTTGTGCTGAGAGTAGAAACATCAGTCTTACAAACACAAATAACACCAATCAGAATACCGAATATTTTTATTTAAAGAAAAAACCAATATTTTATGCGATTGAATTTTTTAGAGATAATATTAATATAGCTATTAGTGAAAACAGGAAGGATTGGGTAGTTATACGGCGTTATAAAGCAGCGGAGCTTGGTTTTTCTATTTCAGATGCTCAAATTGGTCTTTCGGCAAATTCCCGGGGTTATCAGCAAGCATTAGCTTTTTTCTTTGAGTATGCGGAATACAGTAGTAGTAGCAGGGATGCGTTACGCACAACAAAAAACCAGAACTTTGTTCAGGGACAGAGTCAGCAAAAAAAATAGTTGATTTTTATAAATAAATCGCTATAATAACTACGATGATAAAAGAGATTAGGAAACTTGATGACAGGGCCCGGCGAGCCTATATAAAAATTAATGTCTCACCAAATCAGCTTAAAGCAACCTGCAAAATAGATATACCTGAAGAACTTGAGCCGGTAATACTTACAAAAGAGGATATCAAGGCCGCGTTAAAATTAAGGGGAGTAGTATTTGGCATAAATGAAGAAATTGTAAATGATATAATTAATCCCCCATATCGGCGAGAGGTTGTTATTGCAGAAGGGAAGCCAAAGAAGAACGGAGAAGATGCTAAACTCGAGTATCTTTTTGATCTTGGGAAATTGACACCAAAAGAGTTGGAGGATGGCAGGGTTGATTTTTTTGAGTTAGGGTATGTTAAGAATGTTGTGGAGGGTCAGATACTTGTAAAGAAGATACCACCCACATCAGGTGAAGCCGGGATGACTGTTACAGGTAAACGGATCGAACCGATATCTGGCAGAGACAAGAAACTGCCAATGGGTAAAAATACTGAAATTTCACCCAATGGACTTGAATTAAGAGCTACGACCCAGGGTCATGTTTATATCAAGAATAATAAGGTTATGGTTGAAAATATATTTGTTATAAGCAGTGATATAGATGTTTCTACGGGTCATATAGATTTTCTTGGCAGAGTTATTGTACATGGTGATGTGGCTGATAGAATAAGAATAACGGCCCGGGATGATATTGAGATTTATGGAGATGTTAGAGCAGCAACGATTAAATCGACTGAGGGAAGTATAAAAATTAGCAGAGCTATATTTGGTCGAAACAGCGCGTTTCTTAAAGCAAAGAAGAATATCTCGGCAAGATTTGTTGAGCAGGCAAGACTTGAGGCTGGTGGAGATGTTATTGTTCAGGAATATATATTACATTCTGAAGTGAGGTGTGAGGGTAAGATAGCTGTACTTGGCAAACCTGGTATAATTGCCGGAGGTTCTTATTATTGCATAGAATCTTTATATACAAATGACCTGGGAAGCGAATCCGGGGTTAAAACGCAGGTAGAGGTGAATGATTTCACAGCACCAAAGTTGCAGGAAGAGATGTCTAAATTATTAGATGAAAGGTCTGTATTAAAAGCGAAATTAGCACCATTGGAGAGGGCGCTTAAAGATTTAAGAGAGATAGGGATTAGAGAAGATGCGCTGGCTACACAGAGAAGAGAAGAGCTATTAGAGCTTGTTAAACCGTTTCGTTATCTTTACCCGCAGTTATGTCTTCTTGAAGATGAGGTTGAAGAAAAAAAGAAATTTTTTAAAACTCTAAGTTCACCGCAAGAGGTTGTATGTCTTGGAAGGATATATCCCGGGGTGATAATAAAGATTGGTCCTGATGAAGTAGTAATAAAGGCTATGTATAGCAGTAAACGTTTTGTGCTTATTAATAACAAAAGTATCAGTGTCCGTGATGTGAGAGCTGGAAGATAACTATTAATTATGCAAATCCCAGATGAAGTAAAAATATTGATAAATAAATTTAATGAAAAAGGGTTTAAATCGTATCTTGTTGGTGGTTGTGTAAGAGATTATCTTATGGGTATAAAAGTTAATGATTATGATTTAGCTACTGATGCAACACCAGATGAGACAAGCAAAGTATTTAGCCATACGCATCCTGTAGGTGTAGATTTTGGTACGGTCCTTGTCATTATTCAAGGAAAGGGATTTGAGGTAACGAGTTTCAGAAAGGATATCGAAACAGATGGTCGTCATGCAAAAGTAGAGTTCTCACGAAATCTTATTGATGACCTGAACAGACGTGATTTTACGATTAATGCTATAGCTTATGACCCTTTGAAGGATGAGTATATAGACCCTTTTAAAGGGAGAGAAGACATAAAAAACAAGATACTACAAAGCGTCGGTGATTCACGGAAGAGATTTAAAGAGGATTACCTGCGGATTTTACGCGGCATAAGGTTCGCAGCTCGGTTTAAATTACAGATTGAGCAGTCTGTAAAAGAAGCTATTTCTGAAACTAAAAACGGTATAAATATTTTATCAGATGAACGGATACGGGAAGAAATTTTAAAATCGCTTGAACAGATTGACAAACCATCAGACTATTTTAACTTGATGGATGAATTATCGGTTTTAGCTGTAATTTTACCTGAACTTACAGAGCTTAAAGGCGTAGAGCAGAATTATTATCATCTTTATGATTGTTTTACACATACAATGGTCTCGATTGACAGAATCAAAAAAAAGTATCCGTTACTCAGACTTACGGTTTTACTTCATGATATAGCCAAACCCGAGTGCAAAACTTTTAAAAATGAGAAAAAAGATTTTACATTTACTGGTCATGACAGACAGGGTGCCAATATAGCAAAAAAAATTATGACACGATTAAAATTCTCAAAAGACGAGATTAAATACGTAACCACTCTTATTAAAAATCATTTATATATACTTAATGAAAATGCGACCAAACCCGCTATACGCAGATATATTAATAGAATTGGTAAAGAATATTTGAAAGATATGTTCAGATTTCATTTTGCAGATGTATATTCACACAGATTTGCAGAGCAGAGAAGGAAGGAGGTACTTAATTTTTATAGACGGATAAAGGAGGTGCTTAAAGAAGAAAATGTCTTTAGTATAAAGGACCTTGCTATTAATGGTTATGATTTAAAAGATATGGGGTTGGAACCCTCGCCTTTATTCTCTAAAATATTAAAACATTGTCTTGAGATCGTTCTTGATAACCCAGATAAAAACAAAAAAGAGATATTGATTGATGAAGTGAAAAAATATTTACAGACTTCTAGCGGGCTGTAGCCCGTAGCCTGTAGCCTGTCCTGCTACTTCTCACTTCCCACTTCTTACTTCTTACTTTTTCCGTTATCTTGCCTCTTGCCTCTTGCTTCTTGCTTCTACTTGATATCATTAGAGTTACAACGTTTTTCAGAGGAGATGATATGAGTAAGGTTTACTTTATTAATATGCGGGCTAATATGAAAAAAACGAGTTTAAAAAGATTACGAGAATTGGTATTAAAATCTAATTTTGATGAAATTTTAGAAAAGAATGATATTACAGCTGTTAAAGTCCATTTTGGTGAGAAAGGGAACGTTGCTTATCTGCGGCCGATTTATGTCAGAGAAATAATAGATATGATTAAAGAAAAAGGGGCACGGCCTTTTCTCACTGATGTAAACACAATTTATAAAGGCTCGAGATCCGATGCTATTGTGCATTTACAGACAGCGATTGAAAACGGGTTCAATTATGCTTCTATGAACGTACCGATAATTATAGCTGATGGCTTAAAAGGCGAAGCAAAAATAGATAAACACTTTAATAATTTAAAGCATTATAAAGTCATTGAAATTCCTGAGGCTATATATTATGCAGATAGTTTAATAGTTTTATCTCATTTCAAATTACATGAAGTAACAGGTTTTGGAGGTGCATTAAAGAATGTTGGCATGGGGTTAGCCACAAAAAGGGGCAAACTATCAATGCATTCGACAGTAGCACCTTATGTAAAAGATAAAAAGTGTATAGGTTGTAAATTATGTATTAAATGGTGTCCTATGAATGCTATAGAATTTATCAATGGGAGATCAACGATCAATAGTGAAAAATGTATAGGGTGTGGTCAATGTTTAGGAACCTGTCCAGAAGCCGCAATAAGTTTAAAGTGGGACGCATCTTCATCTGTTTTACAGGAGAGAATGATGGAGCAATGTTATGCAATGCTCCAAAACAAAAAAGCCAAGGTTTTATTTGTTAATTTTTGTATAGATATAGTGCCTGAGTGCGATTGTTATGGCTATTCGGACGCAAAAATATTACCTGATCTTGGTATATTTGCATCAACTGACCCTGTAGCCATTGATAAAGCCTGTGTTGATATGGTATTGAAGTCCATCCCTCTTGAAAAAACAGAGACAGTGCTTAAAGAAAGAGCAAAAAATAGTGATGTGTTCCGATGGGTGTATCCTGAGATAGATTATAATGTCCAGTTTGAGTATGCTTGTAAACTCGGGCTTGGCAGTTTGAAATACGAATTAATAAAATTATCGTTATAAATTCCCCATCCAGCTATAAAAATAGCGGAATTTAGGTTTTAAAAAATAAAAATCAAATATAAAAAATAGCCGGGCACTATTTTATTCAGAAAGTAGGCAAATAAATTTGCAATTTGCAATTTACAATGGAGCGAAGCGACAAGAAGCAAGATAACTGAAGAAGTGAGATGTATCAGGACGGGCTACAGGCTACAGGCTACGGACTACAGCCGGCTGGAACCCGAAGCCCGGAGCCTGCTGAAAAGTCTTGAGTCTTGAGTCTCGAGTCCTGTTTTGACTCACGACTCTTTTCATATCATCTTTAGTTTTTCATATTTTATATTTTATATCTTGGTGAGAGAATTTGGGCTGGTCGGGGTGAGAGGATTTGAACCTCCGACTTTCTGGTCCCGAACCAGACGCGCTCCCGAACTGCGCTACACCCCGATTGTAATTTTAATAATATCAATAAAAATTAAGATTTTTCCTTGATTTCAAAGAAATTAGAACTAATTATATCAAATTATAAATGAATAATAAAAAGCACTTTTAAGCATAAATTTGGTTACACTGTGGTGACAATCTAAAGCCATTTTTTAAATAAAAAATTGCCTCAAAAATTGTCACCACAGTGTAACCATCTATTATCACCATAATGTAACCATTGCAGATAACGCCGCTTGACTTGCTACTTTGATCGCTTTGTAAGTATTTTCGATTTTTTCGTCAAGTTCTTTCCAACGATAATATGGAAAGTATCCCGGACATCGTATACCCCTTAAAAAAGATAAAATGTATAAGTAAAAGTAACTTTAAGTTACTAAAGATATCTATAAGTAGAAAAGACATAGAAATAAAAAAAGAGGTTAAAAAGAGAGATGGGATCGGGCTCTTTGCTATTGCTTTCTTTATCCCTCTTTTTATTTACACAATTTTTCTATTGACATCCCGCCACACCGGTAATCCACCCGGTTTTCGTCTCGTGCATATCTGCCAGCACAAAGATAACGTGTGATATCTGTACTTATAGTTGCTTCTAACGTTTTCTTTAACATCTCTAAATGTTGGGGTTTCAAATCTCCACAGATATCATCCTCTTCGACCTTGACTTCTTTCCATAAGTCTGATTCTGTTAAGGCTGTTAACGGCTTACTCATGCTTTTCATAGGGTATGTTCCTCCTTTTTAAGAGTTTTTATACTTAATTAAGG
>JBFMHD010000103.1:0-9564 GCA_040752395.1 Candidatus Hydrogenedentota bacterium
TCTCACTATTACATTTTGGGCAGTTCTGTGGTCTTTGGAGCTCAAGTCCACAGTAATGACATAAGAGCTTTCTCCCATAACCATGCAAGGTTAAAGATATATCGCAATTTATACATTTTAACGTATAACCACAATTAGAACATCGCACAAACCTCGAATACCCTCTGCGATTTAAAAAGATTATCGCCTGATGTCCTGATCTCAGGACTCTTTGTATCTCTGTTTTAAGAGTCTCTGAAAAAAGCTGTGTCCCTCTTTTCTTAAACTCTTCCCTCATATCAACAATTTCAATCTCAGGTAAATCTAATTTATTTATTCTTTCCTGTAGTACCAGCAATGTAGATTGATTGTTTTGTGCTCGATAGAACGTTTCAACAGATGGTGTTGCGCTGCCAAGTATTACAGGTATGTCAAGTATCTTAGCCCTCGCTATTGCTAAATCACGGCTATTAATTCTCGGGTTTTCGTTTGCTTTATAAGTTAAAGATTGTTCTTCATCAACTACAATGAGTCCGAGGTTGTTAAAAGGTGCATAAAGCGCACTCCTCGGACCTATAACAATCTTTACCTCACAACTTTTTATTTTTCGCCATATCGATAATCTATGCGTATCAGATAAGCCGCTATGTGATAGCACAACTTTGTCCTGATACCTCTCATAAAACCGCTCCCAGATTTGCGTGGTTAAACTTATCTCAGGCACTAATACAATAGCTTGTTTCCCGAGTTTTAAAACCTCATCTATCACCGCCATATAAACCTCTGTTTTACCCGAGCCAGTTACACCAAAAATCAAAAATTCGTTAAACACAATTGGTGATAAACTGTTCTTAATGCTATTTACAATTTTACACTGATCCGCTGTAAGTTTGGTCCCACCCACTTTTCGTTTTATCGGAGCCATTACTTCGCTAACCTCATCTTTTCTTTTTACTAATTTGATATATTTTTTATCTTCAAGTTCTTTTATTACACCATATCCCTTACAGGAAAACTTTACTATCTCTCGCCTGGTAAACTCGCCTCCATAGGTAAGTAGTATCTGGAGTATAATCGCCTGAGCAGGTGCCTTTTTTAATAAATCATCGATTATTCTTTTGGTATTTAAAATACTCTGGTTCAATATAACTATCTCTTCTTCTTTCTCATAACTTTTGCGAGCAGTGTATTTATACAGTTTAAGCACAGGTGGTAAGATTGTATTTAATGCTATATAGGGATAAGTAAATTGTTCTTTGAGAATAAGTTTGTACAATTTAGCCAGATCGTCAGTAAGTAAAGGCTCTTTATCTATTACACTCTTTATCGTTTTATAAGTTATATTCTCATCTGGTTTATCTATTCTGCTTATGACAAACCCTGTATAATCTTTTACTCCTAACGGAACCTTTACTCTGCGATAAAAGATATCATCGTCTTTATCATAGCAATAAGTATAAGTTTGTCTAACTGCTACTGGTAAAACCACTTCATAATAATAAACCATACATCACTCTACCCTTTTAACACAGCTATCAAGTCTTTCTCTTAAATTATATACACAACCAAATACCCCATTTGTTACCTCATCTGATTCCATACAAAGATATACTTTATCCTTCCACTCTTTAGTTATATTTTCAATCATTTTTTTATAAATACAAATTCTTCGTTCAACTTTATATCTCCACTTCTTATCAATCCCTCTTACAAACTGTGCTTCAAGGATTCGTGATTCTGGAAAACGTTCTCTTATAATCGCTGGTAATTTAGGACTGAATCTCAATGTCCCTAAACTGAGATATGCCACTCTCTTATAATTAAAATCCTGTGTTATGTTTTTTATTAGATTAACATATTCATTTACCAGATCATCTCTATCAATAATAGGGTCAAAATGAAAAGAGAGCGAGAAACCAGCGTTCTCACATCTTTTAGCAAGCTCTAATCTTTCAGTAAGACTTATTGTACCTTGTTCTTCATTTTTGATTATCTCATTAACATTTACTGAAAAACCAATGATAACCCTTTTGTCACAGGGTATGCTCTCTATATCAAATCTGTCCTTTGTTTTCAATTCTATAAATCTATCTTTTACATTTAAAATCGTTTTTATAATATCTTTATGAAACCCTAAAATATTTTCAAGACTTAAACTATCACTGAATTCGCCTGTACCCCATCTTGTATACTCTGTAGTATTTAATAAAAACTTTAGTCTTTCTACTATCTTATTTACTCCGACGTCGAATATCAATGGTTTATTTTTATAGTAAACCTGAAGTATACAGTAACAGCAATCAAGTGGGCAACCTGATAATGGTGAAATAATCTGGTATCCACAACAGATATGATATTTAGTACCCGGGCAGCCTACAATTTTTTGGCCTGTGTTTTCGGTCAAATAGAGTATTTTTTTTCCACACCCGATCGGGTCTTGTTTTTCTTTTATCTCTTTTATTACCTCGCTTAATCCTGCCTCTTCAATCTCTATTTTCTTGGCCTCACATATCTCCTGGTTTGGCCGGGTTTGGAACACACCACTACATCGTTTCCTGCTTCTTATTTTTAACAATATTTTATTAACCACAGGATTATTTTTCACTTCTTTATTAATGATAATCTTCTCTAATTTTATGTTCATTCATCCTTAACCGAGACCCAGCTCTCCATTTTTTGATACTTTTTGTCACCGATGCCTTTCACATTTTTTAATTCTTCCTTATATTTTGTGCCTTGAGATAATCTACCATCTCCTCACCCCAGTCAATCATTGAATACCTTGTTTTATCAATGTCCATCCACGAATGCGGTGTTCTTATGAATATACCATCACCATGTCCTACATCAAGAAACGTGACCTGTAATGTCCATGGTTTCCATAGGGTACCATCAATGTGTGACATCTATCGTTAAATCAGCTGGTTTTTCTTTTTTGCCTGTAAAGTATTTTACAATAAATAGTGATGCTAACCCAACAGCGAGTATCAAACCAATTGAGACCAGAGCTACTATCTTCTGTCCTCTTGTAAGCCTTGACCCATTCTCTTTTGTTTTTTCTTCTTCTTCTTTCTCATCGTCATCGTTTTTTGCACCAGTTATTAAGGATATGGGCTTCCAATCATTGCTCCCTGCTTCCGTGAACTTTGCATGTTTTGGTAACTCTATTTTTTTTATCTCGGCTTCTGTAAAAGGACCTATCTGCTGTTCTTTAATCTTTACAAAATATCTTTTTTCTTGTGGATGTATGGGATGAGATTGTGGTTGGTCTATAAAATATTCTGAAAACTCATCAAGCGATGATATAGAACACCAATCACTTAAGCCATCATACCATATATAACTATCACTCTTAACCTCTCCGGTTAAAATTAAACTCTCAACCTCATCTATACTATACGGTCCTTTATTTTGTTCTTCTAAATATAAATAATACTGCCTCATTATATCAACCCTTATCTATATTAATACCATTCCTTATATTAATATCATTCATTATATCTTTTTCAAGTGTTTTTTAAAGGTATTCCATCAGTTTTCAGTTGAGTTTATTAATCTTACATCTACTAAAACCGATGGTTTGGAGGCACAAAGGCACAGAGTGACAAGTTTGTAATTCCTCAGTTATTGGTGCGGTAGAACTTACTTTAGAAGCAAGAGGCAAGATAACGGAAGAAGTGAGAAGTGAGAAGTATCAGGACGGGCTACAGGCTACGGACTACAGCCGGTTGAAGCCCGAAGCCCGGAGCCTGAAGCCAACATCCTTTAAAAAATTCAGAATGCAGAAATAATCTTTCAATCTTTCAAGATCTCAAAAATAGATATTGACTTTTTAATATAAATGATTATAATTATTATAAATAAATAGTTGGAGAATCTATAAGATGAATCCTAAGGATTTTGTCGACGCTTTAAGAAAAGTAATTGTAGAAACACTTATACCGGAGATAAGGGAATTAAGAGAGGATACTAACCGTAAATTTGAGGCTATACAGAAACAGATGGATGAACGATTTACTGCAATACAGAAACAGATGGATGAACGATTTGCTAAAGTTGATGAACGATTTGCTAAAATTGATGAACGGTTTACTAAAGCAGATGAAAAGTTTGAAAAATTATTTATTGCTCTTGCTAAAATTGATGAAAGAACAGCTATGATGGTTGAAATAATGAAAGACTTAAAAAAAGTAGAGCGTCTTGAGGTTCGGTTAGATAATCTTGAACAAAAATTTGAAAAACTCTCCAAAGTTGCATAAGAATTGACGCAGTAATTTTAATAATTCAATAATTCAAAATTTGACCACATCACTTACTTCTTGTTTCTTTCGTTATCTTATATGAGTTATAAATATATAAAACTTTTATTATTGTATGCTTTTAGCGCTATATTGGTATTTTTATTCTCACAAAAAGAGCCCGATACCCCATTTTATAATGTTCGAGTATATCTAAATGTCTTTACTATTTTATTATTATTGAGCTATTCGTTTCTTGTAATTCTTTCTAACGAAGATACAATAAAAAAATATGATAAAATATTCTTCTATTCTTTAATATTTATTCTTATAGTATTACCTATCTTTATAAATATAATATCAAGGTACAGGGCTTCGAATCCGCTGGTCTATGCTCATGACGGTGGTGTTATCCAGACAGAAGAATCAGCACGGCTGTTACTAAACGGAAAAAATCCATACTCGGCTAATTTTAAGAATACTCCTTTAATAAACGTTGGCGAGATGGGCATAATTGTTCATAACCCATATCTTCCACTCTCATTTATCATCACAATACCGTTTATTTATATCTGTGATAAATTAAATATCTTATTTGATCAGCGAATTATTTATCTTGTCTTCTACTTCAGTGTAATATTTTTTTCTGTATATGTCTTTAAATCAACGAATATCCGTGAAGTCTTTAAAATATTCTTTGCATTCAACCCATTATTAATCCCTTTTTTAATCCATGGTATGAACGAGATATACATTATTTCTTTACTGTTTATATCCTATTCATTATTGATATCCTGTAAATTTTTATCATCATTTTTAGTTCTGGGACTGGCTTGTTCTACAAAACAATTTGCCTGGCTTATAGCTCCTTTTTTTATTATCTATCTTAAAGCCACTGCCTCGAAAAATACATTTTATAAATCAATATTTATTTTTATCATTACTCTTCTTGTTTTTATTTTACCATTTTTTATCTGGAGCCATTTTGATTTTATAGACGATACATTATTATTTAATGCGGGTAGAAGTTTTGTAAATTATCCTCTTGGTGGCACTCCTGGTATCGGCTTTTCTATGATCCATGTGGTCTCGGGTTTTGTAAAAGATAAATATCAATATTTCCCCTGTATACTCTTTATTATTATATTTTGTTTACCTCTTTTTATTTATTTATTGATAAGATTATACCGTGAACCCCTGCATTATAATATATTTTTATACGGTGCTATTTTTAGTTCATTTTTTATATTCTTTTCGAGGGTATTTCATTTGAATTATTTATTTTTTATACTATTCTTACTGGCTGTCGGAATATTTAACAAAATAGATTTAAAAAGTATTGCTAATATAAAGAAAAAATTATAGTATATTAAAAAATTCCCGTATCTAAGTAACGCCTCAGCCTTCGGTAGGGTTTCTTTATCTTGCTTCTTAATTCCACCTAAACTGAGGAAAAACGTATCTAATACGGGTTAAACCAGAGGTTAACAAAAGAATGAGTTTAAGAATTGGGAAATATTTTTTTATATTATTTCTATTATTCATCCCTGTATGCGTCTTCGCTCAGTATAAACTTATAAAAGTTCAAAAGGGAGAAACTTTACAGAGTATAGCAAGAAAATACCTTAATGATGAGTCAAGAGTTAAAGACATAGCTAAACTAAATGATATCCCCTCGCCTTACGTAATATCAGTCGGTCAGATATTAAAATTACCTTTAGCCAGAGAAGAAGAAGAAAACATTGCAAAAAAAATAGAAGAAGCGCTTATCAATATCAAAGTAGAGTTAGGAACAGAAAATACTGAACAGGTATATAGATTCGCAGTTCGACGACTTGAATGGATTAAAAAACAGGGTAGTGACCAGCGTGAAAATTTAAAAAATCTCCACGAAATATTAAAAAATATCAACTCTCTATTTAAGGCAAGTGAAATCTATACAAACATTAAAATTATTGCATCAGGAAATTTAGATGGCGAAAAGGTTGACCCTGTAAGTCTTACTGCTAAACCGTTAATAAATGATGTGGAAATATTCTCTAATTATTATGTTAATGGCAATAATGGGCTCGGATTAAACTTAAGTAATATTGAAATAATAAATTTTAAAGATAAAGGCACAATTTCTATCGGACCATTTCTAAAGAGTAAAAATGGGGAATACACCGGCATCTGTGAGATTGTTAATGGTGAGGTGCTGATTAGAACTACTGATATTTTAACCGGCTGGTATGTTTTTGTGCAGGGTCAGCTGATTGTACTAAATCGCGCAATCGTCTCATTAAAAACAAGTAAAGAAAAAGTTTCATTAAGTGTTATGAACGGTTTTGTAGCTTTAAATGAAACCTTGAAATTATCTGGGGGTGAGAGAATAGATATACATAGTTCAGGGGAGATACTGAGGTATCCAAAAACACCGGTCTTTGTTCGACCTGTTGATAATTTCGCAACACGTGAGGAAGAAATCCTGTTTCAATGGTTGGATGCAGGTAGTGTGTCGTATAAATTTCAACTTAAAGATTGTGAAACAGATGAGGTATTAATAGAAAAAATTTTAACCTCAAATTATTTAAGAGTAATAGATGCTCTCGAGGGTGAATACTTATACAGGGTCGCAAGTATCAATAACGATATTGAAGGAGATTATACAGAATGGAGAAAAATCAAAATAGATTATACACAACCTTCTCTTGAACTTATATCACCAACCCCAACAATGGATTTACCTGATGAAAATGTAGAGTTTTCCGGTAAAACAGAAGCCTATAGTATCGTAAGAATTAATGGTGTGCTTGTTTCTGCAGATGAGAACGGTTGTTTCTCCGGCAATATAATTTTCTCAAAGGGTATGAACCTTGTCAGAATCGATATCACAGATAAAGCATTGAATAAATCTCATTTCAGGGGTGAATTTGTTTATTCAGAAAACAGAGCCTATGTTTTTGAAGGTGATACAAAAATAGAAACACGCAACGCTATTATCCCTGTAACAGGCTGGGCTGATATCGATGAAGAAATAAGTGTTCAGAATATACCTGTTGTTGTTGATAAAGACGGATTTTTTGTAAGTAAAGTCTTTCTCGATCCTGGTAAAAATCTATTGAACATCGGATTTAAATCCGGAAATAAAACAATGAAAAAAGAGTATGATATAATACGTGATGATAAACCACCTCTCATTACCTATTCCAGTCTTAAATTTTTACCCGGTAAATCTAAAACACAGAATGACAGTGTAGTCATAGAAATCAGGGCAAGCGATGGCGATGGTATTGGGCTTGAGGAAAAAGGCGAATGGCGGATCGCTGGTGTCGGTGATTTACAGCTTGACGGTCTTCTTTTATTGAAAAATAATGTTTACACAACTGTTATTCAGATACCAAAACAGGAAAGTATAAATATTTTGCTTGGAGAAGTAATAATTAAGGATAAGATAGGTAATGCAATAAGAAAGGAGATGCAAATTGATATCAGGCCGTGATATTTATAAAAAAATTGTAAATAGAAAAGATTTAAGTGCTGAGGAATCAAAAGAATTATTCGATTTATTGATGGAAGGCAAAATAAGTCCCCAGCTTGCTAGTGGTATTCTAACCGCATTATTAATGAAAGGCGAATCTGTTGATGAGATATATGGTGCTGTACAATCTATGCGAGAACATTGCCAGAATATAGATGCAGGCGTTGAACCTCTCCTTGATACCTGCGGAACCGGTGGTGATGAATCCAATACATTTAATATCTCTACTGTCGCAGCTATTGTGTTAGCTGGTGGCGGTGTATATATTGCCAAACACGGGAACAGGTCTGTATCATCAAAATGCGGGAGTGCCGATGTGCTTGAGAGTATGGGTGTACCTATTGATCTAACACCTGAAAAAGTCATTGAAAGCATAAAGACTAACAGATTCGGGTTTTTATTCGCCCCATACTATCACCCCTCAATGAAAAATATCGCACCGATACGTCGGGAACTCGGCATAAGAACCATATTTAACATCCTCGGACCTTTAACTAACCCTGCCCGCTCTAAACGCCAGATTATAGGTGTATTCTCTACTGACTGGGTTGATAGAATAGCTTCTGTTCTTGCTAAAACAGGTTGCAAACACGGTTATGTATTTTCATCTGAGGATGGGCTTGATGAGGTGAGCCCATCGGCAAGAACAAGAGTTTGTGAGATTATTGATGGTAAAGTTGTAAAATGTTTCTGGTTTCATCCACGCGATGTTGACCTTGAAGTAATATCACTAAATGCGATTGTAAGTAGTAGTATTAAAGATAGTATAGTTCTCGCAGAAAAGATAATTCAGGCCGAAAAAACTAAAGCTACATCAGTAGTTTTATTAAACGCAGCTTTTGGATTCCTTGCTGCTGATGTATGTAAAGATTTAAAAGAAGGAATCACATTAGCGCAAGAGTCAATAAATTCAGGTGGCGCCTATAAAATACTGCAAAATTTACGAAATATTAAAAAGTAATGGTTCCCGATCTTCACTGCATATTAAAGAATATTATCAAACAAAAAAAAGAAGAAGTAGAGTCCATAAAGCTTCAGTCTGACAGCAAAAAAAGAAGTATTAGAAAATTAAAAGATTTCATTTATCAAAGAACAGGTATTATAGCAGAGATAAAACCAGCTTCACCATCAAAGGGTAGACTAAGAACGATCCTTGACCCTGTAAAAATCGCAATAGAGTATGATAGAGCTAATGCATCAGCTATATCTGTTCTTACTGAAACTGAATACTTTAAAGGGAAGAAAGAATGGATTAAAAAAATAAGAGATAAAATTAAAATACCTATCTTACGAAAAGATTTTATTATTGACGAGATACAGGTCGATGAGACATACGAGTTAGGTGCTGATACACTCCTTGTTATCGTCAGAATCCTTGATGATGATACTATCAAAAAAATTACAAAGCGATGTAAAAAATTTGGGATGGATATATTGTACGAGGTGCATAACAAACTTGAGATTAAACGTATACTTGGTCTAAAACCTGAAATAATAGGTGTAAACTGTAGAAATTTAAAAGATTTTACGCTCGATAAAAGGTTGTTTGAAAAATTGATAGATTTTATTCCTGATAATGTTTTAGCAATAGCAGAAAGCGGGATAAATAGTATTGAAGAAGCATCTAAAATAAAAAAAATAGGTTATGATGGTTTACTTATAGGCGAAGTTTTGATGAAATCCAAAAATCCAGCTAAATTCTTTAGAATGTTTTCAGAAGAGTACTCATGAGCGCGGGTTGCGCTCTACACAAAGGATGAAAAACCAGATGTTTGTTTATCTTGCCTCTTGCTTCTACTTGATATTATTATAGTTACAATGTTTTTC
>JBFMHD010000104.1:0-9523 GCA_040752395.1 Candidatus Hydrogenedentota bacterium
AACAAATCAACGCATAGATATTCTTGAACAGAAACTGAGTATAAGGATAGATGAGACAAATCAACGCATAGACAGACTTTATGATTCGTTTTTACCAAAAGAAAAATATTTCGAACTTCGGTTTGATATAACAGCTCTCCAAAAAGAGGTTGAACTGATTAAACAAAAAATAGCAGTTTAACTTTAATATAACTTTTAATAATTCAATGCCTGACCATCAAAAAAAGTATTGTTAATTCACTACCTCAACGAATTTATAAAAAATGTTTGGAGATCCAAATTTTGCTAACATATCCTGATTTTTAATCTCCTGCAATTCTTTATTTAATAGAGGAACGAAAAACATAGAACCACTGCCTGATAGAAATAATGGAAGATTTAAAAGAGCCTCAATTTTATTTTTGAATTTTATTTGGTCAGGATAGAGTTCGATAAATGGCTTAAACAAATCATTAAAGATAGAGCCTCTAAGTATATTTATATCTTCTGATTTAAGATTTGTGATAAGTTTTTTTAATTCGGTTTCTTTAAACCTTTTTGGATAAGATTTTACTGAAGAATCATATTGTTTGTAAACGCTTGATGTAGAAGAATTCATAAGATTAGATATAAGTAAAAATTTTATTTTAGGAAATTTATCAATAGAATGGATTATTTCTCCTCTCCCGCTTATTAAACTGATCCCAGGATTGATAAAAAAAGGAACATCAGAACCAAGTTTTGAGCCTAAAAGCTGTAAATCATTCAAAGTAAAAGGAGATGCGAAAATAGTATTGAGTGCATTTAATATACTTGCAGCATTTGAGCTACCACCGCCTAAACCCGAACCGACTGGAATATTCTTTTTTACCTTTATATCTATATTATATTTATGATTAAAAAAATTACAGAATAATACGCAGGCTCTGTATATTAAATCATTTTGAGGATTATCTGATGTGGCAGGGTTTGAGATGTTTATAGACTGATATTTTGATTCCACGAGCGAAACTTCAATCTGGTCAAACAAAGAGATAGGTACAAATAAAGATTGTAATTGATGATAACCATCAGTTCCTGGTTCTAATACTCTTAAAAATAGATTCAATTTAGCGGGCGATAAAACTGTTAATTGCATAAATTAATGGAAGAGATTAGTTTTGACTTTGAATTTCGAAAGATAACTTCCTGAGATATCTCGCTTTGGATCTATTTCGAGAGTCTTCTTGAAATATCGTAAAGCCGTATCGTAATCTCTCATATCCCAGTAAATAATCCCTAAATGTTCCAGGATATCAGGGTCATTCTCTCTTAATGACGCAGCTTTTATAATTATAGAAAGAGCCTCTTTAATATTACCCTTTTTATATAATATCCACCCAAGTGTGTCGAGATAAAATGGGTTTTCAGGTTCTTTATCGAGTGCTATCATAACATAATCATAAGCTTTGTCGAGCTCTTTATTTTTCAAGGCAAGAGTGTATGCAACATAGTTTAAACTATCAGGTGATGAGATGCCCATATTAATCAATTTTTCAAAATAATATGCTGATTTCTGATACTCTTTTATACGGTCATACGAGAAAGCAAGATTTTTATACACAGCTATTTTACCAAGTAGTCCTTTCTCAGGCATATCGTATTTAAGAGATTCTTTTAAATCAACGATCGCTTCTTTATATTTATTAAGAGTAACTTTCATAAGACCATTAAGAATGAGGATATTTGAATCAAAATAATCTAATTTTATTGTTCTGTCAAAACACTCAACAGCTCTTTCAAAATCACCTGTAAGAGTATATACCCTCCCAAGCTCAGCTAAAATAAGAGGTATATCTTTATAAAGACTGTTGATTTTATTTAGCACCATTAAAAGTAAACCAGTATCCTGTATCTCTGAGAGTTTGTTATACACTAAAAACAAATCTTTAAAAGACCAGACATTATTAATAACAGTCCCCCAGGTTTTTTTTGAATTGATAGAATCCCCTGTTTTAGAATAAAGTTCAGCCAGATTGAAATGTGCAAGTATATTAGAAGAATCAATCTCAATAACCTGTTTTAGGTATTCAATAGCTTTATTATATTCACTCATTTCTTTGTATAAAAGACCGAGAAGATAGATAATAGAGGTATTATAAGGGTAATACACAAGCATTTTCTTATAAACAGATATTGCTTTAATATAATCTTTTTGTTTGGTATAGATTTCACCTATACTAAATAAAGAGAGTAGATGTTCTGGATTATCAGATAGTATTTCCTTAAAATAATTTAATGCAGTATCATAATCATTTTTAAAAAGAAATAAAGACCCGAGATAATATTTAGATTCAAGGTTTCCGGGATTGTATTGCAGAGATTTTTGAAATGACGCTATAGCTTTATCTACATCACCATCCTCTATATAGTAATTACCCAACAAAAAATGGTATAAATCATTATGATATGGCAATCCTCTGGTATATTTGGAATACTTTAAGAAAGCTTTAATATCACCTTCTTTTAAATATAGATATGCGATACGATTAAGTATTGTAGTATCCCAGCTAACATTTTTAGCATATTTTTTATATTCGATAATAGCATTCGCAATCGAATCAGATAATTCGAGATAATAACCCTTAAGGAGATATTCTTCTGGATTTTTCTTTCTTATTTTAAAAAAAGGCTCCCTTTTTTCTGATCCTGCGTAAGAGATTGTTACTATGATTAAATATATAAGTATAAAACAAAAGAATCTATAAAATTTCATTGTTTTTGCAATATCTCATTAGCCTGAAGTAATTTTATAGCTGTTTGCAGTTGTTTATCAGTTATATTAGAAAGATATAATCTTTTGGGCGTAGAAGTATCTTCAGCGATATTTGGGTCAGGTTTATCAGCAAGCCAGGATGGAGGCAAATTTGTATCAGTTTCTGCCTCAACACATATATCAGGAGTGATGCCTTTTCCCTGAATCTTATGACCGTTTGGTGTTAGATAATTTTCAAAAGTAAATTTTATACCATATCCGCCATCGAGATTAATAGCCTTTTGTACCTGTGCTTTACCAAAAGTCGTAGTGCCGATTAGCACCCCGCGTTTATGGTCTTTTACAGCACCTGCGATTATCTCAGAGCCGCTCGCACTACCATTATCAACAAGAACTATAAGTGGTAGATCAGTATAAACGTTACGCTGCGAGGTTATATACACTTTTGCAGGAGAAGCTCTGCCCTGCGTCGTGACTATTGTCTTTCCTGGCGGTATTAGATTACTTACTATGTGTAGTACTACATTTAGCAATCCACCGGGATTATGTCTTAAATCTAAAATAAGAGCATTGATAGATTTTTGCAGGAGATTAGTTAATTCTTCCTCGAACTGGTTAGTTGTAACCTCTTTGAACTGATAAATTCTAATATAACCGTATTTGTCAATAATGTTAGCTTCAACTGTTGGCAACTTTATTATATCTCTTACGATAGTATAATTTATATACGTATCAACATTTTCTCTTAAAACTGTTATTGTCACTGTACTTCCCTGTTCGCCGCGAAGCACAATAACCGCGTCCTCAACACTCAGTCCTTTTGCATCTTTCCCATCAATAAGTATAATTTTATCTCCGGGTTTAACACCGGCTCTCTCAGCAGGCGTTTTAGGTATCGGAGAAACAACAGTGATATAATCGTCCTTTTTTGTTATCTGAATACCAAGCCCTGCATAAGAACCTATATTTTTTTCCTGAAATTGTTCATAAGATTTTGGTTCAAAAAATTCGGTATAAGGGTCAAGGTTTGAGGTTATACCTTTTACAGCGAAGCGGAATAAAGTGTCAGTGCCTAACTCCTCAACATAATCCTGAAGCAAAATATCAATTATTTTATTCAGGTTATTTTTAATCTGTTCTGGGGTTGAAGGAACTGGTGCAGTATGTTCGATAACGATTTTTTCATAAGTATCATGTGGATAATAGTCTTCTAAATCCGTATCCACTGCTATCAGCTGTAAAGAAGATAAAAATATAAAAACCAGAATAGTCAAATATAGTTTTTTCATATAACGTTCTCCAATAGAATATTTTAAATTTTAACACATAATAAAAATAAAAAGTCAATCTTATTTTGACACTAAATATGATTTTTTATATAAAAGGCTTATGAGAGAGTTAAAGAAAAAGACTCTTTGTAAATCTGGCGGTATTACTGGTTAATAGATACAGAAAATCAGCTATTAGCTAAAAACCACGTATACTATAGGGAGATAAAAGGTAGAGATGATATCAGAAAAGGATAAAGCAATAATATTGAAGTATGCAAAAAAATATAAGTTGACCACAGTAATTCTATTTGGTTCTTCTGTTGAGAAAGAAAACGCAAATGATATAGACATTGGTATAAAGGGGATCGAACCTGGACGTTTCTTTGAGTTTTATGGAGAATTATTGCTTTCACTCTCAAAACGGATAGATATAGTTGATCTAAACAAAGAAAATTCTTTCAATAAATTGGTAGAAAAAGAAGGGATAAAACTCTATGGTTAGTTTAAGAGAAAAAGTCAATGTTGAAATGGAGAATATATTTATTGTACTTGAGGAGTTAAAAAAGAATAAAGATAAACCTGACAAGACAGTTGTTGAATTGGCAGGTATAGGCGCATTTTTACATAATGTTTACAATGGAGTTGAAAATATCCTTAAACAGATATTAAGCTTTCAAGGTATCTCTATTCCAAATTCAGATTCGTGGCATCAAGATTTGCTAATAGAGGCGACAGAGAAAGGAATTATTAGTGAGACCACAAAAAAACAATTGGCTAAGTATTTAGCATTCCGTCATTTTTTTATACATTCTTATGGATTTTTATTAGATGAAGAGGAATTAAGATTATTGGCTGATAATGTATTCGGCGTGTACTCATCATTTAAGAAAGAGATTGATGATTTTATTGCTAATCTTTAAAAAATATGATGGACTTCAGCTAACAGCAGATTTACGATGTTTGTGATAAATCTGCCTGCGCTAGATTTTGACACTAAATATGATTTTTTATATAAAAGGCTTATGAGAGAGATTCTTGCACCCATAGCAAATGAACTCTCTTTATTTGAAAGAGAGTTAAAGAAAAAGATAGAATCGAGATTTAATTTTATTGAAGAACAATGTAAATATGTAATCTTCTCCAATGGGAAACGCATAAGACCGATACTAACCATGCTTTGTGGTCTTTGTCTGCACGTTAATTTAGATAAATTAATAAAGATTTGCTGTGTGATAGAACTTATACATAATGCAACTATTGTTCATGACGATGTTCTTGATAGATCAGATATAAGACGCGGAAATAAGACACTTAACTTTCTACATAATTCAAACATAGCTGTTCTAACAGGTGATTATCTTTTTTCAAAAACTATTGATACAAGTTTACAACTGAATAATCAAAAATTCAGCGAAGAGATAGCAAGAGTATCTTCACTTATTTTCGAGGGCGAAGTAGAACAGTCTATTAATTCTTATAGAGTGATTGATAAGAAAAAATATATAGATATTATAAAAAAGAAGACCGGGATGTTGTTCGGACTGAGTATAGCTTCTCCACTTTTATTTACAGATGATTGTCCGCGTATAAGTTATGAAAAATTATTTAGTGCAGGCGTTGATATAGGTACGTCTTTTCAGATAGTTGATGATGTTCTCGACTATACCTCTTGCGATACTCATTTGGGTAAACCTGTATATAAAGATTTGAAATCAGGTAAGATGACACTGCCTCTGATTTACACTTTAAAAAAATTAGAAGGTGGATTAAGAAACAAGGTCATAAAATACTTTATGCGGAATACGAATATTAAAACATTAAAAGAACTTGTGCATAATAATCATGGCGTAAGAATGTCTTTACGTACGGCAAAAAAACTTGTAAGAGATGCTGTTTGTAATCTGGATGTATTACCGGCTAATAGACACAGGAAGTCATTAGAAGAATTTATATTTTATCTTACAGACAGGAAGTTTTAGAATATTAATCCCGGGTCTCTTAAAAAGAGACCCGGGACAATATAAATGATGAGACCGAAGATGGGTGTTGTGATTAAAATGGCTTCCACCTATTTTATCGTTATTTTATTAAAATTCTTTAGAGGTTTTTACAATGAATGAGGTGATTTACTATATAGCTGATGAAGATTCACAATTTGGACCATTTAACGAATCAGACCTTAAAAATTGGTTAGTAAATCATTCTTTCAAAAAAAATATTTATATCTGGGACTCGGTTACTAATGAATGGAATCAACCTGATAATTATAAAGAGTTGTTAAAAAATAATAAACAGATCTCTTCACAATTGAAAAGTTTTAGCCCTAATATCGGAACCAAAATCTATCTCGAAGATGAAAGTAAATATAAAGAAAAAAGAAGATTTGTTAGATTGCCTGTTAGTGTAAAAGTAAAATATTTAGATAAAGAATCTCATCTTGCAGGATGGGAAATGAAAGATGCTATATCACAGGAGATATCTACCGCGGGTATATCGTTTTTAACAGAAGAAAAAATAAAAGTAGATTCTATTATTGTTGTAAATATTATTACTGAGTTAAATGAAGACAAAGGTATTATTTTAGAAGGAGTTGTCCGGCGTTCTGACACTACATTATTTAAAGGTATGTTTGAAACAGGTGTAGAATTTTTAGAAATTGATACAGAGACAAAATCTAAATTAAAAAACTTTTTGAAAAATTTATTATTTTGATGTATCCCTTTTTCTGATACTTCTCACTTCTTACTTCTTACTTTTTCAGGGGAGATGAATTATGGAAGAAATACAATTAGAACATAGACCACTGGACCCAAAAACTATTGAAGAAGCAGGTATAAGTGAAGAAATAGTTGAATCACTGATACTGAAAACAATTAAACAGGAGGGCGCTAAAACAAGAGAGGAGCTCTCTTTGTATATTAGATTGAACCCAAATATTTTGACACCATTCCTTGATTCGTTAAAGCAGAGAAAGATGCTCGAGGTCCAGGCAGGACTTAAATATGCGATGCTATCTCCGGGCAAAGAGATGTGTAAAATGTATGAAGAAGAGGATAACTATGTTGGCCCGGCACCTGTATCGTTTAAATCTTATTGTGAGATGGTATTATTACAGGATACAAGAGAAAAAACTGTAACACTACAGGATGTTAAAGAGATAGCTAAAGAATATCAATATACTGAAGAACAATTATTATATTTTAAAGAAGCATTTAATTCAAGAAGGAGCGTATTCTTTTTTGGCCCCCCTGGTAACGGGAAGTCACTTGTAACCTCTTTGATGCATGCATTACTTATAGAACCTGTGCTTATACCATATACGTTTGAATTTAACAAAAAAGTCGTGAAAATATTTGACCCCGCATATCACCAACATCTGGAAAAAGAAGATAAAGACATAAAAGCTGCTACCCCTGAAGAATTAGCTGCAAGAATCAAGGGACAGAAGGTACGATATGATAAACGCTGGCTTGTATGTAAAGCACCACTTGTTATTGTAGGCACTGAATTTCGGGTGAAACATTTTGAAATAAATTTTATAGGACATTTCATAGCACCACCACACCTTAAAGCTAATAACGGTATCTTTATTTTTGACGATCTGGGTAGACAACTCGATGATCATAGAGTAATCCTGAATCAGTTCATTTACCCCCTTGAAAATCAACAGACTATCATAGCGTTCCCTGGGGGCAGTAGCTTAATAGCCCCGTATAAACAGAGGCTCTTTCTCTCGACTAACCTTAACAAAGATGATATCATTGATGATGCATTTAACCGCAGACTTTTGTACCAGATATTTATATCACGACCGGATAAAGAGACTTATAAAAAGATTTATGTTAATATCGCAAAAAAGTTCGGGCTTGATGATAGTTGGGAGGACCAGCTGTATCAGGACTCAACAGTTTTACTTGAATGGTATGACAGGGATCAGAGGTCTATACGTGCCTGTGACCCGAGAAACCTTTTTATTATGATGTTAGCTGCACTTGATCCGGGACAAAGTTTAAAAGATATTTACAACCGACAACTATTAGAACGAATATACAAAAAGTATCCGATGGCTTACAGAACTGATGAAAAAGAATATAAGAGATCAGGATTGTGAATGGTTTTTCAGGGGTCTCTTAAATAAAACTTGACGAAATTGTTAGCCCTGCTAAAATTAATTGATATTAAATAATACCCCTGTTAAAATTATGTATATAAAAAGAGAACTCGAGGATAAAATTGGAAAATATATCAACTCACCTGAAATTCTTGCTATCATAGGACCAAGACAGACTTAATTTTAAAGAGTTCTTATCGTATCGAAATCCATTTTTATATGAAAGGCTATTTCTTAACATAAAGAAAAAGGTTGATTTGATTTTAAAAAATAAAAGAAAATCACTACCCGTATTATCAATAGAGATGATTAAGGAATTTGAAAAATATTATCAGGAATACTCCATCTTTGGTGGATATCCCCGCGTTGTTCTAACAAAAGATAAAGATGAAAAAATAATTATACTCAAAAATATTTATAATACCTATTTTTTGAGGGAAATAAGGGACATTTTACAGATTGCTACAGAAGAGGAATTACAAAAACTAATAAAATCTTTATCACTTCAAATAGGTTCGGAAGTTGTGTATAATGAATTGTGTAGTCTGACATCTCAAAATTATCTAAATTTAATTAAACACATTAATATTTTGGAGAACACATATATAATTAAAAAAGTCCACCCATATTGTAAAAATAAAAAAATAGAAATATCTAAGGCCCCTAAAATTTATTTTATAGATAATGGGTTTCGAAACGTGGCAATTGATAATTTTCTCCCATTTAATAAAAGAGTAGACAGAGGAATGCTTAATGAAAATTTTGTGGCAAGTCAGCTCATCAAACAAGGAAATAATGTTAATTATTGGAGAACAAAATCCAATGCTGAACTGGATTTTATAATAGAAAGGAACAATATGAAAATAGCTATAGAAGTAAAATCATCATTAACCACAGATAAGGTCAGGAGGGGTTTATTAAGTTTTAAAGAAAAATATGCACCTGACAAAATAATAGTCGTTTCCGAAAACTATTCATCTTATGATAAAATAAAAAAAATATACTTTATACCATTATTTTTTATTTAATATCTTATTCCTGATTATATAATTGGGCAATCAGGGAATTTTTCCACGACTGCTCAATTTGTGTAATTTCTGGCTATTTACTTACTTTAAGTCTAATCTCCGATATATAGGAGTTACTCTCTGAATCGCAGTAACCTGATTATGTAAACTTAATAAAAAATTATTAAATTTACTATTGACAATTTTTATAAATTATTTATAATTTTGATAGTTTGCTATTTTTCTTTACTTTTAACTTTTCAAAGGAGTACTCATGAGCGCGGGTTGCGCTCTACACAACGTATGAAAAACTAAAAATGATATGTTGGCTTCAGGCTCCGGGCTTCGGGCTCCAGCCGGCTGTAGCCCGTAGCCTGTAGCCCGAATTATTAGAGTTACA
>JBFMHD010000105.1:0-9475 GCA_040752395.1 Candidatus Hydrogenedentota bacterium
GATATGAAAAGAGTCACAAGTCGCAAGTCGTGAGTCAAAACAGGACTCGAGACTCAAGACTCAAGACTTTTCAGCAGGCTTTGGGCTTTTGGCTCCAGCCGGCTGTAGTCCGTAGCCTGTAGCCTGTACCCCGAATTATTAGAGTTACAATGTTTTTCAGAGGAGGAGGTTCGATATTGAGAAAAGAAAGGAGAGTGTATTTAAGATACGAGATAGAGCTTCCTGTTGATATAGAGATGGACGAAGGGAATGTGAGTATTAAGACAGTGTCGAAGAATATATCTGGTGGTGGTATTTTTGTAGAGGTGCCGGTAAGGCCAGAACTTTTTTCACAAGCGATATTAAAAATTGATTTTAGTAATATTGGTGGAGGGGTAAAAGTTATACCAGCTGTTGTAGTTCATACATTATCTAAAGAATCAGTAAACGAACAGAGGAGCGAGGTAGGTTTAGTATTTGACACAAATGATAATGAATTACGGATGGAGATAGATAATTGTTTAAGAAAGGCATATCCGTTTGAGAGGATAAAGAACAAATTAAAATTTTTTATAAAATCATTATTATGACGAGTATTTATACTTTATTAGCTTTATTTTTATTTTCTTATTTAGTAGGTAGTATTCCAGCTGGTTATATATATGGTCGTTTAATGGGTATAGACATAAAGAAAGAGGGTTCAGGGAATGTTGGTGCTACTAATGTAATGCGAGTACTTGGGAGGAAGGCGGGGATAGCGGTTCTTTTTTTTGATATTTTAAAAGGTTTTATTCCGGTAGAATTAGGATCTTTATATTTTAGAAATGAGGGTATTATAATAATTTGTGGTATTTTAAGTATTATTGGTCATATGTATCCGGTATGGTTAGGGTTTAGAGGCGGTAAAGGTGTAGCAACGAGTTGTGGTGTTTTTATTGCATTAGTTCCAGGGGTTGTATTAATGGGATTTATTGTTTTTGTGATAACAGTTATTTTTACGAGGTTTGTATCAGTGGGTTCAATTATAATTTCTATATTTGTGCCTGTATGTATATTTTTAGAGGGTAAAATAATTTTAGGAATTTTTAGTGTAATAGTTGGTGCTATTATCATTTATAGGCATAAAGAGAATATAAAAAGGATATTAGAAGGGAGAGAGAATAAAATTTTTTAATTATGCTTATATCGTATAAAGGGAAAGAGCCAAGATTGGGAACAAATGTATTTATTGCTGATACTGCGAGAGTGATAGGTGATGTTGAGATAGGCGACAATTCAAGTATCTGGTATGGTGCTATTATAAGGGGAGATGTAGGGTATATAAGGATAGGGAAGAATACAAACATACAGGATAATTCAGTGATACACATTTACGAGCATTTACCTGTACTTATAGGTGATGAGGTTACTATAGGTCACAATGTAGTATTACATGGTTGTATTATTCAATCAAGGGTTATAATAGGGATTGGGGCGATTGTACTCGATGAAGCAGAGGTTAGTGAGGATTGTATTATTGCTGCTGGTAGTGTTGTAACTCCCGGGACCAAGGTTCAGGGAGGCACTTTATATATGGGGGTTCCGGCAAGAATGAAGCGCAAATTAACAGATAAAGAGATAGCACATATAAGAGAGAGTGCAGCTGGTTATATAGGTCTTGCGAGAGGATACAGGGTTTGAGAAAGAGTCTAATATTTTTATTAAGCGTATTTTTAGTTATTTTGGATTCTTGTAGAACTGCTCCATCAATCAAGACAGGCCATAGGGAGTTTGTAAAAGGTCATTATCATAATGCAGCCCAAATATACCGTGAATATCTTGAGATAAGGAAGATTTCGAGGAATAAAGAGGTAGCATATTTTGGACTTTGCTGGAGTGAATATTTTAATGGGAATGACAGGGAAGCGCTTGAAGTTGTTAATACGCTATTAACAAAATATCCAAAATCTGTTTTAAAAAACAATATATTGAGTTTAAAAAGTTTAATATTATTTCAATTAAAAGATTATAAAAAGAGTAAAGAAATCATAGATGAAGTTTTAAGTATGAAAAATATAGAGACAGAGTTATCTTCGGTATTTATGCAGGAGTTAAGATTTGTGAGAGCTGAGATACATAGAAGAGAAGACAATATAGATGATGCAATTGATTTATTTTCTAATTATATCAATGAGTATCCAGAGGGAGAACGGATAAAAGAGAGTTATTTAAGTCGAGCTTTATGTTACAGAAGCAAGAGAGAATACGACAAAGCTCTTTCAAGTTTAGATAAATTAAGTGAGATAAAAGGTTCTCTTGGAGAATCGGTGATATTATTAAAGAGTTTAGTACTTATAGAGAAGGGGGATACTGATATAGCGTGGAGTGCTCTTTCAGATTTTGCGAATAATAATCCACAATCAAAATGGACAGGTCCAATTTTAACCCAGCTTTCGATAAAGTCAGAAGAGAGGGGAGATACTTTAAGTGCCAGGGATTATTATTTTAAGATTATAAGAAATAAAGGGATAGATTCTAAATATATAAGCAGGGCATTATATTATCTTGGGAATTTTTATGAAGTAGGGGACAGGATTGACAGTGCTATTATCTATTACAAAGAGATAGAAAACAATTATCAGAATACCTTGTGGTTTACTAACAGTGTGAAGTTGCTGTATAATCTTTATCTTTCAAAAAAGAGGTTTGATTTATCGAGTGATTTAGCAGAGAGATATCCACATTTAATAGGGGAGGAGAGCAGAGGGTATACTTTAATGGATTTAGCAAGGATGCAGGTAAAATATCAGGAGGATAATTTTGATAAAGTTCAAAAGTTTGTAGAGATTGGGAAAAATGACGAAGCGCTTGAATTATTGGAGCATTTAATTGAGGAAGGGAGGATAGCGGAGGATGTTAAAGCCCAGGCATTGATATTATCGGGTAATCTTTTAAAAAAGGCGAATCGGCTAGAAGAGAGCGTGAATAGATATTTTGAAGCGTTTCTTATAGCAAAAACTGATAAAGAGAAAGAGGTTACTTTAGAGAATTTGCTTACTTTGTATATTAAACTTGGTGAAAGGGATAAAGCTGAACGGACCAAGCTTGCGCTTGAGGCTTTAAGAAAGACAAAATAAATATTATGGGAGATGAAATAGTTTTATCTCAAGGGTTACTGAGAGTTAAGATTATAAAGACAGATGCAGGATATATAAGGATAGGGAGTTTCCCTGATATATTAAAAAGATTAAGAAAAACAAATATTCAACCATATATAATTATACTTGCGCCTTTTAAAACAGGTGATTTTGGGGATAAGAGACTTGGTGAGGAGTTTATTTTCTGGGATAGCATATTTTTCAAGAAGCAGAGACTACGGTATATTGCTCCACGGGAGATACTTAAAAAATTTTATGATATACTTAATTGTACGGTTCCGTGGGATTTAGACGATGAGAGGATAAAGATTATAAGGAGAGAGTGGTTGGATGAGACTTTTATTCCCTGTGAGATACCGTGGGATCAAGAAAAGGTTTTAGAAAATTTATTTATATATTATTCAAGGGAAGGGGTTGAGATAAGGGATAGTAGAGGTAGATATTTTGTTAAATGGAATGAACTCATTGAGACCCGAAAGAGGGAGAGGCCTTTATTAGACATAAAGTTTAAGGATGAGTTATCTGTATATGTGGTTGGGAGTGGCAATGGGTTTTTGGGAAGGACATCAAGTTTCATAGTTGGTAAAGAAGATGTTTACTATTGGATTGATCCGCCGGGTGATATCTGGGATTTCGGGTTTACTTCATCAAACAGACTTGACGGAATAATAATCTCCCATAATCATGAGGATCATATAGCAGGTTTTCCGCTTATATTGTATCAATACATTAGTGAGAATAAAAGATTAAAGGTTTATACAGCAGAGAGTATCTGGGCTGTATTACTTCAACAATTTGATTATTCAAGAGGTCTGATAGAGAGATCTACAGAATTCTTTGATATATCTCCTTATAAAGGAGATATTGTATTAAGGGGTGGTGTGGTATTAAAGACGAGATGGAGTCATCATTGTTTACCGAGTGGTACACTGGGTTTCAAATTTTATGATAAAAAGAAATGTATAGGTATCTCAGGGGATACTAAATACAGAGAGGATATATCAGAAGATTTAGGAGATGTGGCTATTAGTTACAGATGGTTTCTTGATACTGATATTTTATTTCATGAGGTTGATAAACCGTCGAGACACAGTGTTCATACTTTTCCAGAAGATTTATATAATTTAAAGAAGAGATTAACCAGGACAAGGGTTTTATATTATCACACGGGATTTAGTTTTAAAAATATTGAACGAGTGCAAGAAAATAGTATTTATTGATGTTACAGAGTCAATGTGGCGGACTAGTGGGCTAAAGAACTTTTAAAATAATACCGATAAACAACCTAGGTAATTATCAAGAAAAATAAAGGGGTTAGATAATGATGAAATCAGAATGGATTGAAGAGTTTATTATTTTGTTAAGAGTTGAGGCTGGATTAACTGAAAATACACTTTCAGCTTATAGAACAGATTTAAAACAGTTTTATGAATATTTAGAAAAGAAAAACAAACTTGATAAAGAGGTTCAGAGAAGAGATTTACTCCAATATTTTTTATATTTGAAAGAGTGGAGGGACTTATCCTTACGGAGTGTGGCACGTCATACTGTTACAATAAGGAATTTTTTTAATTTCTTATATAGAGAGGATAAAATTCAATTAAATCCCGCAGAAGATTTAGAATCACCGAGGATAGAGAAGCCGTTACCGACGTTTTTAACCGATGATGAGATGGAAAAACTTTTAAAACTACCTGATAATAGAGACATATTCGGGATGCGAGACAAAGCTATGTTAGAGCTTTTATATGCTACAGGAATGCGAGTTTCTGAGATAATTAATATAAGAATAATAGATTTAGACCTTAATGAAGGTTATGTTAGAGTAAAAGGCAAAGGTGAGAAAGAGAGAATAGTACCGATAGGGAGTGAAGCACTTGAAGCGGTAAAAATATATTTACAGAAAGGTAGAAGAGAGTTAAAACCCGAAAATAATGAGGACAAACTTTTTCTTAATAAAAGTGGGAAGGTATTAACGCGACAGGGGTTCTGGAAAATATTGAAACGATATGCAAGAATGAGCGGGAAAAGTGATATCACGCCTCACACCCTGAGACATACTTTTGCAACGCATCTCTTATCAAATGGTGCTGATTTAAGGAGTGTGCAGGAATTATTGGGTCACTCTGATATCAGCACAACTCAAATTTATACACATACAGACACTTCGCGACTTATTTCTGTACACAGGCAGTACCATCCACGAGCATAAATATCATGTAACCTATCAATTATAGTGGATAACAAGTAAAAAGTTAAAAGTGAGAGAACGAAAAAAATAGGAGCACATTGTGGTCGCCCGAGGCAAGGAGTAAGATTTTGACAATAAAAAAATAAATGAGTAGAATTAAACAATATGAAATTTAACAATTATATCTGGTTAGTGATAGTTGGCATCGGTGCAAGATTGATATTTTATTTTACTACTGAAAATTACGCATCACTTACCTATCCTTCTGAAGGTACTGATATGGAGACATATAACAACTGGGCGCTTGAAATAATGAATGGCAAGTTGTTTCAGAATAGTGCCTTTTATATGGGGCCTCTTTATCCATATCTTATGGCGTTAATTTTTAAATTGATTGGATATAAAATTATTTACATACAAGTTCTTCAATATTTATCAGGGATTATCTCGGGTATATTGATTTTCAATATTATGAAATATTTTGTACAAGAAAAGATAGCTTTATTTGTATCTTTTGGATATATGTTTTATCCATTTTTTTTTATTTTTGAATCTATTCAATTAACAGACAGTTTAGCTTTATTTTTAAATGTCTGTGTTATATATTTTTTAATTAAATATTTTAGTCAATATAAAAAGTGTCATCTTATATTAGCTGGTTTATTTTCTGGTTTAAGTATTTTGACTCGGGGTAATTTGCTTATAGTATTACCTTTTTTTTGTTTATTTATATTTTTAAGCAGTGATAAAAGCTATAAGAGATCAATATTTAATATTTTATTATATTTTACATTTACTTTTTTAATAATTTCGCCAGCAACGATACATAACTATATTGTTGAAAAAAGATTTGTTTTAGTTACCACGAATGCGGGCATAAATTTATACATAGGGAATAATCCTGAGGCTACAGGATGGTATACGTATCCATCTTTTACCTCGAGAGAGCCTGGCAAAGCAGCGCTTAAATGGATAATTGAGAATAGAGAAAAATTTTTAAAACTCACATTAAAAAAGGCAAGGTATTTTCTTTTAAATTATGAAATACCTCAAAATCTCGATACTATAGAATTCATACGTAATTCATATATTTTAAGTGAGATATATAAATTTTTAAACTTTGGACTTGTTTTATCGATAGGTTTACCCGGCATTATTTTTTTAGGTCTATCCCGTAAAAGTTGTGATTATGTTATATTGATATATTTATTTTTTTATTCTCTGTCGGTTATTTTATTTTTTGTAACTGACAGATATAGATTACCGATAGTACCTGTGTTTTTTCTATGTGCGGGTATATGTATAGACAAAGTTTTTGGATATTACAAAAAAAAGAAATATTTAGAAATCATTGTAATTTTAATATGTGTTGGTTTTTGCTATAAGTTTACAAATATTAATCCAAAAGAGATAAGAGAGGTTGAGAGAGGTTCTGAGGTAAGAGCTATTTATAATGAAGCTGTTAATTTACTACAGAGCGGGGAATTAGAGGATGCTATAATCAAGTTTGAAAAGGTAGTAAATACAAAAAAAGATTATAAAAATGCGTGGCTAAAGCTTGGGAGTGCTTATTTTAATAATAAAGAGTATGATAAATCTATTGAGTGTTATAATAAAGTAATCGAACTTGATAAAGACAATTACGATGCGAATTATGGGATGGGAATGAATTATTTATTTAAGAATGATATTGCAACCGCAAAAAGATATTTTAATATAGTATATGAGTTTTATCCAGATAATATTAATAATCTTTGGCGGCTTGCAGGTGTTGAATTTAACCTGGGGAATGTTAACAGAGCTGAAGAATTATGTGAAAAGGCTATAAAGATAAATGGGAAGGATGGTAGAATTTATGCTTTATTAGGGATTATAAACATAACTAAAGGGGATTTAGATAAAGCAAAAGAAGACTTTAGATTAGCAAAAGAGTATGATCCTAATGGAAGTAATACAAAACGATTAGAGGAATTAATTAATAATACAGAGAAAGTAATTCTTCAGTTAGGCGGAGGAAAGAAATAAAAGGAGACATTTTATTTTTGCTTCTCTGGGGTCATTATATTTACTTGGAGCAACTGCACTTGAAAACTTTGGAGTTGGTGTTGATACTACGAACAGGAGACTAAAACCGATTACTGCTATTATTGGTAATTTCTTCGGCTCAAGATAACGTTTGTTTGGAATGCTATTATTTTTCGAGGATAGTTTCTTCAACTGATAGACCGAAATGTCTGGCCGATTTTAATAGATAGCCAAGGACAGCATCACCTTTTTTAAGTGATACGACTGATAAAGGTTTACCGTGGGTGTTTACAAGTCTTATAGTTTCAGCGTTTTGGAGGATTATAGAGAATCTTTCAATAGTATTTTCAGTGTGTGCTTGGATATATAACATTGGTCTTCGTTCAATTTTAACTCTTCCCACGATACCAATTTGTGTTTCGCCTTTATAATTAACAATTAACACCTTATCACCTGATTTAAGTTCAGAGAGATAATTAGTTTTATTTTCAGGGGATAGGACGTATGCGTGTATACCGCCTGCATTAACTCTAAAAGGTCTTGGTTCTACGTATGGGTTTACCTCTGTTTCAGAATGGACAAAGAAGAGGCCCATAGAAGTATTACCGACGAGCATTCCCTCGCCGGGGTTCATTCGAGTACAGGTATCAACGCAAACTCTATCGCCCATACCTGCGGCATCGACTTTATCGATAATAAATTTTTGGAGTTGGATTTTTGTTTTTGGGTATTTAACCTTTTGTATTGCTTTAGTTATATCCTGGATTTTAAAATTTTTAAGAACGACACCGCTTACGCCCTTCTCAAGTATACCCAGAGCCACTTCAAGTTCGGAGAGATTTTTAACAACAGCGAATATTTTATCGGACTGGGCGATAAGGTTTTCAAGAGGTATAATCATCCAGTCAGAAGTTTCAACTATAACGGTTTTATTTTTTCCTAACAAAGCTGCTTTTATTTCATCTTTTTTGTCAGTTATTTTGACTTCAACCACATTTTTACCGAGAATAATATCGCCATCAGGAGCGATTGTATTAATTCTTCCGAGTTCCTTAATTTTTTTCGTGTAGCCTTTATCAACAATAATGGCGTCAGCACCTGATTCAAGAGCTGTTGTAGCAATTTTTTTATTATATGGTCTTACATCGACCCAGACAGTCTTCATAATTTATCCTTTTAATATTTTCATAGCTTCATTAACAGAGGCATTTTCGTGAACAATTGTACATATAGCGCGAACCATTTTTCTTGGGGATTCATGTCCAAAGGCATTACGTCCGACAGCGACACCTTTGCCGCCTGCGGTGATAGAATCTTTTATTATAGAGAATATAAGTTTTTCATCTTTTATTTTTTCGCCGCCAGCGATAACAACCGGTATAGGGCAGCTTGATACGACTTTTTCGAAAGTTTTAATAGAGCCTGTATAAGAGACTTTAACAATATCAGCTCCGAGTTCAGCAGCGATTCGTGCAGCGTGTTTTATACCTTCAGGGTCTGTTTCAGATTTAAACTTTTTACCACGAGTATACATCATTGCAAGGAGAGGTATCCCCCATTCATAACATTTAACAGATACCTCACCCAAATCTTTTAACATTTCATCTTCATTAAGAGCACCGATATTAATATGGACGCTGACCCCATCAGCCCCGAATTTTATTGCATTTTCCACAGTATTAACAAGCACTTTAGCATTTGGGTCAGGGCTCCATATAGTACTTCCTGATAAATGGAGTATGAGACCGATATCTTTGCCGTGTTTTCTATGGCCGTGGATAGGCAGACCGAGATGTCCGAGCACTGCGTTTGCGCCGCCCTCAGCAATTTCGTTCACCATATCCCGCATATTTTCTATACCACTGATAGGGCCTATTGTTACACCGTGGTCCATAGGTACGATTACGGTCTTTTTTGTCTCTCTATTAATTATTCTTTCAAGTCTTATATACTTACCGAGCATATAGATACCTCCTCTGAAAAACATTGTAACTATAATAATATCAAGTAGAAGCAAGAAGCAAGAAGCAAGATAAACAAACATCTAGTTTTTCATACGTTGTGTAGAGCGCAAAAGCGCTCATGTTGACTCCTTCGAAGAACGCTGTAACTCTAATAATTTCACGAAGTAAGAAGTGAGAAG
>JBFMHD010000106.1:0-9472 GCA_040752395.1 Candidatus Hydrogenedentota bacterium
CGGATGAGTTCATAGTAGCGAAGACGACAGGGACAACATAACCCTGTAAGAGCGAAGGGACTCTACTTTAACAAAAGTTTCTAAAAGAAGGAGTACTCATGAGCGCGGTTTGCGCTCTACACTATTGTGTTCTTGGGTTATTGGGTTATTGGGTTATTGGGTTTTTGCGCTCTACACAATATATGAAAAACTAAAGATGATATAAAAAGAGTCGTGAGTCACAAGTCGCAAGTCGTGAGTCAAAACAGGACTCAAGACTCAAGACTTTTCAGCAGGTTCCGGGCTTTTGGCTCCAGCCGGCTGTAGTCCGTAGCCTGTAGCCTGTCCTGACACCTCTCACTTCTTCCGTTATCTTGCTTCTTGCTTCTACTTGATATTATTAGAGTTAGAATGTTTTTCAGAGGAGGTATTACTGAGATGCGAGCGACTCTTGAAAATTTGCAGGATAAAATCCCTAATAAATATAAATTATGTCTTGTTGCTGCAAGAAGGGCTAAAATGATTACAAACGGTGCACCACCACTGTTATTTACTAAAAACATAAAGCCAACCACTATTGCACTTGAGGAGATACTTAACAAGAAAGTCACTATAAAAGAGGGGAAGAAATCCAAAAGTAAACAATGAGTCATTTTACCGTAGGTTTAGGAATAACTGCAGGTATATCTGCATACAAAATCTTATATTTTGCTTCATTACTAAGAAAGAATGATTATAAAATAATCCCAATTCTTACAAAAGACAGTCTTAATTTTATAACCCCTCTTTCCTTGCAATCAATTTGTGACAACAGAGTCTATTTCAACCAGTTTGAATTAGTTGAGAATTATAATCCAGAACATATAGCTATTGCCAGAGAATGCGATTTAATTGTTGTAGCGCCTGCAACAGCTGATTTTATATCTAAGATGGCTAGTGGTGCTGCTGATGAGCTATTATTATCCGTGATTTTATCTTTCAAGAAAAAAGTAATAGTAGTTCCTGCAATGAACCCGGCAATGTATAATCATAAAGCAACAAGGAGGAATCTGGAACAGATTGAAAGATATGGTTATAAAGTTATAGGTCCGGTGGAGGGCTGGAGTGCGTGCGGAGATTTTGGCAAAGGCAGGATGGTTGAGCCAGAAGATATATTTTATTATATCGAGGAAGAGAGGGGCAGAATACAGGGTAGATTAAAAAATAAAAAAGTTTTGTTAACATCCGGACCAACCATAGAATTTATCGACTCGATGAGGTATATATCGAATTTATCAAGTGGGTTTATGGGTAAATTCATAGCTGAAGAATTAATTAGAGAAGGTGCGCTTGTTGAGATTATTTCAGGTCCTGTAAAAATCAGTTATCCATCGGTTTGTTTGGTTACTAAAATTAGTTCTGCTATTGAGATGTTTAATCAAGTTAAAAAGAGAATCGCAAATAATGATTGTTTTGTAGCAGCAGCTGCTGTTAGTGATTATAGACCCGAAATAAAAGAAAAGATAAAATTACCTAAAAAAGATAGCATTGATATCAAACTTATCAAAAATCCTGATATTCTGGAGTGGGTGTCAAAGAATTATTTTAAGAAAAAGTTTATAGTCGGTTTTTCAGCTACTTCTAATTTGAAGGAGAGCCCACATCAAAAATTAAAGAATAAACCGGTGGATTTACTTGTTGTCAACCCTGTTGGAGTTAAGGGTAAAGGTCCTGGTGAAGAGATAAATGATGCGATAATTTATGATACCAATGCTAATATACTTAAAGAATTAGATTCTTTACCTAAAAAAGAGATAGCTCGACATCTGGTCGAGATGATTATTAACAAAAGTATGAGCCCATAGTCTCACAGCAAGAGATATCGGCCGGGGATTATATGCAGAATGTTTTAAATAGAAGATATCAGGAAATAATGGATGATTTTATCGAGTATTTAAAATTTAGATGTGCAGAGGCTGATATAAAGATTGATTATCATAAGATCGCGGAAAAAAACGAGGAGCTCTGGAATGAATTTGAAAAAAAGATAAAAGAGTGTAGAGATTGTTCTTTATATAAAAAGAGAAATAATGTTGTTCCTGGAGCAGGTAGCAGAAATTCGAAACTTTTAATAGTTGGCGAAGCACCCGGGGAGCAGGAAGATTTACAGGGGGTACCATTTGTAGGGGCTGCTGGTGAACTCTTAACTAAAATATTAAACAGTATCGGGATTAAAAGAGAAAATATTTACATAACCAATATTATTAAATGCAGACCACCTAATAATAGAGAACCTTTTACAGAAGAAATAGAAGCCTGCAACAAATATCTGCAATGGCAGATAGACAGAATAAAACCCGCAATAATTTTAGCGCTTGGGAACTATGCTATTAAAACTTTAACAGGGGTCAAGGAGGGGATCACTAAAATTCACGGTGAAATATTTAACTATAGAGGTATACCTGTGATTGTTTCATTTCACCCTGCAGCTTTATTAAGAAACGAGGTTTATAAGAGGCCTACCTGGCAAGATATGCAGAAATTGCAACAGCTACTCAAGGAAAGAGAAATAAAAATATGAGAGATTTTAAGATTGTTGGTTGTATAGAGGCTGATAGACCGGTTTTTAAAGCTAAATTAGCAAAAAGGTATGGAGCAGATTTAGTGGAAGTCCGGGTTGACCTTCTTAAAAACTATAAGAATTTAAAATATATACTAAAAAATATTAAAAATAAAATAAAGATCGGAATTATATTAACAGTAAGAAGCAAAATTGAATCAGGGATACAGGGAAAGGGGCTGGATGATAATTTGCTGGTACAATTATATAATGAGGGATTAGAGTTTGCAGATTATGTTGATATCGAGATTTCATCAATAAAAGTAATGGAGAGCATTATTGATAGAATACGAAAAGAGAAAAAAAGACTCATTTTAAGTTATCATAACTTTAAATGTTTACCACGAAATTTAAATAGAGTTATTGAAAAGATGAAGAAGATAAAGAGTGATATAAAAAAGATAGCTGTAAGACCATCAAATATGACTGATATAATAAAACTTGTTAAAATATTGAAATCAAACAGGGATATGGTTATAATAGCGATGGGTAAGGAATATGAGATGACACGTGTTTTTTTCCCATTATTAGGTAGTAAATTTGTTTATTGTGCTATAGCTAAAGCTACAGCCCCTGGTCAGTTAAGTTTGCGTTCTCCGGTTATAGCATTACTAAAGGGAGATAAAAACTATGTATGAAAATTTTTATGGGTTTACTGAGAACCCGTTTTCAATGACGCCAGATACTAAATATCTTTTTTATTCATCACATCACAGGGAAGCCTTTGCTGCTTTAAAATACGGGATAGAGCAGAAAAAAGGGTTTATAGTTATAACAGGTGAGGTAGGGACAGGAAAGACCACGATTTGCCGAGCTATTTTAAATCAGCTTGATCCCACAATCAATGTTGCTCTTATTTTTAATCCTATGATGAGTGAGATAGAATTATTAAAAGCTATTCTTGATGATTTAGAGATAGAGAAAAAAGGGGAGACTGTGAAAGACATTGTTGATTCTTTGAACGAGTATCTTTTAAAAGAAGCCACAGGTGGCAAAACCACTGTGCTTATAATCGATGAAGCCCAGGATTTGTCTTCTAAACTACTTGAACAGATAAGACTCCTCTCGAATCTTGAAACAGAGAAAGAGAAACTATTGCAGATTGTTCTTGTTGGTCAGCCTGAACTTATGTATAATCTTCAGAAGGAAGAGTTGAGACAGCTACGACAGAGAATAACAGTATCCTATCATCTCAAACCATTAAACAAAGATGAGGTTAAAAGATATATACAACATAGGCTTTCAGTTGCAGGCGATACAGGCTCAATTACTTTTGCTGATAAGTCAGTTGGGATGATTTATAGGTATTCAAGAGGCATACCGAGATTGATAAATAGTTTGTGTGATAAATGTCTTCTTGTTGCTTATGTAAAAGAGGTGCATGAAATTGACACTGTTATTGTTAAACTCGGTATAAAAGAGCTTGAGGGGTATAGGTTCCCTGTTTTACAAAAGAAAATTATACCCGAAATTATAAGAATTATTAAATACATCACCGTTGGTACAGGGCTTGGGTTAGGCATATCTATTGTGCTATTCTTGTTTTCTAATACTGAGCTTATTATGTATAAATTCAGAGTGAACTTTCAGCCTCAATATAAGTTAAATCAGCAATTACTTGAATCAGGGTTAAAGAGGATAGAAAAAAATGAATTTATTTTACCTGCTGATATTAATGAGATAGCGGCTTTCGAAAAATTTTTAATAGAGAATGGAGCGAAGGAAGTTTTATTACCACGAGAGAGTTTCAGAGGGATGTCTGATTTACTTTTTACAGCTCTTGAAAAAAACGGATACAAAGCCTATTTTTATGTTGGCAATTTAGGAACTATTAAAAATATAGGTTTACCTGCATTTATCAGAATCAGTATTCATAAGACAGATGAGATGGTATTTCTGCCGATATTAAAGTTTTCAAAAGATAGATATACAGTAGTATTTTCGGCTGAGAATGTTATAGATGTGTTTTCAGCTGATATTGATAGAATCTTTAACGGCAGAGCAATTATTGTTTATAAAGAGGATGACAAGTATTTAAAACCTATTTTAAGAGCAGGAATGAAAAACTACAGAGTTACAGAACTTAAAAAGAGGCTTGAAAAACTGGGGTATAAGGTCGCAGATTATAGTGATACCTTTGATAGTAATTTTGAGATAGTGGTAAAAAATTTTCAAGCTGATTATGGATTAATATCAGACGGGATTTATGGAAACCAGACAGCTATGCTTTTATATAGAGTATTTAGTGAAAAGGTTAAATTATGAGTATTATTTACGAAGCATTAAAGAAAAAGGAAAAAACTTTAGAGAGTTTACCTCCGAGTCTTAGTAGAGAAAAAAAAGAGTCAAATAAACGCGTTATTTTATATGGCATTATTTCTTGTTTGATTTTTATCTTAATTTTAGTTTGTTGTATAGCATTTTTATCTTTTTATCTTGGAAGAAAAGTGGAAAAAGTACAGATAGCTGAAGTTGAACCCAAAATCGCAAAAGAGCCAGTGGTAGAGACAAAATATTTTGATTATATTATAGACATACCTGAAACCGAAACAAAAATTGTAAAAGAGCCGATAGTGGAGCCGAATGTCAATGTGTCGCCTCCTCCGGATGCTGTTGATAAATATATAGAATTGAAGGAGGAGGGTAATTTTATAAAGTGTGAGGATATTTTACTTGAGGCTATATCAGAGAACCCTAAAAATAATAAATATAGAATGGAACTGATAAGATATTATCTTGAGCTTGAGAGATTTAAGGAGGCCAAGGTTTTAGTGGATGATTTAATTAAGCGAGGATTTCAGGGTTATGAGACTGAAGCGATGAAACGCAGGCTAAGCGGAGAGGATCTTGGTGGGAAATTTTTTGAATTCCCCGGGGCAATTATCTCGAATATCCAGGGTAAAATAACATTTAATAATAAACCGGATATTTTGGACAAATTAAGTCAGGGAGATAAAGTGAGTATTATTGATGATGGAGAGATAGAATTCGAGATTTTCAGTGGTAGATACAGGGTTGAGGGACCTGCTGAGTTTGCTTTAGAAAAAATATCAAAAGCTGGAGAAGGGTTATCAAGAAAATGTGAGTTAATAATAAAATTAGATAAAGGAAGAATTAAAACGAAAATACCTCCTTTCGGAAGTTCTTTAGACGTCGAGGTGGTGTTATCTTTTGGAGTATTAAAGACAAATTCTGCAACATTTTGTGTGGAAGCTTTTTTGAATAAAGAGGCTGAATTAATTATAGGTGTTGTATATGGTCATTCCAGGTTTTTCGAGAAGACCACAAAAGCAGGGATTATTGACTTACCGCAGGGAATGTATACGATTTATAAGACTGCTGGTTCTGGTGGCAGTGTTCGTAGGATCGATGAAGACTTAAAATTAGGTTTTATATTTTAACGGTTTTCCGTTATCTTGCATCTTGCTTTGGCCAGACACATAGGTCTGCCACTACATTGTTTTCTGATACTTCTTACTTCTTATTTCTTTACCGCTATAACTTGAGGGGTTATATCAGTACCTCGAGGTATTAATGGAACGTCGGCAATATAAAAGGTTAAAAAAGCCGGTAAAATTTATATTTTTTCTTCAGGGAGAGGAATTTTTAAGAGGTGAAGCCACGGGTGTAAATCCGCAAGGGTTTGCTGGTGTGGTAGAGCCGACAGAGGGTAAAAGAATAGCGCGTCGGGCTTTTGAAGGAATGGAGGGCGAGGTTGAATTTGACTTAAAAGCAGTTGATATTCTTCCTGTAAAATGCGAAATCATCCGAAGCAGCAATATTGAAAACGACCCAAAGAAAGTATTTATGGCATTTAAAATATTAAATATGGATAGCAGAGATAAAAAGATGTTATTAGAATATATAAGCAGGACGGATTGAGCACTGCCTTATTGAGAGAAATGTAAACACCAGGAGGTTATCGTATGGAAAAAAATGATGCCAAGAAAAAATTTTTAGAGTTTGTGTATAGTATGATGAATGCTGCGTTTATGCAGATGGGTAAAACTGTTAACCCGATCACAGGTAAAACTGAGAAGGATTTGCCTGGAGCAAAATCTACTATAGATTTACTTGAAATGTTTGAGGCTAAAACAAAAGGTAATCTTGATAATGATGAGGAAAAATTTTTAAGAGATACACTTACTATGTTGAGATTGAATTATGTAGAAGAAGTAAAAACAGAAGAATCTAAACCCAAAGAACAAGAGGCTAAAACCAATGGGAAATAGAGATTACAGAGATGAGATAGCTGATAGAATTTTTGAAGAAGCTAAAATAGGTTTAAAAGAGGCTTATCAGGCTATTGATATAACTCTTGAGATGATTAGATTGCTGGTTGAAGATGAGGTTAAGAAAAGGGGCAAGGCATTTTTGCCAAGACTGGGTTTCTTTTATAAAGATTTATCACTGAGGAAAACAAGAAAAGATACTTATGGTAAAATATTTTTCAGTCCATCAGCAAAAGTCACAGAATACGAGATGTATTAATGCCAGGGACGATTATCATTCCTGTTTATAACAAACATAATTTAGTGAGAAAATGCGTATTATCAATTATCAATAGTTTCCCTTCTTGCGTTATGATAAATATTATTGATAATGCTTCAGATGATCTTACTATAACTTTATTACAACAGCTTCAGTCAGAGTTTAATAATATAAATGTAATCTATAATAAGGAAAACATCGGGTTTGCAAGAGCCGTGAATCAAGGACTGCGGATGATAGAGGGGGATTGGTGCGGCATAGTTAACAGTGATACTGAATTTGATAAAGAGTCAGTGTCAAGGTTATTAAATTATGTTCAAAACGACAAGGGGTCATTATTTGGGCCTGTAACAAATTATACAGGCTCAAGACAGATTATAAATGTATATGCTAATAGAAAAAAATTTATAGCTGAATTTTTTACAAGACAAAAAAGTATCGCTTATGAAGTTGAGCGAATCACGGGGTTTGCAATCTTTGGTGCTAACGAGATATTTGAGGACGTGTCTGAATTTGACACAAGTTTTATCGGTGGAAATTTTGAGGATGATGACTACATATTACGCGCGTTATTAAAAGGATATAAAGTTAAAATAGCAAACGATGTTTATGTTGAACATCTTGGTCATTCGTCGTATGGAGGGATGAGTGATAGATTTATAAAAATTATAGAGAAAAATAAAAGGATATTTTTAAATAAATGGCTTAAGAATTCAACGCAAAAATACGTAGCTCAATATATTTATCTTCATTCTGATAAGAAAGAAGATAAAGCCCAAATATTACAGAATTTTTCGTCTGATTACTATATTATGTTAAATAGAGCCATAGAATTATATGAGAGTAAAAATTATATTGAAACTAATGAGACTTTGAAAAAAATTTTAAATAGCCGGGATGACGATCCTTTTTTATATCTCTTTTATGGGCTAAGTTTATATAAATTGAACAGATTGGATGAGGCTTTAGAATTTTTAAAAAAATCTATAGAAATTCGGTTTTTTGATAGAGATGCTTTATCTAAAATTGCAAGAATCTATAATGAAAAATCTGATATATTGAAAGCTAAAGATTATATAAATATATTATATTGTTTTGTGAAACATTAAAATTATGCAGGAAAAATTTCAAAAGATAAAAGAAAAGTTTATAGAAGCTAAAGTAGTGGTTGTTCTTACCGGAGCAGGAATCTCAGCCGAGAGCGGAGTCCCTACTTTTAGAGATGCGATGTCAGGATTATGGGAAAAATTTAATCCTCAAGAATTAGCTACCCCACAGGCATTTAGAAGAAATCCTGAACTCGTATGGAAATGGTATAAATATCGTAGAGATTTAATACAAAAAGTAAAACCGAACCCAGGTCATTATGCTATCGCTACATTAGAAAAACTTAGTAAAGATTTTTTACTTGTTACACAGAATGTTGATGGTTTGCATAAAGAGGCGGGTAATAAAAAATTGGTTGAGATACATGGTAATATTACACGATATAGATGTTTTAATAATTGTATTTTTATGGATAATCCAAAAAGCGAATTACCCATAAGATGTGAGAAATGCGGCGATTGGATTAGACCTGATGTAGTATGGTTCGGTGAAAATTTACCTGAGGATGCTTTAGATAAATCTTTTAAATATATTAACAATTGTAATATATTTTTTAGTATAGGTACTTCAGGTGTTGTTCAGCCGGCTGCATCGTTTCCTCTTATGGCAAAAGAAAAGGGCGCTTTTTTAGTTGAAATAAATTTAGAACCAACACTTATCTCAGCTTATACTGATATCTCTATTTATGGTAAGTCAGGAGTTATTTTGTCTGAACTTATAAAACAATTATAGGCAAAAAGAGATTCCTCACAAAATACCAAAAGGATACCCTGATAGTAAATGCAATTTTGACAATTAAGAATATTATTATCTACTAATTTGCCATTTTGACAAAGAATATATAAAAATATACCTGCTAATATTAAAATTAAATTGGGCATACCTGTTGCTTTATAGCGCTTTGGCGCTCTATATATAACCACTCAGTTAAAGTTCGGAGGAGTAGTCATGAGCGCGGTTTGCGCTCTACACTATTGCGTTCTTGGGTTCTTGGGTTATTGCGTTATTGCGTTTTTGCGCTCTACACAACGTATGAAAAACTAAAGATGATATGAAAAGAGTCGTGGGTCGCAAGTCGTGAGTCAAAACAGGACTCGAGACTCAAGACTCAAGACTTTTCAGCAGGCTCCGGGCTTTTGGCTCCAGCCGGCTGTAGTCCGTAGCCTGTAGCCTGTAGCCCGTCCTGATACTTCTCACTTTTTCCGTTATCTTGCTTCTTGCCTCTTGCTTCTACTTGATATTATTATAGTTACAATGTTTTTCGAAGGAGAACCAAAATGGTCATTCAACCTGAGA
>JBFMHD010000107.1:0-9447 GCA_040752395.1 Candidatus Hydrogenedentota bacterium
GTCGTAACTGATTGTAATAGAGTTAGTGTTGGAGGTAATTTATGAAAAGAGTTATAACATTAATTGGATTTATATTTTTATATTCTCAAATCTGTTATGGGGTATCTTTATGGGAGCCACGCGGTTCGCTATTTACTGAATTAAAAGAAAGAAATGTGGGTGATGTTATCACGATAATTGTTACTGAGCGTGCTGATGCTCAGCATAAATCTAATGATGAATTTGATAAAGAGGTAAAACTCGATGTCAAACCAAGTTCAACAGCTACTACAGCTGCAACGACAACTACCACAACAACCACTAAAGCGACTAATGTCTTAGCTTCACTCCCTATACTCGGTCTTTTATTCGATGATGAATACAAAAAAGACCATCAGTCTCAGCGTAATTCAATGTTAAGAGCTACTATAACAGCTAAGATTACAAAGATTTATCCAAATGGTAATATCGCTATCGAAGGGAAGAAAAACATAAAAATCAACAGTGAGCTGCAGGAGTTGACAATAACAGGTATTATACGACCTGAAGACATAGCCAAAGATAATACTGTAGCCTCAACAAGGATAGCTGATGCCAACATAGTTTATTCAGGCGGCATATCGTTTGCCAAGGATCCATCCAAAAGAAACATATTCGAGAAGGTCTTTGCTAAAATCTTTGATTTTTTATTTTAAGAGTCCAGGTTATTATCGATATACGCCGAGACTTAAAATTTATCGACAGAGACATACTATATAAAATAGTATGTTTTGGATATATTTAGTAAGATTTTGAAGAAACGCAAAGGACTTTTAAATGGTTAAAAATATATCTGAAATAAAAAAAAATAGCCAGAGAATACAAAAAAGAGTTAGAGCGTCATAATATTCGGTATGGATAAGTGTTAGCTACCAGTTGGGGCTAACGTCTGAATAAGTAAAAAAAATAAAAAAAAATTAAAAAAATATTTGACAGAGAAGGGGAAAAAATGCAATATTCCGAAAAGTGGAGGTAAGTGGAGCAAAGTGGAAGAAAAGATTTTTTTTGCCGGAGAGAACGAACAAACCATAGATGATAAAAATAGAATCATACTACCAGCTAAATACAGAAGACAATTAGGTAAGAAAATGATGCTTACCAAAGGACTCGAAAAATGTTTATATATCTTCCCCAAAAACCAATGGGAAAACTTCCTCGAAAACTTAATAAATAAATACGGAGAAATGCTAAAAGATGCAAGATTACTCAGAAGATATTTTGCCGCTAATTCAGAAATCTTAAAAATAGATTCACAAAATAGAATCCTTATACCAAAAAAATATAAAGAATTTGCAAACATTAAAAAAGTTATAGTCATCGCAGGTATCTTAAACAGGGTAGAGGTCTGGGCAAAAGATGAATGGGAAAAAGAAATGGAATTAAGTGAGAAAAAAGCTGTCTCAGCCGCTGAAGCCCTCGGCAAGAATGACTATACAGTATAAAGTGAGATGAGTTTAGCAAACGAACACCACATCCCGGTTATGAAGGATGAGGTGGTAAAGTTTTTAGTATATAATGCCGAAGGTATAATTGTAGATTCTACCCTCGGTGCAGGTGGGCATACTAAAGCAATATTAGAATCAGGGTTTAGAGGAAAGGTTATTGGTCTTGATTGGGACCCTGACGCTATTTTGATAGCTAATCGTGTTCTTTCAAAATATAAAGAATCAGTATCTCTGCACCAATGGAACTATACACGGGTGAACGATTTACTTGATGAGCTTGGTATTAAATCTGTTAATGGTTTTCTTTTTGATCTCGGTATCTCTTCTATGCAGATCGAAGACCCGGAGAGAGGATTTTCATATCGTAAAGATAGCGACCTCGATATGAGAATGAGCAAAGTTGGTCGAAGCGCAAAAGATTTTCTGAATCAAGCCTCGTTTGATGAACTGGTCTTTGTCTTTACTGAATTTGGAGAGGAGCGATTTTCAAAAAGGATAGCTAAAAAAGTTATTGATTTTCGAAAAAATGTAAAGAGAGTTGAAACAACCGGCGAGTTAAACAGGATTATCTTGAGTTGCTATGGAATTTATGGCCGCAGGTTAAAAAAGCATCCTTCGAGTCGCATCTTTCAGGCTATAAGAATTTATCTGAATAACGAGATAGAGAATCTTAAAAAGGGTTTAGCCGAAGCTTTTAGACTCTTAAAAAAGAATGGAAGGCTCGTCGTCATTTCTTATCATTCGTTAGAGGACAGAGTTGTAAAAGAGTTTATAAAAGAGAAAAAGAAAGAAATATTTTCTCTTACAAAAAAAGTGGTGGTACCTGCAAAGGATGAAATCGTAATTAATCCCAGGGCAAGGTCAGCGAAATTAAGGGCTATAGAAAAAGCTGCTGGAGGGACGGTATGAGGTGGATTGAATTTGAGTTCAAGAACAGATATTTTCAAACCAGAGAGAATACTTAATCTTGAGACTCTCACGCATAATCAAAGAACGCAGATACGTTTTTTGGTTAAATATATCAGGATATTAGCTGCTATTGCGATTGTGCTTTTTACAATTGTTTTTATAAAGAATTACACATTGAAAGTAAGATTCAAAAAAGGTCAATTAGAATTAAAGAGAGATGAATTACTTGAGGAGAACAGGAAATTGATGATAAAATATTCGGCTGTGACTGACCCTGTAAGGATTGAGAAAATAGCGCGTGAGAAATTGGGGATGGTGCTTCCGGATAGAAAAAACATACATCTAATGCAAATATATGAAGATATAAGTGAGGTTCCAGAGAAGCTTGCAAAAAAATAGGGAACAGGGCTTGGGTTGAAAGTTGTGAAGCGGTTAAACGAACTTTTAGAAGGTATAGAATACAAGGTCTTATCAGGTGACCCGGTTAACACACTAATAAACGAAGTAACAAATGATTCAAGGGCTATAACACCTGGTGCGCTCTTTATCTGTATTCAGGGAGAGAAAGCCGATGGCCACCGGTTTGCCGGTGACGCGGTGCAACAGGGTGCAAAAGCTCTAATTGTTGAAAAAAAAGTAGACGTCGCAGAAAACATCACACAAATACTCACAGCAAACACACGCAGCATACTACCAGTTATTGCAGCACGATTCTTCGAAGAACCGACAAAGCATTTAAAAGTAGCAGGCATCACAGGAACAAATGGTAAAACAACCACAGCCTTCGCACTCCAGAAGATCCTACAGACTTCAGGAGTGCGAACCGGGTTACTTGGGACCATCGGTTATTATCTTCCTTCTGGTTGCAAAAAACCTTTTCTTACAACACCAGATGCAATAGAATTACAGAGATATTTTAAGATATTCAGAGACAATGGTTATCAATCAGTGGTGGTTGAGGTTTCATCCCATTCACTTGCTCTTATGCGCGTTGAATCTGTCAGATTTGATAAAGTTGTGTTTACAAATTTATCCAGAGACCATCTTGATTTTCACAAGAATATGGAAGATTATTTTAGTGCCAAAAAAAGGTTATTTGACCTTGTAAAGACAGAGAACAGATACGCCGGTGTTGTGAATAATGACGACGAGTATGGTAGAAGATTAAAAAAAGATGGAATCCTTTCTTATGGCCTGACTGAATCTTCAGAAGTAAAAGCAGAAAATATACGATTGGGTTTAAATAAAACTGAGTTCTCTATCATCTTCCCTGATAAAAATAGTATTGATATCTCTACTGAATTACTTGGTTATCCAGCTGTGTATAATCTGTTATGCGCAGCCTCCTGTACATATACTATGGGTATTAATCAGGAGATTATCAGGAAAGCCCTGTTAGAATTTGAAACGCCGCCAGGCAGGTTACAAAATGTGACACCACAAAAAGAATTTTCAGTAATAATAGATTATGCTCATACACCGGATGGGTTGAAAACGGTTTTATCCTCAATCAAGGCTATGAACCCCAATCGTATCATAACGCTTTTTGGTTGTGGGGGTGATAGAGACAGGGGCAAGAGGCCATTAATGGCAAAGGAGGTAGAAGAGTATAGTGATATAATAATTGTGACGAGTGATAATCCAAGGACAGAGGACCCGGAGAAAATTATTGAAGATATATTTAAAGGGTTTACAAAACCTGATATTGTTATTAAAATTACTGATAGGAGAGAGGCTATTAATAAAGGTTTACAATTATTAAAAAAAGGAGATATTTTTCTTATAGCAGGCAAAGGCCACGAGGATTATCAAATCATAGGAACTGAAAGGATACCTTTTAACGACAGAGAGATTGTTATGCAACATTTTGGCAGGACATAGGTAAACCGATGGAACAAAAGAAGATTGAAGAATTATTAACTAAAGAATTTAAAATAGTTCAAGGCAGTGGTAGTAAAATAATAAGTAATATCTCAACTGATAGCCGCTCCATTTCATATAATGAGATGTTTGTTGCATTAAAAGGTGAATACTTTGATGGTCATAATTTTATAGAGGATGCTGTTAAAAAGGGTGCAGCTGCTTTACTTGTAAGTAATCAATATGAAGTACCAGAATGGTTAGCAAGACATGAGGATATAACGGTTGTCAAGATATTTGATACTCTTTATGGTCTTGGCGAGCTCGCGAGGGTTTATCGAGCAGGGTTTCAGATACCGGCAGTTGGTATTACTGGCTCTAATGGTAAGACATCAACAAAAGATATGCTTGCTGCTATTTTATCACAGAAAGAACCAATCACAAAAACCATTGGAAATCTAAATAATTTAGTGGGGGTTCCACTTACCCTTTTCAGAATCAGCTATGAGACTGGTTTTATTGTTGCAGAGATGGGGATGAGTCAACTGGGTGAGATAAAAAGATTAACTGAGATCCTTAATCCCGATGTCGGTATAGTCACAAATATTGGTGAAAGCCATCTTGAATTTTTAGGTGATGTTTTAACTGTAGCCAGAGGCAAAAAAGAGATGATTGAGATGATGGCTGAGAAAGATACAATTATTGTTAATGCAGACGATGTATTCCTTGACACATTGATCTTGGGATTTAAAGGTAAAGTTATAACTTTCGGGATCAACAGTGAAGCTAATTTCAGGGGAGAGAATATAAAATTAAGCAAAGAATCAACTGAATTTACTGTTAATGGATTGAGGATAAATCTGAAAATAGCAGGATATCATTTTGTCTATAATGCCTTAAGTGCGATAGCAGCAGCAAAACACTTTGGTATAACTGATAATCAGATAAAGGAGGCATTAGATAATATTAAGCTATCACCGATGAGAATGGAGCTCATTGCAGCAAAACAATATCTGATTATTAATGATTCATATAATGCAAACCCACGTTCTATGAGAGCTGCCCTGAGAACTTTTTATGACATACCGCTTGAGGGCAGACGGGTTCTTATACTTGGTGATATGCTTGAATTAGGGCCTCAATGCATCGATTTACATATTGAGCTCGGCAAAGAGATTGATAAAGAAAAGATAGATTTACTTATTACTTATGGTGGGCTTGCATCCTTTATTATTGAGGGAGCGATAGAATCAGGGTTTGATAAAAGCAAAATAAGAGCCTTCAAAGATAAGGAGGAGTGTATAAATTATTTAAAGAATGTATTAAAGGAGGGTGACAATATACTTGTAAAAGGCTCACGCGGTATGAAAATGGAAGAGATAATTGATGGGATAGCAGGGTCAGGTGGTAGGGAGATGTAATATGTTTTATCATTTAGTTTACAAATTATCTGTATATTTTTCACCATTTAATGTTTTTAAATACATAACATTCAGGACTGCGTATGCTGCTATTACAGCGTTTTTGTTCTGTCTTATAGTAGGACCTTATTTTATCAAAAAATTGAAAGAGATGAAGATACAGCATCAACGGGGTGAAGAAAAATTAGACCATCATCTTGACAAAGTAGGAACACCGACTATGGGTGGTGCGCTTATTTTAGGTGCTATATTTTTTTCAATGATACTCTGGGGAAATTTTGCAAATGTTTATGTCTGGATAGTTCTCATTGTTTCTCTATTACTCGGCATTGTGGGTTTTGTTGATGATTATCTTAAATGGACGTATGCTGATTCAAAAGGACTCAAAGCACATTATAAATTTTTAGCCCAGATAGTTATTGCTACTGGAGTAGCAGCTTATTTATACATTTATCCTATCAAGGGATTAAATCTATGGAGTCCGGAAAGATTTATTGATATGAAGTTTGGTTATTGTTTAACAGCCCCGTTTCTGAAAAATTTTGTAGTCTATCTTGGAGTATTTTATATCCCCTTTGTAGTTCTTGTTATAGTAGGTTCTTCGAATGCCGTGAATCTTACAGATGGTCTTGATGGTCTTGCGATAGGATGTGTTATTTTTACAGCTTTAGCTCTTTCTGTCTTTACGTATCTTACAGGACATTTTAAGTTCTCGCAATATTTGAATTTAAATTTTATACGAGAGAGTTCGGAGCTTACTGTTTTTTTAGGTGCAATGATAGGTGCAGGGATGGGGTTCTTATGGTTTAATGCACACCCGGCTTCTATATTTATGGGTGATACCGGCTCATTATCACTCGGCGGAGTTATAGGGACCATCGTAGTCCTTATAAAACAGGAGATTGTCTTACTGATCATAGGTGGGATATTTGTGATAGAGGCTTTATCGGTTATTCTTCAGGTGGCATATTTTAAAATAACCGGTGGAAAAAGATTATTTATGATGTCACCCATACACCATCATTTCGAATTAAAGGGATTACATGAGTCAAAAATTATCGTAAGATTCTGGATAGTTGCAATATTATTAGCATTAATAGGACTCAGTACAATTAAATTACGTTAAAGAACAATGAAACTAAACAAGGTAAAAAACGTAGCAGTAATCGGCGCAGGTCAAACAGGCATTGATATCAGCACATACCTTGTTAAGAATAATATAAATGTTTTGTTGAGTGAGGCTAATAAAGACGTAATTATAAACCCGAGATTAATAAAGAACAGTTATTTTAGATATGAGATTGGTAAAAATAGTGAGAAATGTCTTGAGAGTGATCTGATTATACCTTCACCCGGGGTAAGCCCGGCTAACAAAATTTTAATAAAAGCAAAAAAGAATGACCTGCCTGTTTTATCAGAGATTGAGTTTGCGTTTTTAAAATATACTGAAAAGAGGACATACAAAAACATAGTTGCGGTCACAGGAACAAACGGTAAAACAAGCACAGTGCAGATGATAGAATTTATATTAAATAAATCAGGTATCAAAGCAGTTGCTTGTGGAAACATTGGAGACCCATTTATCAATTACGTTAATTACAAAGGTATAATTGTTCTTGAAGTCTCAAGTTTTCAACTTCATTACTCGTTTAAGTTTAGACCTTATATCTCGGTACTTTTAAATATAGATGAAGACCACATCGAGTGGCATAAAACTTTTCAAAACTACATAGAAGCCAAAAGGAAATTATTTAAAAATCAGAACCCAAAAGACAGAATGGTCTTAAATTTCGATGATAAAAGGGTATTAGACCTAACAAAGGGTATACGAGTTAGAAAATATTATTTTTCGCAAACTCCTCTTCCACTTTGCAAGAACGAGTTTGATACCGCAACATACGAGTTTGAAAATGGATTAATCCTCAAAGATAAAAAGATTATTCATATTATAAATTATAAAAAGTATAACGAATATGAATTCAATATATCAGGGATACAAGGTATATTTAGAAAGAATGCTTTAGCTTCACTTCTGGTATGTCAGATACTGGGGATTGATGTACCAACCGGTATAAAAAAATTATCTGATTTTTCTGTAGGGGACCATAGACTTGAGACATTTTACAGGAATAATGGGATTACTTATATAAATGATTCAAAATCAACAAATCCTCTATCTGTTATAGCTGCAATTGATAGTATGAATGATAAGTTTGTATTAGTCATTGGAGGATATGAAAAGGGGCTCGACTACAAAAATGTAAAAAATAGAATAAAAAATTCATTATGTGTTGGTTTAATTCTTTATGGTCCGCTCGGAAAAAGAATTCACAAAGAATTCAGCAAAGATTTATCAATTAAGACTATACTTGTAAATAGAATAGATGATACAATTGAAGCAGGAGTAGAGATATTAGATGGCAGCGGTATATTTCTCTTTTCCCCTGGAACCTCGAGTTTCGATTCTTTTGATAATTATAAAGAACGAGGGGACTATTTTAAAAGGAGAGTCAGAGAATGGTTAAAGACGAAGAAGTAAAACCAATAAGAAAAAGAGCAAAGAATTTACCCGATATAATGTTTTTTTCAGCTGCGATAACTTTATCAGTAATAGGTTTTATAAGTGTCTCAAGTGCATCAGCAGCAGAGGGTTATAGATTGTTTCACAATGTTTTTTATTTTACTATAAGGCATATTATCTTTCTTATTACAGGTATCTTAGCCTTAATAATTTTTACTTATTTTAATTACCGGGCATTAAAAAAGATTAGTTTACCAATGCTTATTTTATCAACTATTTTGTTAGGTATTGTTCTTATACCTCAATTCGGGAGTCTTGCAGGTGGGGCGAGAAGATGGTTTAGAATCGGACCATTATCATTTCAGCCAAGTGAGTTTGCAAGATTTGCGATTATAATTTATCTCGGAGTGAAATTATCGTTATCTCAAAATAATGTCAGAGATTCGCTTGAGAACTTTTTAAAAGTCTGGTTATTACCCCTTGTATTATGTGTTCTTATAATACTCGAACCGCATTTTTCTATGAGTATTCTTTTAATTATTACCGTGGGAATATTTATTTTTATCTGTGGTGCAAAAATGTTACATCTGATTTCTGTGGGTTTAATGTTTATTCCTGTAGCAATAGGATTAATAATAAAATATCCTTATAGAGCAAGGCGAATTCTTGCTTATCTTGACCCATTCACAGACCCATCTGATAAAGGTTATCATATTATTCAATCATTAAAAGCAATAATAAAAGGTGGGTTCTTTGGTGTCGGGTTAGGAGAGGGTACACAAAAACTTGGCTATTTGCCAGAACCACATACTGATTTTATTCTGGCAATCATCGCAGAGGAACTGGGTTTTATTGTAGTAGCTGTTATACTCTTATTATTTTTTATTATCGCCTGGCGCGGCTTTAAGATCGCTTCTCAAAGTTCTAATAAAAAGGGTAGTTTACTCGCCTCTGGACTTACATTATTTTTGGTTATACCTGCGATGATTAACGTAGCTGTTATAACAGGATTGATACCATCAACTGGTATACCGTTGACTTATATAAGTTATGGTGGAACATCGCTTTTATTTGCCTTTATTGCGACAGGGATAATATTGAACATCTCAAGACAATTGTAATTAAGATAACGAAAGAAGCAAGAAGCAAGAAGCAAGATAGAGGATAAAATGATGCAGAACATAGTTTTTACCTGTGGTGGCACAGGTGGACATATAATACCGGCGCTTACTTTAGCTTCTTTATTAAAGAAGAGTTTACCAATGTGGGGTTT
>JBFMHD010000108.1:0-9382 GCA_040752395.1 Candidatus Hydrogenedentota bacterium
AAGTAGAAGCAAGAAGCAAGATAACGGAAGAAGTGAGAGGTATCAGGACGGGCTACAGGCTACAGGCTACGGACTACAGCCGGCTGGAGCCAAAAGCCAAAAGTCTGCTGAAAAGTCTTGAGTCTTGAGTCTTGAGTCTCGAGTCCTGTTTTGACTCACGACTTGCGACTTGTGACTCTTTTCATACTTTGTGCCTCTGTGCCTCTGTGCCTTTCCCTTCTGTCTCCTGTCTCCTGTCTTCTTTCTGCCTTTGCCTGCCTGCCGCGGCGGAGTGCGGCGCAGGCAGGTGCCTCTGTGCCTGTGCCTTCGTGCTTAATAAATGCCTTAAGCATTCACTTGAACCCTAAAAATGATGCTTTTAAAAAAGAGCTGGAAAAATTATTTAATTATGTTAATATATTATTATAATTCTTTCAAGTTAAATTTGATATTATATCCTGTAATTTATTAAAAAATATAACGTATTTTAAAATGGCTGATTCTTTTGTTTTTTGGTCTATGGAATATATTTTAAGCAGGTCATAAACAGGTCTCCAAAAATTATGAATAAAGATCTTTCGTGGCTTTTTAAACCCCTTATTAATGAATTCGCAGATAATTGATAATTCTGCAAGTGTTCCTGTACCACCGGGAAAGATTATATATACGCTACCCATATTAATAAGAGTATCTATTCGATCAAGTAGATTATCTTTTTCAATAATTTCATCTATATAGTTATTAATACCTGATCTAAATTTCGAGAGAGTGATACCAATGGTTTTACCCTTGATCTCTTTTGCACCTTTACTCGATGCCTCCATAATACCACCATAACCACCATTAACAATTGTATAACCACGTTTTGCAAGTTCAAATCCTGTTTCATAGGCTAAATTATCATAAATAGAATAAGATGAGTTACCAAAGATTGTAGCATATTTTTGCATAAATGTTTATCAGTGACCACTCAATTAAAATATATTTTATGAATGTAGTCAATATTTCTATTTACAAAAAAGATTAAAGATACTAATGTATATTTATGAATAACAAGATATCGCTAAAGATTCTAAGAAGAAAACCTATAAAATTAGAACCCAATAAGACAGTTAAAGAGATATTTGCTTACACCAGGTTCAAGACCGACTTACCTATATTTGCAGCAAAGGTCAATAATCGTCTTGTCTCTCTTGATTATGTTGTCAAATTTGATTCATACATAGAGCCGCTTACATATAATTCAAAAGAGGGCGCATCTATTTATAGAAGGAGTCTAACACATATTTTGGTCCAGGCAATAATCGAATTATATCCTGATGTAAGACCTGTTGTTGGACAATCAATATTAAATGGTTATTATTACGATCTAAAAAATGGGCCTAAAATGACAAATAAAATCTTAAAAAACATCACTTCCAAAATGAAAAGTATTATAAAAGAAGACAGGGTTTTCAAATTTTCAAGGTTCCCTGTTGAATATGCCTGTAAATTTTTTGAAGAGAAAAATTACATAGATAAATCACGGCTTTTGAAATATTATCCAAGAGAGAGGGTTGATGTATGTATATGTGGCGAATTTGTTGATATAGCAAATGGTCCCTATGTTCCATCAACAAAATATATAACCGCTTTTGAGCTTTATAAATATCCCCCTGGTTTTGTTTTACGTTTCCCAAAATCAAAAGACCCGTTTAACTTAGCTAAAATAAAAGGAAAAGAGAGAAAATTATTTAATATCTACAAAGAGACGAGAGAGTGGAATGAGATACTTGGTTTAGAAAATATCTCTGATCTGAATAAAATAATTAATGAGGGCGATATCTTAGAAGAAATAATGATAGCTGAGGGTCTGCATGAAAAAAAGATTGTAAAGATAGCAGATGAGATAACAAAAAGAAAAAATATAAGGCTTATCGTTATTGCCGGTCCATCAGCTTCAGGAAAAACAACGTTTGCTAAAAGATTAATAATCCAGCTTAAAGTGAACGGGCTGCGACCTGTACAAATATCTGTTGACGATTATTTTGTTGATAGAGAAAAGACGCCGCGAGATGAAAAAGGTGACTATGATTTCGAGTCGCTCGGTGCTGTTGATGTAAAATTACTTAATGAACATCTTCTGAAACTCTTTGAAGGGAGTAGCGTTTCTCTGCCTGAATTTAATTTTAAAAAGGGTAAACAAATGCTGGATGTAAAACCGCCTCTAAAAATTGACTCTGACCAGATAATCATTCTTGAAGGGATCCATGGTCTTAATGAAGCCCTGACACCACATATCCCTAAAAATATAAAATATAAAATCTATGTTAGCTCACTTACACAGCTCTGCCTTGATTATAATAACCGCATCTTTACCTCAGATACACGGCTTTTACGAAGAATTGTTCGTGACGCACAGTTCCGCGGTTATACGGCAACAAGTACATTATCACGCTGGCAGTCTGTTCGACGCGGTGAGGCAAAAAATATTTTCCCGTTCCAGGAAGAATCTAATGTGATGTTTAATTCGGCTCTGATATATGAACAATGCGTTTTAAAATTATATGCCCAGCCACAGCTAAACAGGGTGAGACCTGCTGATCCAAATTATGCTGAGGCTCGAAGATTGTATGATTTTCTTGATTATTTTCTCCCTGTTTTCCCGGATGACGTACCCCAGACCTCTATATTACGTGAATTCATTGGCGGTTCAAAATTTGAATATTAAATAACCCCTTTCTCTTTTAATATTTTTTCTAATCTCTCTTTGTTTGACTGTGACATCTTTACAAGTGGTAACCTTAAATTATCCTCAATAAGCTCCATCATTGACATAGCTGTCTTCACAGGTATCGGGTTTGTTTCAAGAAACATAGCTTTTGAGATGTCAAACAGATATTCGTGTATCAAAAGAGCCTGTTCCCATTTGTCATCAAAAAAAGAATCTACAAGTTGAGCCACTTTAGAAGGCAAAATATTTGCTGTCACAGATACCACTCCCTTACCACCCACAGCAAGTATCGGTAAAGTAAGAGCATCATCACCAGAAAGAACTACAAAATCATCACGTGTTCTTAATATTATCTCTTCAATCTGCTGCATATTACCACTCGCTTCTTTAACACCCACGATGTTTCCTATCTTATTTAATTTTTCTATCGTGGCTGGCTCTAAATTTACACCTGTTCTACCAGGAACATTATACAAAATAATAGGTAAATGAGTAGAATCAGAAATAGCTTTGAAATGTTGGTAGAGTCCCTCCTGCGTAGGTTTATTATAATATGGTGTAATAACAAGACAGGCTTCTGCACCGGCTTGCGTAGCAAAGCAAATAAGCTCGATTGATTCTTTGGTATTATTAGACCCGCAGCCAGCAATAACAGGTATCCTGCCAGCGGAAGCATCAACAACAGTTTTAATAATATTTTTGTGTTCTTCATGAGAGAGTGTTGCGCTCTCGCCTGTGGTTCCGCAGGGTAATATCCAATCGCTGCCTTTCTCTATATGAAACTCTACAAGTTCTTTTATTTTTTTGTAGTCAACGCTACCATCATTTTTAAAAGGCGTCACTAAAGCAACAACGCTACCGTATATCATAGTAGATTCCTGTTGGTTCTTAAATTCAGTCCGCAGCAAATGGCTATAACCAGAGCATCAGCTGCATCATCATATCCGGGTATTTTATCAATGTTCGTAATCTTTGTCAATGCCCGTTGTATCTGAATTTTATCGGCTCGACCATACCCAAGTACTGATTTTTTCACTTCAAGCGGTGTATATTCTTTAACAGTTAGACCTTTTCTCGCACACGCTAATTTTATTACACCAAGCGATTGTGCAACCTCTATAGCGGTTTTAGTGTTTTTAGAAAATAATATTTTTTCTACACCCGCATAATCAGGTTTAAAATGTGTTATCAAGCTATCAACCTCATCATAAATCCGTGATAATCTTAATGAAAAATTATCATTTTTTTCAGTTTTTATCACACCATAAGAAATAACAGCTATTTTATTAATTTTTGAATTAAGAGATATTACCCCATAACCAGACGTCGCAATTCCAGGATCAAACCCCACAACAATCATTATAAATTGGTCCTTGTTCTTTTTTCTTACATCTTGCTTCTTGCTTCTTGATATCCCCTCAGTCTACTACGGGTCTTGTGACCCTCACTACTCTGTGTCTCTTTCGTTATCTTATAATTAAGCAGTTACATCATAAATTGGCTTTTTGTAATATCTGCTCCGGGATATCCATATTGGTAGTAACCTTATTAATGTCATCGAGTTCTTCAAGCGCTTCTATTAATCTCATATTTTTTTCTGCTGTCCCTATATCAATCTCAGTATAATTATCCGGAACGAGGTTAACATCAGCTTCTTTAATTTCAAATTTAAAATCTTGTAAACCTTTTTTTACTTTTTCAAAATCTTCAAATTCAGTTTTTATAATAATTTCATCCTCATCGACCTCAAAATCAGAGGCTCCACTATTAATAGCAACATCAAGTATCTCTTCTTCTTTGTCAGATTTTTTAATAATAATAACACCCCTGCGTTTAAAATTCCATGCCACAGCACCGCGTTCAGCCAGACGCCCATTATGTTTGCTGAATATATTTCTTACCTCAGAGGTTATCCTGTTTTTATTATCAGTAACAGCTTCAACTACGATAGCTATGCCTCCAGGGCCATATCCTTCATAAATAATATCTTCATAGTTCACACCTGGTAACTCACCTGTACCCCGGGCAATAGCCTTTTTAATGTTATCCATCGGCATATTAGCTTCTCTGGCTTTAGTAACCACGAGTCTGAGTCTCGCATTTGAATTTATATCACCGCTCCCACCTGTTTTAGCAGCTATTGTTATTTCTTTGGCAAGTTTAGAAAATAATTTTCCCTTTTTAGCATCCTGGTTCTCTTTTTGTCTTTTAATCTTACTCCATTTGGAATGTCCTGACACAGTGTAAATCTACTCCTCTGAAAAACATTGTAATTATAATAATATCAAGTAGAAGCAAGAAGCAAGATAACGGAAGAAGTGAGAGGTATCAGGACAGGCTACAGGCTACGGACTACAGCCGACTGGAGCCCAAAGCCCAAAGCCTGCTGAAAAGTCTTGAGTCTTGAGTCTTGAGTCTCGAGTCCTGTTTTGACTCACGACTTGCGACTCATGACTCTTTTCATATCATCTTTAGTTTTTCATGCTTTGTGTAGAGCGCAAAAACGCAATAACCCAATAACCCAATAGTGTAGAGCGCAACCCGCGCTCATGGGTACTCCTTCGAAAAAGTTCGGAGCTCGGAGTTCGGAGCTCGGAGTTCGGAGCTCGGATCTATTATTACAAACTCCTAACTTCTAACTCCTATGACAAGTTAAAAGTAAAAAGTCAAAAGTTAAAAGTAAAGAAAGCGAAAATATACACTTCCTTGCCGTATCTTTCAATCTTTGAATCCCTGGACTGACTTCAGTCAGCGGATTGAAGAATTTCAATTTCTTGAAGACTCATCTGTAATTTGGTAGCTACCTCTTCATCGGAAACACCCTTTTCTTTGAGATTTCTTATTACAGTTTTTAATTTATCTCTGTCAAGAAGAACCCTTGTTTTTTTCTCTGTCTCTCTGGAACTATTTATTATCGCTTTAAGTTCTTCTTTTGCTTGCTCAAGATCACTTATATACAATTCTGCGACTCTGTTAAATTCGCTTATAAGTAGATTAATGTTTTCTCTCTCTCTCTTAAAACTATCCTCATATTTGATAATTTTTTTTATAATGAGTATATAAAAGATAAGAACTACAATACTATTCAATACTACAAATAATCCGATTACACCATAAATCATTGCAAATCTTTTTTATCAATCCTTGGTTCATCATAGGTTCGGGTCTTGATTTCTCCTGCTTCTTCAAAGAACGTCGAATAAGTAAATTTCTTTGTTGTAAACATAGTTATATTTCGTATTGTTATCTTAACTCCTGGATACGCATCACCCGAGATACAGATTTTAGAAGGGATCCTTGTTTTTAACGTTTCGTGGAGCTCATCAAATCTCGCGATTAAATCAGATACTTTCTTCTTCAAGCCCTCCCTTATACCCGCAAGCTGAATAAGAAGCTTTTCTTTATCTGGCGGTAATTGCTGTTTTGCTTTTTTCAATTTAAGAAGAGTGGTCAGTCCCTGTTCAACCTGTTCGAGGTTCTTTTTATCTTTAGCTAAATCCTCTTCAACCTTATTTAATTCTTCCCGCATAGCCGGTCTGACACCAACCTCTACATTTGTTTTGGTTGACATCTCTGAACCTATTGTCCTCGCATTGATCTCTTTGTATGCAATAACATTCCCCCCAACTATAAGAGCCTTTTTTCCATAAAGTATGACCCTCTCACCCGCCTCAACGTTTGAATGCATAATAGCTTCACTCACTAATATATCGCCAGTTGCTTTGACATTTGCTTCCTGAATATACTTTGCCCGTACATTACCACCTGCTTTAATAATTGCTTCATTGTGGCCCACTATCCCCTGATTAACTATAATATCACCCTCAGCTTCAAGAATAGCCTTCCCAACAGTCTGTTTTACCTCTATGTTGCCTTCTGCTCTTACTTTGTAACCATCTTGTACCGCGCCATGCACAATTACGTTCCCTACAAAATTTATGTTCCCCGTTGCTGTACTCACATCACCCTTAACATTGTAATCGTTATCTACATTAATTTTCCCAGCAACTATAGAAACCATGCCGTTAATAGTAGAATAAAGTTCCAACCCATTATCTGAAACCTTTGTATTTTTTCCTGCGGGGATTGGTAAATCTCTGCCTGGTCTTGGTGGTATATGTTTATTTTCCACTGTGATTCCTGGTTCACCTTGTTTGGCTGGTATCTTAACAGCTAAAAGCTGTTGCTCCACAACATTCTCAATCAGGTTCATTTCTTTAAGATCAACAGCTCCTGTATCTTCATTTACTTTAAATTTTGGTTTTTCTTTATTTATATCTACTTTATATTCTATTCTTGAATCCTCACCATTTTTTACTGGTATACCCTCAGCTACAAGAATAACCTCTTCATAACGTCTTTGTTCAGCTATCTCATCGAGCACATTTTCTTTAACACCAAATATTACATTAGCGTCAGTCAGAGCCTTTTTTAACATCTCTTTTGTTATATGAGCACCTCCGGGTGCTGGCGGTAAAACTTTAACTATTGCGTTCAGTCCCTCTCTGGTAATATCAACCTGTATTTCAGCATCTTTGGGGAAATGTTTCCCTATGATAATTTCCTGGCCTGAATGCTCAGAAACCGCCCTTTTTAATAAATCTTTATCATAATTTTTAATCTCCCTGTTTCTTAAGTCTTCAACAACAGTCTGATATCTCACACGCTCGCCTCGTCCCTGAGGCGCAAAAATACTTATAAATACGTTATTTTCTCTTACCTCTATCTTATAATATCCATTTACATCCGGTGATTTTTCTTTATCCTGTTCTGGCATAAAAACCCCTTTATTGCCCAATCTCTCAAACAAACATCTTTATATTTCTTTTTAGTTTACCCCGGAGTCGCAGCACTGCTTTAGTATGTAACTGCGATACTCTGCTTTCTGTAACATTTAAAACAGCACCTATCTCCTTTAGTGTTAATTCTTCGTAATAATATAGAGTAATAACCATTCTTTCTCTCTCTGGTAACTCTTTAATGGCATCAATAAGTATACGTTTGATTTCTTCTTTTTCAATGTGATATTCGGGTCTTGTTTTATCCGGTCCTTCAATAGTGTCAGCCAGGGTTATGTCATCACTATCGTTACCAGAATACCACACATCCTCAAAAGACATCAAAGTAGTACCACTGACTTCCTGGATAATCTTTACAACATCTTCCTCATTAACTCCGAGTTCATAAGCGAGTTCTTTATCAGTTGCCGGTCTCCCGTGTCTGAGTTCAAAATCAGCTAACGCCTGCTCAACCTGGCGTGCTTTAGTTCGAGTGGAGCGTGGTACCCAATCGAGTGCACGTAGTTCGTCGATGATTGCCCCTCTAATTCTGCTCGCAGCATAGGTTTTAAATTTTATATCGCGGTCCGGGTCAAATTTATCTATTGCATCAATCAAACCGAATATACCATAACTCACAAGATCATCGAACTCGACGTTAGGTGGCATACATATAGCGAGCCTACCAGCTACATATTTTACAAGCGGTGCGTATTTTAAAACAAGTTTTTCCCTTATCTGTAAATCACTTGTTCTTCTAAATTTTTCCCAGAGTTCATCTATTTCTTTTTCTTCTTCAATCTCCATACTGCAAAACCACCCTCGCTCTTTATCAACTGATCAAATTCTAAAAATAATTAAAATAATAATCAATAAAATAAAAACCACAGCAGCAATAATAACCACCACTCTAACATTTAATTCCTTTTTTTTCTTAACCGTTTCTTGTGGTGATATTTCTTTTTTGGGGAGCTCATCAGCTATAACCTTTACCATTATACGCTGGTTAGCTTTTCCAATACCGTAAACCCCGGGTCCGAATTTAACAATAACTTTTGCAAAATCAGGGTCAATTAGATCAACACTATAAACAGTGCCGTAAATTTTATCGTTTACTACCTCCTCATCTTTCTTTATCAAATTAACTAAATATTTAGCAAACTCTCTTTCATCATTTAAGACAACCGCCACTTTGGTTCCAACTTTAAGGTCTTTTAATGCTATACCCTTAACTGGCGATAGAATAAATTTTATATTAAAATATACTTCTTCAGAAACCTTTTCTTGTGTCTCCCCGTAAATCTCTTTAATAACTTCTGCATCGGTCTTAGTTTCAGTTTCAGGAGTGGTTCGGGTTTTGAGGAATTCTTCCTCAGTGAAACTGTCCATTCGGCTCTGTATCACAACATCGCTCTGTCCAATCTCTTTGGTTAAAACCCCTTCTAAATATTTACATATAGAGTTTTCATCCCGATTATCTAAAAATATAATAATTTCAGACTCGCTATTCTTGAAATCATCTTGTAAAATATTTGTAATATTCTGTGAGATTGTTAAAGCCAAACGACCAGCCATCTTTTCAGTAATAATAAAATCTTCAAAAATATGCCAATCCTTGTTAATATTTATATCCCTTAGCCTCTTATCGCCACCTATACCCAATGTAAATCGCTTCACTTTTTTTGCTTCTTTATTATATATAATAACTCCGCCACCATATAATGCTGCTCCATCTGATACTGCTTTAAATTTAAGTACATAATATTTTTCTTTATATTCAGTAGTTTCAGGGGTACCAGTCTCAATACTACTGGTTATTCTCTCCTCTTGTTCCATACATCCTCCCTTAACTTACTTCTTACAAAATCAACCATTTTTGAAATATCGTGCTTCATATTTATACTATTTTCTC
>JBFMHD010000109.1:0-9297 GCA_040752395.1 Candidatus Hydrogenedentota bacterium
ACTTTTCAGCAGGCTCCGGGCTTTTTGCTCCAGCCACTGTAGTCCGTAGCCTGTAGCCCGTCCTCATACCTCTCACTTCTTCCGTTATCTTGCCTCTTGCCTCTTTCGTTATCTTTCTTTTTCGTTATCTTGCTTCTTGCCTCTTGCTTATTGCTTCTACTTGATATCATTAGAGTTACAGCGTTTTTCAGAGGAGATAATCGGGATGGTTTGTGAGACACCACAGATTGATGGCGCTTATGGCGCTCGTGGTATTGGCAAACATCCTAGCTGTATCTGCCGGTGTGGGTAATGCGATATATTATGCCTGTGGTGCTGATATAACACATATGCCTGTACGACCAGAGGATGTCTGGCGTGCTATACACAAAGTGGCTCAACCTAAAACCCGCTTTATCAGGGGTGAACGTTATTAAAAGTCAAAGATTCGGTTATTCGATTAGAAAAATAACAGATAATATACTTGAAACCATAGTACCTGTATCAGGTTATATAAAAACTATATATAATACTTCATTTGACGTAAAAGCTAATGGCTATCTTTTTAACTTCAATACTGACGAATCAAGACTACATCCCTTAAGTGTATTGATTGATGAAACGATCTTAAATTATATACATCCTGAAACAAGAGTAAGAATCGACAAAAAAGATATATCAATTGGACAGATCCAATTACATCTTGATTATATAATCCCGGATATTACTTATAACCATAAATTAATATTTCTTAGACCATATAATTTAAAAATTTTAAATAGCGGTTTAAAAATATCTAAAAAATTATCTTCTTTTTTTGATGATATCGCCTCTGTATTATCAAATATAAAGATTCAGTTAAAAAATAGATTTTTAGATAGTAATGAGTATATAAAATATTTTGGTGGTGGTGATGGGCTTACTCCTTCATTTGATGATTTTTTTACAGGATTAATTTTCACAGATAGAGTACTGCACAACAATTATATAAAAGCAGATGAATATTTTTTTAAAACGCTATTTACAAAAACTACACTACCATCTTTTTATCAGCTAAAATTTGCATCACAGGGAAAATTATCCTTGCTTTTTGAAAGATTTATGAATAATTTTTTATATAGTAAGATTAATACAAAGGAAGTCTTGATGTGTATGAATACAGGTCATAGCTCTGGAACAAATATCCTTTATGGTATCAATTTTTATTTTACAAACTGTGCAAAATAATCAATTAACAGCCTTACGTTTTTAAAACCAGATTTTACCAACTCTACGTCAATAGCCCCACAGTAGTAGCCAAAAATATGTAAGTTCTAATATGCGACTGTTAGTTCTCGAGTCAATCTACCATTCCTATGCGCATATTTTTCCAACATATCCCAATAACCTTCTATTGAGGTTGGCAATTGGCTTCCTGCAACCCCTTTACTCATAAGAAATCCATCTATAGCAAATAAGCAAGCGAGATATCCGATGCCGCAAGCTTTTTGAAGTGACTTTATATCTGTATAAGTATTGTCTTTTATTGGGATAGACTTACGGATAGTTTCCGCATTCTCATAATATCTTTTTGCTTCACTTATACATTCTTTTGGGGTCTTCGCAAGCCCTGTTTTAATGAATTCTTTTATCTTCATAATAGCCACCCTCGGTCTTCAGTGGAGTTTTTAAGTTCAGTGTTTAGTTTTCGGTTTTCGCTTCATCGATAACCTGAAACCCAAAACCTATAACCGAATATCTTGCATCTTGCTTCTATATATCATCTATAACTAAGGTTAATATATAATAAAATTTTTATATTGTCAAACCTGGTATTTATTAATATTCTTTTTAGATTAAGGGGTTGCTATGGTTATCAAACATATATTAAAAAAAGAGACATATTTTGATTCAGTAACGCTAATGTTGATAAATAACGAGATAAAAAAAATGGATGGTGTTACTAATTCTGTTGTAGGGATGGGTACGGATTATAATATTGAAAGTTTAAAACGCTTGAACCTTTTTGTCATTGATTTACACTCAGCTACCCCTAATGATTTAATCATCTGTGTTGAAGCGATAAACGATGATTCAGCACGAAAAAGTATTGAAAAAGCTGAAGAGTTACTTATTGAAAAGAAAAAGAGAGTACACGAATCCTCTGATTACGTACCGGCATCGCAAGAGAGCGCTTCAAAATTCTTACCGGGTGCTAATATTGTCATTATCTCAGTTCCGGGTCAATACGCTAAAAGAGAAGCTAAAATAGCTTTAGAAGCAGGGAGACACGTTATGCTCTTTTCGGATAACGTAACGATTGATGAAGAATTGGAGCTGAAAGAACTCGCTATAACTAAAGGGCTTCTTGTTATGGGACCTGACTGCGGGACCGCGATAATAAATGGTGTACCACTTGCATTCGCAAATTCTGTAAGACGAGGAGACATAGGTATCGTTGCCGCAAGTGGAACAGGGTTACAGGAAGTAAGCTGTATCATTCATAAACTTGGTTGCGGCATCTCACAGGCTATTGGCGTTGGCGGCAGAGATTTAAAAGAGAAGATTCAGGGCAGAATGACTATACAAGCCGTGACCGCACTTGCCAGTGACCCCAGAACTAAAGTCATTATTATTATATCAAAGCCACCAGAAGAAACTACTTATCTAAAATTGCTGGGAACACTAAAATTTATAAACAAACCAATTGTGATTTATTTTATAGGTGCTGATCCGGGAATTATTAAACAGCATGGTTTTATAGCAGCCTCAAATCTTGAGGATACCGCAATTAAAGCCTGTGAACTCTCATTGAATAAAACTTTTCAACCACTTCTCTCTGATTCGAAATTAGAGAATTTACTAAAAGCGAGTAATTATCCTGCTCTACAGACTACATATCTACGGGGGTTATATTCAGGTGGAACATTATGTGATGAGGCTCAACGTTTGCTCTTAGCTGACTTAAAAGAGATATATTCTAACACACCTGTCCCGGGTTGTAAAAACTTAGCTAATGTTTATCAAAGTGAAAAACATACAATAATAGATTTAGGTGACGATGAGTTTACTCGTGGCCGGGCGCATCCAATGATAGACCCTGAATATAGAAAAGAAAGAATCATAACAGAGAGCAGGGATGAAAAAGTTGGTATGATAATATTCGATGTTGTTCTCGGCTATGGCTCGCATCCAGATATGGCTTCTGAGATGATTACTGCTATCAAACAGGCAAAAAAATCAGCTAAAACCCAGATTATCTTTGCCTGTAACATCTGCGGTACTGATGAAGATATCCAGGATTATAACAAACAAAAACAGATACTTGAAAGTGAGAACGTCTTTGTATTTTCATCACATCTCTCTTTGATTAAATTTGTAAAACAAATATTATTAAAAAAATGAGCCTCTATAAAAAATTATTATTGATTATCGCCATCCTTTATATTCCAGCAGCGTTATCAGCACTTATAAAGAATTATAGAATTGAGTATATGCCTCATGAATCTGACAAAGCACCTAAAAATATTACTCATATCGATTATGATAAAAACTTCGTTTACTGCCTTGATAATTATAGATTATACAGGTTTTATAAGGATGAATACATCTGGGATCAGCCATTTAATGAACCCATCGAAGCTTTTGATGTTGATGGAAGATATATTTATACTGAGAAATGGATATATAATAAAAAATTAAAAGAGAGATACCCTGTTAAAACTGATTTTTATAAAACATATCAGGGAACCACCTGCGTGGTCTCAGATGATAATTTTATCTGGGTCGGTTCAGAAGATGGGGGTCTGAGCTGTTATGACAGAAGCAAAGATACTGCAATAAATTTTTATGAACATCCGTTCTCTGTATCAGGTAAAAAAATAGGTGGTTGTGATATTTCTGCTGTCTACCCGACAAAAGAGAAGGTCTGGGTGGGACGATGGGACGGTTTAAGTGTGTATGACAGAGGAAATAAAACCTGGAAGAATTATTTAAGATGTGACTGGATCGATGCTCTCGCAGTTAGAGACGATAAAGTGTGGCTGGGGATCAGAAATAAAGGACTTTATCTGTTTGAGCCTCAATTAAAAGATAAATCGCTCCAGAAAATAAAACACTTTACATCAGAATACCCAACAAAAATCTTACTTGAGGGTCAGGAAATATATGCCTCAGGCGAATATTTCGGGCTCCTAAATATCAACACGCAAACCAATGATTTCACTATTATTACTGATGATGAAATCTCAAAAAAAGCTAAAGTTGAGATTAAGAGTATCAGAACCTTTTGTAAAGATGGTAAAATACTCTGGCTTGGAACATATAATGGACTTGTTAAGCTAAGGATATGTTATCCACTTTCTTCTAACCCCTGAATTCTGGCTTTTTCAAAGGAGACCTGATTTTCAATGAAGGCAATGGTGCTTACAAAAGTCTGTAATTTAAATCAAAATAAAGAACCATTAACATTTGTTGAATTACCACAACCAGAACCAAAAGAGAACGAGATTCTTATTAAAGTAGCCGCCTGTGGAGTTTGTCATACTGAACTTGACGAGATCGAGGGTAGGACTCCTCCATCGTTTTTCCCTATTGTCCCGGGTCATCAGATTGTTGGCAATATTGTTAAATTGAGTAAAACTGCAGCAAGATTCAAGATAGGGGATAGAGTAGGTATAGCATGGATTAATTCTTGTTGTGGTATTTGCGAGTTCTGTTTATCTGATAAAGAGAACCTGTGCCCTGATTTCAAAGCAACCGGCAGGGATGTTAATGGCGGTTATGCTGAATATATAAGTATTAGAGAAGATTTTGCATACCGGATCCCAGATATTTTTAGTGACACAGAAGCAGCACCACTTTTATGCGCAGGTGCTATCGGTTACCGTTCTCTGAAACTGACGGGTATCGTTGATGGCCAAAATCTTGGACTAACCGGGTTTGGTGCTTCAGCACATCTTGTAATTAAAATAGCAAAACATTTATACCCAAACTCAAAAATATTTGTTTTTGCAAGAAGCAAAAAAGAAAGGAATTTTGCTAAAGAACTTGGCGCATACTGGAGTGGTGATATAGATTCGCAATCGACTTCTAAACTGCATTGTATTATAGATACAACTCCTGTCTGGAAACCGATAATAAGCTCATTAAAAAATCTGACAGCAAATGGCAGACTTGTAATCAATGCTATACGTAAAGAAGAAATAGATAAAAGTTCTCTTTTAAGTTTAGATTACCCCTCCTGTTTATGGCTTGAAAAAGAGATAAAAAGTGTAGCAAATGTAACAAGAAACGATGTAAGTAATTTTTTGAAATTAGCTTCAGAGATACATATAAAACCCGAGGTGCAGGAATATCCTTTAAAAGAAGCTAACACAGCTTTAATCGAACTAAAAGAACGAAAAATTCGTGGAGCAAAAGTACTCAAAATTATATGAAAAGTTCGAGTCCAGAACCTCAAAATATATTGATAATACTTCTTGGTGGTATCGGTGATGTAATAATGTTTTCACCCTGTCTTCGCTTTATCAGGAATGCTTATCCAAAATCAAGAATATCGCTTCTTATGAGTAAAGGAGTAATGAAAGATATCCTTGAAGATGGTTGCTATGATGATGTTATATTGTATGATGGCGTGTATAATGTTATTAAAAAAGTAAGAAGCTGGAGATACGATATCTTAATATCAACCTTTCAGATAAATCCTTTAAAATCTGCTATACTTGGAAAACTCTGCAGAATACCTGTGACTATTGGTGAAGACCTGGGAATGAAGAAAAATATAAAAAAAACCACTGTTTTTTTAACACAATGTTATCATCGAAAAGGGAAAGAACATTGTTTAACTATTAATAACAATATATTGAGATTACTTAATCTTGATAATAAAGATGCTAAATATTATTTCCCTGTATCAGATGATAATCGAAAAACTATAATTAATTTTTTTTCATCGAATAATATAAACCTTGATAATTTTCTGATAGCTATTCATCCTGGCTCTACTGAAACTTTGAAAATTAAAAGATGGCCAGAAGAGAACTTTTCCAAAGTTATAGATAGTATCTCTGAAGATGAAAATATTACTATCTTTATTATGGGCAGCAAGGAAGAGGTCAATTTGGCTAATGAGATTATACCAGCTGGTAAAGATAATGTAATAAACACTGCCGGTATTTTTAATCTATTTGAAACCGGGGCTTTAATTGAGAGATGCAACCTTATTTTTGGTAATGATACAGGAATAATAAAGATTGCTGAAGCATTAGATATACCTACAATCTCAATCTGGGGACCAACAGACCCAGCTATCACAGGACCATATGATAGAAGTAAGCATATAGTGATATATAAAAATTTAAACTGTAGCCCGTGTTTCAATTATCCAGAGGTGGGTTGCAATAAACCAGACTGTATTGAAACCATTACTGTCTCCGAAGTTTTAGATGTAATTCAAAAAAGAATTAAAGAGACCTGTAAAAGAGAGCTCTGAGAAACCTGGTCATCGCATCTAAAGTTGCTCACTACATTTTTTATTTTTTGTAATTTCAATATAATGTAGTAAGAGTCACAAGACCCGTTCTTTAGTCTTTAGCCCTGTTTTTAAAAAACAGGGTTTTTCAAAGACCCGGTAGTGTTCCCCAAGCAATCAGTAACATTCTCTATTTAAGTTTAATCCCGGTGTTCACTATTTCTGTTACAAACAAATCTTCCTGACAAAAGTTTTCACTTTTTAAGGGATGAAGTTCAATGAGACTGTTATATCCATGTGTCAATGGTATCAATCTTTCCATATCATAAAATCTTATGCCGCAAAAATCATCAGACACAAGTAATAGATCGATATCGCTCCATTTCTTAAAACTCCCTCTGGCATAAGAACCAAACAGGTAAGCAGTTTTTATAGAAATACCATTTTTTTCGATCTTTTCTATAAGACTTTTAATTTCTTTTATTACTTTATTTCGCTTAAAAGCCATTGGTAAATTCTCTTTATCCTTTCAAAGTATTCTTTAGTGAATTTCTTATTACAGAGTTTATAGAAGGTAAATTTTTTATCAGGATACCTTGTTTGAATGTTAAATTCATTAACCTTTTTAAGAAATTCTAAATCCTTCTTGCTAAATATTAGTTTTGTATTTTCAGCAAGAACATCTAACTTATGCAAAAGTGGTGGCATTTTTGAATTATCCCTTACATAAAAGGCTTTAAGAATCTTTTCCAAAACTAAATGGGCTAAAAAGAGACACCAATCATATCTTTCTTTCTCAAATAAAGATTCAGCTGTTTCTAAATCATGTTCTGCTGACTTTAGCCAATATTCAATCTCTTCCTTATATTGATGTTTTTTCATAAGATAAAAATAATATAATTTTTTATATTGTCAAGTCCGAAATAGTCTGATTCCACCCTACACTGCTTGCTAATGCACGTCCAAATCCTGATTCGCTAAGGTTTTTACTCGATAAACTGCTTCGATAAGCAAAGAAAGAATAGTTCGTTGGCTTTTACGTATTGGTATTTTTTCTTGACAAATGCTTTGATTTCTGTTATCTTTGTTGCTGGATACATGGCTACAAACCCTCCTGTAAATAATTATTTTATTTTTAATACAGGGGGGTTTATTTTTCAATATTAAAACCGGGGTAGAATCAGGCAAAAATTAAGTTGACTAAAAAAGATAATTTTTAAAGTTTTAGTATATTTTTATGTCGAAAATTAATGAACTTTTTAATGAAGAGATCAAAGTTATAAATGTGGGAATACCGACATTTGCTGAAGATTTAAAAAAGCAAGGTGTACCTGTTCAGAATGTTGACTGGCGACCGCCTGCTGCCGGTAATAAAAAGATTCAGGCTTTACTTGATAAGATTAGAGCAAGGAGATGAAACAATGCAAAGAAAGATTGGCTTGGTACTGGTAGTGCTTAATCTTATAATGGCTCTTATGGCAACTAATTATTTTCTGCGTATACAAAAATTGAGTATAATCCAATGGCTTGCAGTAAATACCTGCACGCCGAGTATAATTATTTTTGTTATAGGATATTTTTTAAAAAATATGTGGTTAATGGGGTTTTCAGCTGTGTTTTTGCTTTTTTACGGCGGATGTGGGTTGATTGTATTTAGATGGAGTCTCAATCTACAGGACTTATTTCCTCAAACCGGACATATCTTTATGACTTGTGCGGTTATCTATATTGTTTATGTGGCCATAGTAAAGCATGAGATTAAAAAATTTTTCATTGGCGCATTAATTGGTTTACTTGTTTTTATACCTCTATTTTATTTTCAGCATAGATATCAGATAGAAAACCCGGAACTTTTAAAACTTCTCGGGTTTAAGGATAACTACAAACCGACTGAATAAGATTTTAATTAATAGTAACTTTATCTTTAAGATTTTCAAATGTTTTATCGCCGATCCGTGGAACCTCTCTTAATTCCTCAATACTTTTAAACCCGTTATGTTTTTCGCGATACTCGATTATAGATTTTGCTGTTTTCGGACCTATGCGGGGTAATTTCTGTAATTCCTCAAGTGCGGCTGTATTGATGTTAATTTTGAGCTCGTTTTTTATCTCTGTTGTTTCAACTTGTTGTTTATTATCGGTTTTCTGTGAGAGTTGAGTTTTCGCTTCGCGTTCCATAGCATAGTGCATCAAATCTTTTTCTTCTATAACCTTCTCCTTTATCTCATCTTTTTCTAATCTTTCAGGAACAATTATCTTCTCACCATCAATAAGTTTCTTTGCAGGGTTTAAGTTGGAATAAATCGCTTGCTCAGTAAACCCACCACTTTGCTCTATTAATTCATAAAGTCTGCAGCTACTTTTGACCTGATATATTCCAGGCTTTTTAACACCACCTTCAATATATACAACAATTGTATCACTTTTATCTTTGCAATGTTGCTCTGGGACTATAAGTGTGCTCTCTATTTTATCCTGTTTAAGTGGTTGCGACAGGCTCCTATCAACTTTTAATCCTTGTTCTTTCTGTGTGTATAAAAAGTATGACCCTATACCAATCAGAGCTACGAGTATCAATACAGCGATGACATCTTTAGCCTTAAAATCCATCTTTTTATCCTGTAATGTTAATTTTATTGTTAGGATTAAAAAAATCAAGAAAAAATTGTGAAAAAAAGTATTCCATCAGAACGTGTGAAATAATCATCATTAATACCGGGCAACTCTTTTATTATCAGCCCCTATTTTCTGAAAAAGTCTAATTTTTTCACACGTTCTCAGTTTTCGGTGGAGTTTGTTAATGTTAGACCATCTACGTTTTGAGGCACAAAGGCACAAAGGCACAGAGGCACAGATGCACAAAGGAT
>JBFMHD010000011.1:0-25186 GCA_040752395.1 Candidatus Hydrogenedentota bacterium
TATCAAGTCTTCACTCATTATTTCCGTAATCTTCATAAAGAATCCTCCTCTGAAAAACATTGTAATTATAATGATATCAAGTAGAAGCAAGAAGCAAGATAACGGAAGAAGTGAGAAGTATCAGGAGAGGCTACAGGCTACGGACTACAGCTGGCTGGAGCCAAAAGCCCGGAGTCTGAAGGCTGGAGTCAGTCAGCTTCAATCAATCCAAAATTACCATCTCCCCTTTTATACATAACACTCATACCTTCTGTCTGTGCGTTGATAAATACGAGAAATTGCTGATTAGAATTCTGTAATTCAATCATAGCGTCTTCAGGAAACATCGGTTTCAATGAATAATTATTATTTTTAATTATTCTTGTAGATTTAGATTCATCTTCTTCTTTAATATCTATTTCTCTTATTGGTTCTATTCTTTCTTCTTCTCCACGATGTTTAATCTTTTTTACCCTTTTATCTTTCATTTTTTCATTTTCTTTTTTCAATTTGTTTTCGATTATATCTACAAGTAAATCGATAGCCGAATACATACCGTCTGTTGAAATTTCTTTACAATAAATTTTAGTTATTCTGGTTTTTAAATGTGCTTCAGCAATATTAGACTGTTTTATTCTGCTCAGAGTTATAGTAGTATTAATTATCTGGGGTATGAATCTATCGAGTCTTGCAAACTTTTTTTCAATATAATTAGTTAATGATTTTGTAACCCGTAGATTTCTGCCTGTAATTTTAATATTCATGCATGATCACTCCTCTGAAAGCAAGAAGCAAGATAACGGAAGAAGTGAGAGGTATCAGGACAGGCTACAGGCTACGTACTACAGCCGGCTGGAGCAAAAAGCCCGGAGCCTGAAGCCCGAAGAGGCCGTGGTCTGCCTACTCATATACTTTACGTTTATGTGATGGTAGAATTTGTAGTTGTTCTCTATATTTTGTTACTGTGCGCCGCGCAAGATTAAATCCGTGTCGTTTTAAAATATTGACAATCTTCTGGTCTGAGAACGGATGTTTTACGCTTTCTCTTGCAATAATATCTTTTATCACAGCCTTTATAGATTTTGATGATGCATCAATACCTTCATCTGTATGGATACTGGATGAAAAAAAATATTTTAATAAAAAAACACCTTTTGTGGTCTGTACATACTTATTTGCAGTAACTCTGGAAACAGTTGATGGGTGCATTTCTATATCTTCAGCTATCTGTCTTAAAGTCAATGGTTTTAATGCCCTAACACCATCTACTAAAAAATCCTTTTGCATTTTAAAAATACTCTCAGTGACTTTATAAATAGTAGTATTTCTCTGGTGAATAGTTTTTATAAGCCATAAAGAACGCCCAAGTTTTTCTTTAAGATAACCTTTTAATTCTTTTGAGATATTTTTTGATTTCAGCATATTAACATATTTATTGTTTATATTTAAATTAGGAATCCACTCACTATTAACCATTACCATAAGTTCTCCATCAAGGATCTGAACACTCACATCTGGGATAACGTAAGTAATTTCCTGTGATAGAAATTGTCTTCCCGGTCTTGGCTCAAGTTTCGAGATCTTATTTATAGCTTCTTTAAGAGCATCCATTCGTATTTTTAACGCTGTAGCTATCCGAGGCAGCCTGTTTTTTTCGAGGTCTGAGAGGTGATTTTCAACTATCCGGTATGCCCAGGAATCAACCTCACCTATATTTTTCAATTGTATCAATAAACACTCTCGCAAATTAGAAGCTCCAACACCTACGGGCTCAAATGTTTTAATCAATTCATGTATCTCGATAAGTTTTTCTATCTTAACGCCTATGCTCTTTGCAAGAGGTTCGTAATCACCTCTGAAATAACCGTCATCATCAATAGCACTAATTATAGCCTCACCTGCTTTAAATTCTACCGGGTCATCTGTTGCTATTCTTAACTGCCACATTAAATGTTCGGATAAACTTTCACTTTTTGTTAAAGCCTGCTCGAAAAATACTATGTCTTTGTCCTCTCTTTCACTGCGAACGTATGTATCATTCCAGCCTGATGATTCAAAAATTCTCTCCCATTCTTGTTCAGGGTCACCAACCTCAGTTGCTATCTCATCCTGTTTTTTATCAGTTACGATTCTGTCTTCTTCAATAATTTCATCATCTATAACCGGGTTTTCTTCTAATTCGTCTTTTAGATAGTCCATCAGCTCCATAGAAGTCATCTGCAATATTTTTAAAGCCTGATGCATCAATGGTGTTATTACAAGCTGTTGCCTGAGATCAAGCCTCTGAATATTATCTAATTTTTGCATGCTTTTAGGCATATATACCTCAAATCAAGGTACTTATTCAACTTTTACGGTTTTTGCTTCAGCTTTCTTTTCTTCTTCTTTTTTCTTTTCTTCTAAAATTTTCTCCACTTCTTCTTTTCCCTCAAATTCAAAATCCACATCTCTGTATCCTCTAAACCCTGTACCGGCAGGTATAAGATGTCCTATGATAACGTTTTCTTTTAAGCCAAAAAGCTCATCTTTTTTACCTTTAATAGCGGCCTCGGTTAAAGCCCAGGGTGTTTCCTGAAAACTGGCAGCACTTATAAAAGATTCAGAATGTTTGCTAACATTTGTTATGCCTTTTAATAAAATCTCATATTTTGCCGGCTTTGCTTTTTTCTCTTTCTTTACTCGTTCATTCTCCTGTTTCAATACATAGCTATCCACTTCCTCTCCTTCAATAAATCTTGTATTTCCGGGATCAGTAATCCTTACTTTTCTCATCATCTGTTTAACAATAACCTCAATATGTTTATCATTAATATAAACACCTTGTTGTTTATAAACATCCTGAATTTCTTTTACGATGTATCTCTGTACAGCCATTTCACCCTGTACTTTTAACATAGTATGTAAATCTATTGGGCCATCAGTGAGTGGGTCGCCTGCTTCGACATAATCACCTTCATTAACAATCAATTGTTTCTCCATTGGAATTTTATATTCTCTGGTCTCATCAATTTCCTTGTTAACAATTTTTATAGTTCGTTTGAGGCTAAAATCATCTGGTACTTCTACCTCACCTTCTATCTCAGTTACGATAGCTGGGTCAGTTTTTGGTTTTCTAACCTCAAAGAGCTCTTCAACTCGTGGTAACCCTGTTACTATATCCTGGGTTATGCCTCTCTGCCTGCCTGCGCCCTCTCCTCTGCGGCCAAATTTAAAAAAGTCAGAGAACTGTTTTGTTAATAATTCGTTCTCTTCGACCCTTAATTTTTCTTTAGCTGTATTGATTAGTTTATGTTCGATAGTTTCGATTTCATCAAGTTTTGATATATTGGGAACATTATACTCGGAGTATTCAAAATCATATTTATGTTTTTTAATTGAATCCTTATCCTCAACTCTTTTTATATCAAGTTCCTGAAGTCTATTTTCTAAATCTTTATGTATTTTTTCATAATCTTTGAAAGTTGTAGGATTCATAACATTTGTCTTTGAGATAAGCTTTATAATGCTCTTTTTAATTTTTGAAACCTTTTTTATGGTACCGGTTGTTGTTCCTGTATATCTTAGATATGGTAATGGGTACTTCTCCATATCTTCAACAATCCGAAGAATAGTTATTCTGTTATCACCGCTCTTTGTTTTATAGGTTCTTATAAAATATGCTCTTCCCTTAATATCAGAGACCACGTTCTCACTGAGTTTTGTTCCGAGATCAACCTCTTCACCGTCTTTTATCTTTACTTCTCCTCGTAATAGAAAGTCTTTACCCTTCCAGACAATAATCGTTCCCTGCTCAGTTTCTCTGCCTTGCTGCACTTCGGGTCGAATAACACTGTATTCGTTGTGTTCTTTCTGAAGTTGAACATTATATACTTCAATCATTCCATTTATTTTGGTGAAGATAGGTTTATAATTTGGATTTTCTCCAATAATTTGACTAATCTTAACATCGTTCCCTATCTTTATTCTTAATTCTGAGCCTATAAACATCATCGCTTCCACAAGTCTCTGTCTCTGAATAATACCCGAGATCGGTTCCTCACTCTCACTTATTAAAAGAATAACTCTTTTATCTTCTTTTTCTTCTATCTCAACTTTTGAACAAAAATTCGTTTTGAAGTCTCTGTAAGCTATAGTACTACCTTTATCGATCTCTTTACCAATCTCAATATTTTTCTCAAAGGTAATCGGTATTCTAAAAGCATAGTTCTGTCCTTTTGATTGTATCAGTACAGTATCGAGATGGAACTGAGCTACTTTTCCATTATAGGGAGATATGTAATCTATCCTCACAACGGGTTTATCAATGTCAACTCTATCTCCATTTTTAACAAGTATCTTCACTTTCATATTACTATCAAGTCCTTGTTCATAGGTTCTTCCTTTTGAAGTCAAAAAATTTATCTGTTTATTATCAATAGTAATTCTACCAATTCTTTTACCGAGTATATAATCTTCTCCTACAACCGGTTCGCTACCATCCTTTTGTTTTTTTGTTACTGGCATTTTAGTAATTCTTCCATTAAACAAGGCTCTGACAAAATTATCTTCAACACTTGCCACACCGCCGACGTGAAACGTACGCAAAGTTAATTGTGTACCCGGCTCGCCTATGGATTGGGCTGCTATAATTCCTACAGCTTCACCTGCTTCAATCATTCTACCCGTACCTAAATCTCTACCATAACATTTTGAACATATACCTCTTGGTGATTCACAGGTTAAGACAGACCTGGTTTTAATCTCTTCTACGCCAGCATTACTTATTTTTAGGGTTTTTTCCTCATCTATCAATTCACCTGCTTTAACTATCACTTCATTTGTTATTATATCAATCACATCTTCAAGCGCAACCCTGCCCGCTATCTTATCAAAAAAAGACTCATCTTCAGTTTTTAAATCTCTGATAGATATTGTTAATCCTTTGAGTGTTCCACAATCTTCTTCTATTACAATAATATCTTGAGCGACGTCTACAAGTCTTCTTGTAAGATAGCCGGCATTTGCTGTTTTTAATGCGGTATCGGTTAATCCTTTTCTTGAGCCACTTGTTGATTGATAAAACTCATAGACAGATAAGCCTTCACGAAAATTTGAGATAATCGGGATCTCTTTTACCTTACCACTCGGATCAGCCATCAATCCTCTCATCCCTGCAAGCTGTTTTATCTGATCCTTACCACCTCGCGCGCCTGAGATAGCCATAATATAGATGGGATTAAACCCGCTATAGGAAATCTCCATTTCATCTAACATGAGTCTTGAGACCTCTTTAGTAGTATGTTCCCAGATGTTTACAAGCTTGTCATATCGTTCACCATCACTTATTATCCCCTTTTTATATTGCTCATTGACTTTGAAAACCTCATCATTGGCTCTCCTGATTAAATCGTTCTTTAATTTTGGTACTAACATATCAGTTACACCAAGAGATATCCCTGATTTTGTTGAATAATAAAACCCTAAATCCTTTATCGCATCAGCAACCTTCACCGTCTCATCAGCGCCATATTCCAGAAATATGTCATAAATAAGTTTATTTAAATCTGCTTTCCCAAATAATTTATTTTGAAAGCTATATCCTTGCGGTAAAATATTATTGAACACTATACGACCAACAGTAGTCTTTATTAATTTACCATCCAGTTTTACTGAGATAGGAGCATGGATTGAAATTATATCTTCGTCTAATGCTCTTAATGCTTCATTCTTACTTGCAAAAATTTTGTTAGTGCCTTTACTGCCTGTTTTTTCTTTGGTAAGATAATATATCCCAAGCACAATATCCTGGGTTGGTCCGATTATTGGTTTTCCATTGGCTGGAGATAAAATGTTGTGTCTCGATAACATCAGGAGTTCTGCTTCCATTATGGCTTCTTTAGATAAGGGAACATGAACAGCCATCTGGTCACCATCAAAATCAGCATTAAAAGCGACACAAACTAAAGGATGTAATCGTATAGCTTTACCTTCAATTAAAATCGGTTGAAATGATTGGATACCCAGTCTGTGAAGCGTAGGGGCTCTGTTTAAAAGTACCGGATGCTCTTTAATCACCTCATCAAGCGCATCCCACACCTCATCCTTCTCCTGGTCAATATATCTTTTAGCACTTTTTATATTACTCACTATGTCTTTTGCAACCAGTCTATGCATAACAAAAGGTGTGAATAATTCAAGTGCCATCTTTTTAGGTAACCCACACGCAGAAAGCGGTAATTCGGGTCCAACAACTATAACAGATCGGCCTGAATAATCCACACGTTTACCCAGAAGGTTCTGCCTGAATCTACCCTGTTTACCTCTTAACATATCAGTTAATGATTTTAACGGCCTGTTAGCTGAACCAAGAACTTTCCTGCCTCTCCGACCATTGTCAAACAATGCATCAACTGCTTCCTGTAACATTCTCATCTCATTTCTTATAATTATTTTCGGGGCCTTTAATTCCTTTAGCCGTTTTAATCTATTATTTCTGTTTATCACTCTTCGATACAAATCATTCAGATCAGACGTGGCAAATCTACCACCATCAAGCTGTACCATAGGCCTTAAATCAGGTGGTATCACAGGAATAACATCAAGTACCATCCATTCGGGTTTATTCCCACTTTCAAGAAAAGCCTTTATAAGTGCAAGTCTTTTAGAAAGCGACGGTGCTTTTTGTTTAGAGGAGCTCTTTTCAATTTCATCTAAAAGTTCCTTCTTTTCTTTTTCTAAATCAATCTTTTTTAAAACCTCTTTAATACCCTCAGCACCGATACCAACAACAATATTATCACCCCATTCATTCTTCTTTTCTTCGTATTCCTCTATTGAAATCAAAGATTTAACAGGTTTATCCGTAATTTGAGACTCAATAACAATATATTTTTCAAAATATACAACACGTTCAAGTTCTTTAGCAGGTATGTCAAGTAGTATGCCTATTCTTGATGTTGTACCTTTGAGATACCATATATGCGTAACCGGGGCGACAAGTTTAATATGTCCCATCCTTTCCCTTCGCACTTTGGAATGTGTTACCTCTACTCCGCAACGTTCACATCTTACACCTCTATATCTTATAGTTTTAAGACTGCCGCAGGAACATTCCCAGTCTTTTATACACCCGAAAATCTTTTCACAAAATAATCCGTCCCTTTCAGGTTTAAGTGTTCTGTAATTAATTGTTTCTGGTTTTTTAACCTCGCCATTAGACCAGGTAATAATCTTTTCTGGCGAGGCAAGTTTTATACTGATAGCCGCTACATTTCTTGGCTCCATTTTTAAACCTCCTCTGAAAAACTTTGTAACTATAATAATATCAAGTAGAAGCAAGAAGCAAGATAACGGAAGAAGTGAGAGGTATCAGGACGGGCTACAGGCTACGGAGTACAGCCGGCTGGAGCCAAAAGCCCGGAGCCTGCTGAAAAGTCTTGAGTCTTGAGTCTTGAGTCCTGTTTTGACTCACGACTTGCGACTTGTGACTCACGACTCTTTTTATATCATCTTTAGTTTTTCATGCTTTGTGTAGAGCGCAAAAACCCAAAAACGCAATAACCCAATAACCCAAGAACCCAAATCTACTTCCTCTTTTATAGCCATAGAAATTTTACCATAATATCTAAAAAACTCTCTATCCTCAAGACATGAACCAAATAAAAGCACCTTTTTTGTACCAAATTCTTTACTAGTCTCTATAATCTTAGCCAATTCATTTTCAAAAGTTTTCTTATTCATTATTCATTATCTCTTTCCTTTAATAACAGATTTTGCTTTACTTAAAACATCCTGTTGTTCTTCAACATTTTTTATGTCTATCTCATCGCCCTCCTCATTATAGACCTGGATATCAAGTGCTAATCCCTGAAGCTCTCTAACAAGGACATTGAAACTTTCTGGTATACCTGGTGGAGATGCATTCTGACCCTTAACTAGAGCCTGATATATATTTGCTCTGCCTGAGACATCATCGCTTTTTACAGTAAGCAACTCCTGTAAAGTATAAGAGGCGCCATAAGCTTCGAGCGCCCAGACCTCCATCTCACCCATTCTTTGACCACCGAACTGTGATTTCCCACCAAGCGGCTGTTGTGTCACAAGAGAATAAGGTCCTGTACTCCTGGCATGCATTTTATCATCAATAAGATGATTGAGTTTCATTATATACATAATGCCAACAGTAACTTTATTTTCAAATGGTTCACCGGTTTTTCCATCATAAAGAATAACTTTGCCATCAGGCGGTAGACCCGCATTAGCCAGATGAAACCTTGTCTCGTTTTCAGTAGCTCCATTAAATGGCGGACAAGAAGCATAAAATTCTAATTTAGATGCGGCCCAACCAAGATGTGTCTCAAATATCTGTCCTATGTTCATTCTTGAGGGAACACTTAAGGGATTCAAAACAACATCAACAGGTGTACCGTCTTCAAGATATGGCATATCCTCTACTGGTAATATTATAGAGATAACTCCTTTGTTTCCATGTCTACCCGCTATTTTGTCGCCAACTGATATTTTTTTCTTGGTTGCTAAAAATACTTTTACAAGCTCCTCTATGCCTGGCCCGAGTTCACCACCACCATCCTCTCTTGAGAATCTCTTAATGTCAATTACTATGCCACCTGAACCATGTGGTACCCTCAAACTCGTATCTTTAACATTCTTTGCTTTCTCTCCAAATATAGAATGTAACAATTTGAACTCAGGTGAAACATCACTCTCGCCCTTTGGCGTAACTTTACCGACAAGGATGTCACCTGGTTTAACCCGTGTCCCTAATTTAACAATACCATCCTCATTCAGGGCCTCTAAAGCCTGTTCACTTATACCCGGGATATCTTTTGTTATGTTTTCTCGGCCAAGCTTGGTATCCCTTACTTCGATCTCAAATTTCTCAATATGTACCGAGGTATAAACATCATCCCTTACCAGTCTCTCACTTAAAACAATAGCATCTTCAAAATTGAAGCCATGCCATGGCATAAATGCTACAAAAACATCTCGTCCAAGCGCTAATTCACCGTGTGACGTACCCGGGCCATCAGCTATAGGCTCACCCTTCTCAACCTTCTCACCGTCAATAACTATGGGTTTATAATTAATAGCAGTGTTCTGATTAGATCGTTTAAACTTAGGAAGCTCATATCTATGATCGAATCCATTTTTATCCCTGATTATTATCTCATCAGCACTGGTCTTAACAACTGTTCCACTTTCACTCGCAACAATAACAGCACCGGAATCTATGGCAATTTTTCTTTCTATACCCGTACCTACAATTGCTGGTTCACATTTAAGTAGAGGTACTGCCTGTCTCTGCATATTTGAACCCATCAATGCTCTATTCGCATCATCATGTTCAAGAAATGGTATCAAGGCAGTAGAAACACTGACTATCTGTTTAGGTGACAGATCTATGAAATCTACTTCTTCAGGTAAAACATAAATATATTCTTCGCCTGACTCACCATATCTAACAAGTATTTTATCCTCAACAAATTTACCCTGTGAATCCACCTCTGTTGTGGCCTGAGCTATCTTATACCCGTCTTCTTCAGCAGCATTTAAATAAACCACCTCATTTGTCACTTTTCCATTTATTACTCTTCTATATGGTGTTTCTAAAAAACCGTAATTATTAGGTTTTGCATACGTTGAAAGCGATACAATTAACCCAATGTTTGGGCCTTCAGGCGTTTCTATGGGGCAAATCCTGCCATAATGTGTCCGATGAACATCTCGGACATCGAACATAGCTCTTTCCCGCTGAAGCCCACCTGGCCCTAAAGCTGAAAGTCTTCTTTTATGGGTTAGCGCAGCTAATGGATTTGTTTGATCCATAAATTGTGATAATTGACTCGTACCGAAAAATTCCCTTAATGCTGCAGTAATTGGCTTGATATTAATCAGACTCTGTGGTGTGGCTGTATCCTGATCCAGAATACTCAATTTATCTCTAACTGACCTCTCCATCTTCATAAATGCTGTTCTTAGATGACTTTGCAATAACTCACCAACGCTCCGTATCCGTCGATTGCCAAGATGGTCTGTATCATCAGATTTTCCTTGTGTCTGTTCTAGTTTGAATAACATTTTTATAACTTCTATTACATCTTCTTTGGTCAATAGTCTGTCACTCTCTCTTTCATTGGTTATCCCGAGCCGCTTGTTCAGTTTATATCGTCCAACAGTTCCAAGGTCATAATATTTTGGATCTTTAAATCTTCTGTTAAACTCTGTCCGTACAATATCATCAGGTCCTAAATCACCAGGTCTAAATACTTCAAATACAACTCGTAATGCCTCCATTACTGACATTGAGGTATCCCGTAATAAGGTCTCTAATACAGGTTTATACTCATCACCACCTAAAAAAATGTGTAGTTTTGTAATACTACGTTTCTGTAAATCTTCAAGTATCTCACCTGTTATGGGTGCCAATCTCAACTTTTCAATATACACTATCTCTTCTTTATTTTCTTCGTTTTTTGCTTTTTGTAGCAATGTTACAAGCTCATCATTTAAAATTAATCTCTTTCCCATAATCTGCTGTGAAATTAAAGGGTCTATTTCATGTCCTTGTTGTGGAAGCTCATATTCCTGAATCGGGCAAAAACATTTCAATACATCTACATCTGAATCAAAACCCCAGGTTCTTAAAAAAGTAAACGCAGATATCTTCTTTTTTTTATCAAGTTTGACATAAAGAGCACCGCTTACGTCAAACTCAAATTCCACCCATGATCCACGATACGGGTTTACTCTTGCTGAATATAATTTTCTGCCCTGTGGATGACGTTTTCCATCGTCATCATCAAAATTTAAACCGGGTGAGCGGTGTAATTGTGATACGATAACACGCTCAGCACCATTAACTATAAACGTTGCATCCTTTGTCATTAAAGGTATATCACCAAAATAAACCTCCTGCTCTTTAATCTCGCCTGTTCGCTTGTTTATAAGTCTTATCCTGACTTTAAGAGGCGCAGAATAAGTAGTATCTCTATCCCGTGCTTCCTGTTCACTGAATTTAGGTTCACCAAGAATATAATACATAAACTCAAGAACAATCCCCTCTTCTTCCTCCTCTTCAGTCTTTCTTGCTTTAGAATAATCTATAGGAAAAATTTCATTGAATAATTCCTGTAAACCATAATTCTTTCTTTCGTCGGGATCAACGTTTCTCTGAAGAAACCATTCATAAGATTCAATCTGCATTTCTATGAGAAAAGGTGGTTCATATTGTTCAGGAATTTTTGAAAAAGATATACGGTCTATCTTGTTTAGTTTGCCCATATAATTACTCCTCTGAAAAACTTCGCAACTCTAATAATTCGGGGTACAGGCTACAGGCTACGGACTACAGCCGGCTGGAGCCCCCTATGAAAAGTCTTGAGTCTTGAGTCCTGTTTTGACTCACGACTTGCGACTCACGACTCTTTTCATATCATCTTTAGTTTTTCATACTTTGTGCCTTTATGCCTTCCACTCCTGTCTTCTGTCTTCTGGCTCCTGTCTCCTATCTGCCTTTGTGCCTTTGTGCCTCTTGCTTCTATAATAATATATTATTAAAAACATAATATTGGATCAAGCCAAATTCCAAATCCCTAATAATTGTCTTTAAAATTTTAACGACCTTATTATTTAATTTCAACAGTAGCACCTACTGCTTCGAGTTTGGTCTTTATCTCCTCAGCCTTTTCTTTTGAGACCTTTGAAACTATTACCGCGGGAATATTATCAACAAGCGTTTTTGATTCTTTTAAATCCTTGTTAATAATGGTTTTCACTTCCTTTACAACCTGAATCTTTTTATCGCCAACAGCAGTCATAATAACATCAAACTCGGTCTTTTCTTCTTTAACAGCTTGCGCTGATGAATCGGCTTGGGCGACCTGCGCTACTGTAACAGGCGCTTGAGCAGATACCCCAAGCTCTTTCTCAAGTTCTTTTACTAATTCTGAAATTTCAAGAATAGTAGCACTTTTAATAAAATTTTTAACTTCTTCTTTTGTTATAGCCATAAGTCCTCCTATAAAAAGAAGCAAGAAGCAAGAAGCAAGATAACGGAAGAAGTGAGAGGTGTCAGGACGGGGTACAGGCTATAGGCTACGGACTACAGCCGGCTGGAGCCCGAAGCCCGGAGCCTGCTGAAAAGTCTTGAGTCCTGTTTTGACTCACGACTTGCGACTTGTGACTCTTTTCATATCATCTTTAGTTTTTCATACGTTGTGCCTTTATGCCTTCCCCTCCTGTCTTCTGTCTTCTGGCTCCTGTCTCCTATCTGCCTTTGTGCCTTTGTGCCTCTTGCTTCTTTCGTTATCTTGCAGCTACATATCATCTTCTCTGAATTGCATTTAAAAGAGATAATAGATTTCTTACAGACGCTGTTAGAACATTGACTAATCCCTGAGCGGGCCAACTTAATAAATATAAAAGCCTGAGTATAAGTTCCTCTCTGCCTGGCAACCTGGCAATTTGTTCAACGCCGTCTCTTTCTACAATCAAACCTTCTATAATACCGCCCTTGATCTTGAGCTTAGGTACCCTTTTAGAAAACTCATAAACAAGTTTTGCTGTCATTACAGGGTCCTCCTGACTATAAGCAATCCCAACTGGCCCTTTTAAGAATTTTTCATAATCTTTTAAGCCGAGGTTAGAAATAGCTATTTTTGCTAATCTATTCTTTATAATCCTGAAGTTAACCCTGTTTAATCTTATTTCTTTTCTTAATTGATACATTTCAGAAACAGTTAATCCTTGATTTTCTGCAAAAACTATTGATTTAGCATCCTTTATTTCATCTTTTAACCATCTTACAAATTCTTCTTTCTCTTTTCTTAACATGAACCTGGTTCCCTCTTTCCTTGCTTTTTTCGTTATCTCTCTTTATCTTGCTTCTATCCTATTAGGCTACCTTCTTTAATTCAGAGACTTTTATTTTTACAGCCGGCCCCATAGTTGAACATAATGTAATACTTTTAATATAAGCACCTTTTACAGTCGCGGGTTTCATTCTTAATACTGTTTCTAAAGTCGTAATAAGATTGTCTTGTAATTTATCTTCAGTAAATGAAGCTTTACCTATTGGTAAATGGATATTCGAAAATTTGTCAACATTTATCTCTATTTTACCAGCTTTAAACTCTTTTACAGCTTCTTTAATTTCAAAAGTAACTGTGCCTGTTTTAGGATTTGGCATAAGTCCTCGAGGTCCTAAAATCTTCCCAAGTTTTCCTACTTCTTTCATCATATCAGGCGGGGCTATCGCAACATCAAAATCAGTCCAGCCCTCTTTCATTATCTTTTCAATCAAATCCTCAGCCCCTACATAATCAGCACCTGATTCTTTTGCTTCTTTCTCCTTTTCGCCTTTAGCAAAAACAATTACTCTTATCTTTTTCCCTATACCATGCGGTAATGAAACAGTCCCTCTGATTTTTTGTTCTGATTTAGTTGGGTCAAGATTCATATTCATTGCCAATTCAATGGTTTCATCAAATTTTGCTGTTGCCAAACTTTTTGTCAGTTTTAGCGCTTCCTCTATCTCATACTCTTTGTCTTTTTTATATTTTGTAATTAATTCCCTGTATCGTTTTCCTCGCTTCATTGCTATCACCTCTTATCTACCTATAACAGTTTGTATTCATGAAGCACAGCACTAATTTTTCCTACCGCAGCTATCGTCCTTGCTTTGCCTATACAACTATTTAAGTTACTAACCAATCCTGTGTCTATAAAAATTAGTGTTTGGTTTGCGTGAGTGCTGTAAGACACGAACCTTTTATGCTGTGTTATATGAAATTGTACCATAACTTTTCACACTTTCCTTAGACTTTCAAATAATTTTTTTAGCAAGAGAGCAGTCAAAACTGTTTTTTCTAATTTGCAAACGGTTCTATACATTTTTGCTGAGTCTTTTATCCATACAACACCATCAAGAACAGCTATTCTTATAGCATTCCCTTTTTTTCCTATACTTGTTGCTTTAGGCTCTTCAATAGATTCAATTATTGCCTTAAATCCTAAAGAGCGAACTCTACCAACTATTCTAATGACGGTTTTGGGATTATACTTAACAAACATTTCATTCTTTCGTAGAAATGCTACATAGTGGTCATCAATTGGGAATTTAGGCAACTTCAACAAATTTTTAATCAATAAAATATTATCGCCTGATTTATAAACTTCTTCCAATTCTTTCTTTATCTCAATAGGAACAGCTCGCCATGTTTCTTCTGTTGTTGAATAAATATTATGAAGGTTATCTAAATAGCCAGGCGAATTGGCTATTTGAATACTTTTTCTTACCCATTCGTTCATTTGTTTTCTTCCTGTATTTTATATAGTACGAAAGCAGATAGGTTATTAATTGACAAAAGTTTTTTCTGTGCCACATCTATCGCTATTTTAGAATTATCAATTCCAATCCATCGTCTACCCAGTTTTTCTGCAGCAATTAAAGTCGTTCCAGAACCAACAAAACAGTCTAAAATCAAGTCATCTGGTTTTGAGGATGTTTCTATAATAACCTTAAGCATCTCCAGATTTTTTTCAGTTGGATAAGAAGGATAAGGATGGTCTTTGAATTCCCAAACATCTTGTCTTTTCTTGCCTTTTTTGACTGCTTCTTCTGCATAGTATATTCTTCTGGGATTACCACTTGAAGACCACTCAATTAACCCTTGTTCATCTAATTTATCTAATTCTTCTGGAGGATATTGCCAATGGCTACCCTTTGGGGGTTTGCGTCCTTTCCACTCTTTTCCTGTTGGTCCATTTAAAGTCTCTCCAGGAGCATGGAGAGGGAGGGTGGTATAATATCTACCATCTTTATCAAGCTTTGGGAATAGAGTTTTAATCTGGTTTTCTGTAAATTTCTCTCGCTGGTCGTTCCAGAGATATTTATGAGTCTTTGAATAAAAAAGAATTGAATCTGTCATATTTCCATAAGCCTTTCTCTTGAAGCTCTTTGGATTGCATTTTATTTTTGTTATGTTATTAATAAATCGTTCTTGTCCAAAAATTTCATCCATCAGAACTTTCAAATAATGACACATCTTCCAATCAATATGAACATATATTGAACCATCATTCGATAATATTTCCTTGAGAAGAATTATTCTTTTTCTCAAAAATTCAATATATTCTGCTCCTACAAGTCTATCGTTGTATGCGGTATCATCTTGTCTACTCTTACTTACTGTTCGTGAAATTCCACTTTTGAAATCCTGGTTTGTCCCAAATGGAGGGTCTATATATACCAGTCGGATTTTCCCTTTGATGTTTGTGTCTTTTATTAAAGCTTCTAACATTTGTAAATTATCTCCCCAGATTAGCATATTGCACCACCCATCAAGCCTACTCTTACCAAAACTTTTGATTTCTTTGAGAGTAATAGCAGATGTAATGGTAATAACTCTTTTCAAATCTTCTTTATCCTTATATTGTAATGCTGTACTGTTGTTTGCCATCTTATTTCCTCTGTCTTCAATCCAAGATATAGCAGAATTTCAGATAACTGATGAATTACTAAACCTCTACCTCGACTCCCATGCTTTTTGCGGTTCCTGCAATCATACTTGCGGCTTTTTCAATATCAAAAGCATTCAAGTCTTTCATCTTCTGCTCTGCAATCTCATATAAATCCTTTTTACTAATTTTCCCTACCTTTGTTCTATTAGGTTCTCCTGATCCTTTCTCAATTTTAAGTTTCTGTCTGATTAAAACAGCAGCGGGCGGTGTTTTTAACTCAAAAGTAAATGATTTATCTTTATATACTGTTATAATTACAGGTATCACTGTCTCTCCTTTATCTTTTGTTGCTTCATTAAAAGCTTTACAGAACTGCATTATATTTATGCCCTTCTGACCTAACGCCGGGCCGATAGGTGGTGCTGGTGTTGCTTTTGCCGCAGGTATTTGCAATTTTATATAGCTGTCAATATCTTTAGATACCATAAATACTCCTCTGAAAAACGCTGTAACTCTAATAATTCGGGGTACAGGCTACGGGCTACGGACTACAGCCGGCTGGAGCCTCCTCCTCTGAAAAACATTGTAACTCTAATAATATCAAATAGAAGCAAGAGGCAAGAAGCAAGATAACGGAAGAAGTGAGAGGTATCAGGACGGGCTACAGGCGTAGGCTGCTGAAAAGTCTTGAGTCCTGTTTTGACTTATGACTCGCGACTTGTGGTCCACGACTGATTTTACACTTTTTCTACTTGTAAAAAATCAAGTTCAACAGGTGTTGCACGACCAAAAATAGTCATCATTACCTTTAATTTATTTCTGTCTAACTCGACTGCTTCTACCGAACCTATAAAATCCTTGAAGGGACCATCTATAACTTTGACTTTGTCACCCGATGCGTACCTTACCTTTGGTTTTGGTTTTGGTCTGCCATCAATTAATCCTGCATTTTTTAATGTTTCTTTAACTTCATCTTCATCTAAAGCCGTAGGTTTGATACCAGGACCTACAAAATTAGTTACACCTGGTGTATTTCTTACAACTGCCCAGGATTCATCATCCATCTCCATCTCAACAAGAACATATCCTGGGAAAAATTTTTTTTCAGTTATTACTTTCTCGCCATCTCTCATCTCTGCTATCTCTTCTGTTGGTATAAGAATTCTAAATATCTTATCCTCCATCCCGAGCGATTGAATCCTTCGTTCAAGATTAGACTTAACTTTATTCTCATAACCAGCATAGGTATGAATAACGTACCATTTTTTTAACATCTTAACACCTTCTTTCGTAACCTTCCTTATGCTAAAAATCTAAAAATAATCTCTAAAAGAGAAGCTATCGCCCAATCAAGAAGACCGATATAAACTAATCCTATGGCGAACAGGGTCAATAATATCACAATCGTAGCACTCTTTATCTCATCTTTTGATGGCCACGTCACTTTACCTTCAGGATATTTTACCTCAACCCATACTTCTTTTAAAAATTGTTTTGCTTTATAATAATACTCTTTGACCTTGTTCACTCTGTGCTCCAGTTGTCGCTATGCTCCATTGTGTACTCTTTTTCACCAGTTCGGTAGAAAAATTTGCCTGTTTAAAGGTAATCCTTCAATCCTTCGGTTATAGGTGGCAGCAAGAAGCAAGAGGCAAGATAAAAAAACCAACCAAAGACTTGAAAGGATACGGTTCAAATCCCTTAACTTTTACTTTACAGGCCCGGAGGGATTTGAACCCCCAACCCGCGGTTTTGGAGACCGCTGCTCTACCAGTTGAGCCACGAGCCTTTATTTTGCAGTGAAATGCTTTAGCATTTCATCATAATATATCGTGTCGCACTGACGCGACACATACATCTCAAAACAAGAGCCTCCACGGATGGAGGAGCTTATCGGGTCTCTTTATGAACCGTATGTTTTTTACACCTCGGACAATATTTCTTTAACTCGATCCTCTCAGAATCTTTAGTCTTGTTTTTCATACTTGAATAATTTCTCTCTTTACATTCAGTACATTCTAAAGTTATAATTACTCTCATATCAGCTACTTACCTTAACACATAAAATACTTCCCAATTTTCAATCTTTAATTTGCCATTTTAAGATTTGTAAAGAATATTCTCTAATATATTAATATTGTCTATAACAATAAATAGTAATCCTAATGATATATAAAATAGAATGATTTTTCTTTTTAATTACTAATTACTACTTTTCTCAGGCTTTTAAATATTTTAAAATTCTATAAATTTGTCAAGTCTTTTTATAGAGGTCTCTTTTAAAACCTCATTTTTTAAAGACAGCTCTAAAGTCTAAAGAACGGGTCTTGTGACCCTCTTTACATTATATTGATTATATTGAAAATACAAAAAATAAAAGATGTAGTGAGCATCTTTAGATGCGACAAACTAAGTTTAAAAGAGACATCTTATAGAAAAATCTTTGATTTGCTACTCTGCCTTTACCTGTTCCTGACGCCTCATAAAAGCAGGTACTTCCCAATCATCACTTGCATATCCGCTTAAACCAGTTTCAGAAGGAGTGATTACGGTCTGCCTCTGTTCAGATTGAACTGTCGAGGCTGCCCTGATCGCCGGTCTATGAATAACAAAATCAGTTTTTGCAACTTTTTGTTTCTCTAAAACCTTTTGAGTACCAATTACTGTTGGGAATTGATGTACTGTTTTCTTTACTGCATGGGCTTCACGTGAAATACCTGTGGCAATAACCGTTATCTTTACAGTGTTCGTATAGTTTTCATCTATTACCTGACCCCAGAATATGTTTGCATCTTCGCTTGCAGAATCAGTTATGATAGATAAAGCTTCATTGAGTTCATTAAGAGTAAGTTCTTTACCACCGGTGACATGAACAAGGATACCTTTTGCACCTTCAATAGATATATCTTCAAGTAAAGGACTTGCTATGGCCTGTTGTGCTGCTGTGACAGCTTTATTATCACCTGTAGCCTGACCGATACCCATTAATGCATCACCCATCTCAAACATAACTGAGCGAACATCATTGAAATCCGCATTAACTATACCTTCAGCAAGTATTATATCACTTATACCCTGTACACCTTGTCTTAATACATCATCAGCAAGCCTGAATGCATCAATAATCGATGTATTCACGTCTACAACTGATAAAAGCCTCTGATTTGGAATCGTGATAAGAGTATCCACTTTTTCTCTTAAAACTCGTATCCCTTCTTCAGCCTGCCTTGATCTTCTTGCACCTTCAAAATTAAATGGTCTTGTAACAACTGCTACTGTTAAAGCGCCCATCTCTTTTGCAATTTCTGCTACTATTGGTGCTGCGCCGGTACCGGTTCCGCCCCCCATTCCGGCTGTTATAAATACCATATGTGCGCCTTCAAGAGCAGCACTTAATTGCTCCCTGTCCTCAGAAGCAGCCATACGACCTATCTCAGGATTACCACCTGCTCCTAAACCTTTGGTTATTCTTTTCCCTATCTGAATTTTAATCGGGGCCTGGTTACTTTTTAAAACCTGAAGGTCAGTATTCGTAGCTATAAACTCTACGCCTCCAACCTTCGCTTCAATCATACGGGTAATGGCGTTACCGCCAGCTCCACCTACTCCTATAACTTTAATCTTCGTTACAGGAGTATCATCGTCGTGAAATTCAAATCTGTGTGTCATGTAGTGCTACCTCCTTAATTGCAAATTTTATCGTGTAATATACTACAATGCATTCATCTGCTACACTTATGCTCTTATAAGGTAATGAGGCACAGGTGTATGGCTGTAGTTTAAAAGAATTCTGTAAACCATTCCTTCATTCTGTTTGTTATACTCCTGAATAGATCACCTCCTTCGAATCTTGTTTTACCCGGCATCTTATCTCTGTTTTGTAATGCATACTGGCATAAACCGACTCCTGTAGCAAACGCCGGGCTATTAACTGCATCGACTAAACCACTCACGCCTTTTGGTAACCCACAACGTATAGGTAAATCTAAAATTTTTTCAGCTAATTGTGGTGTGCCCTGCATCGCAGATGCACCACCTGTTATCACCATCCCAGCTGCTAACATATCCTCATAGCCAGATTGCTTTATCACCCTGTTTATTAATTCGAAAATTTCAGCCATTCTCGGCTGTATTATTTCTACTAATACTTTTCTTGGAAGCTTTCTCGTACTTCTACCACCTATACCCGGTACCTCAATATTTTCTTCTGCTGATACAATGTCCTCAATCGCACAACCATACTCTTTTTTTATCTTTTCAGCTTGATCAGGCGGAGTCCGAAGTCCTACTGAAATGTCTTTTGTTACATGACCCCCACCTATTGTAAGAACTTCGGTATGCCATATAGCACCATTTAAAAATAAACAGATATCCGTGGTGCCGCCACCAATGTCAACCATTGCAACGCCTAACTCCTTCTCATCATTTGTTAAAACAGCAGAACCAGAAGCAAGCGGGTCAAGAACTATATCCTCAACCCCAAACCCCGCACGGGTAATACTCTTTATTATATTCTGTACTAAACTAACAGCAGCTGTTACAATGTGTACCTCAGCCTCTAATCTCACACCTGTCATACCAACCGGGTTCTGTATGCCTTCCTGGTCATCAATTATAAACTCTTTCGGTAAGACGTGAATCACTTCTCTATCAAGAGGAATAGAGATGGCTTTTGCTGCATCTATTACTCTCTCAACATCTGCTGAAACTATTTCGCGGTCAGGTCTGCTTACCGCTATAACACCACGACTGTTTAATCCTTTTATATGTCCTCCTGCAATACCCGCATAAACAGACTCAACCTCTACACCGGCCATTAGTTCTGCTTCTTCTATTGCTCGAGTTATTGATTTAACAGTACTCTCTAAACTTACAACCACTCCCTTGCGTAACCCTTCAGAAGGCGCTACTCCAACACCTATTATCTCGGCCTCTCCATCACTACCTTGTTCTGCAATAATTGCGCATACCTTGGTTGTTCCTATATCAAGCCCTACTACAAAATCTCTTTCTGCCAAAAGTAAATCTCCTCTGAAAAACTTCGCAACCCTAATAATTTGGGCTACAGGCTACAGCCAACTGGAGCCTGGAACCCAAAGCTCAAAGCCAACATATCATCTACATTTTGCTTCTACATATCATCTCTTTCTTATAAGTTTACATAATTAATCATTTTTCAAAAATCTTGTAAAGAAATTTTTTTCTTTTTTTACCCCCACCAATTAATATAGTAGTGAGGGGTTTCAGCTTCGATTGAGGGCACCTTTAGGGTGCTTACTACTTTACTATCAATTCTTCAAAACGTAAATCTATGTACTCTGTAACATTTTTATCTGCTAATAATAAATCTATATTTGCTACCAACCTTTTTAAACATCTCTCAAGCTTAGCCAGAGAAATAATAATTTTTGTTACAGGCTTTTTTGTATAAAGCAATACTCTGTCATCATCAGTAAAAGCTATCTCCGATATGATAGATTTTGTTGTGTCATTTAATTTGGCTTCAAATTCTGATATAAAAATTTTATATCCTTCTGGTAAATCATTACTTTTTAATCTAAAATTTTTATCTCCTTCAATTCTTATTACTGGTAATGATGGATACCCTATCTCTTTATATAGTGTGAATAAAACACCGTTTTTGTCAACAAACATCATCCCCTTTGATATTACCAGATAATAATATGGTTCCCTCTCTTTTATTTCTATAACAATCCTGTTGAATAGTTCCTTTCTTACAACAACATTCTCTATCCTTCTGTCCTTAAGTATTCTATTCTTTACAAGTCGTGGCTCGATTCTAAAAATATTTTCCTGTATTCTGATACCACTTTTCTGTTTAAAATAATTGTCGTCTATATATTTGTTCCCTTCTATAACAATCTCTCTTACTACAAAAGATGGGTTATCATATAAAAAATCCCATAATTCTATCACTGAAAAAATTAACAACTCAAAAAGAAGAATTAATGCTCCTATTCTTACCCCCTTCATTATAGCCCATCCCCAGCGTATATGGTCAGTTAAAACTTCTCTCTTCTTGGTTTTAAAATTACTAAGTCTTGTTTTATTTTCTGGCTTTATTTTCTTCCAGAGCATACTCAACTATCCTTGAAACTAAATCCTTAAAACTTATCCCTGCCTTTAATGCTGCTTTTGGTAATAAACTTGTTTCTGTAAATCCTGGTATTGTGTTAATCTCAAGAAATAACGGTTTTTTATTGTCAGTCAGTATTAAATCTATCCGTCCCATACCCCGACATTCAAGTATCTCATAAATCTTCTTAGAATAAAAATATATCTCTCTTTCAACATCTTTGTCTATTACTGCTGGTACTTTGTATTCTGTAAATCCTTTTGTATATTTAGCTTCGTAATTAAAAAAGTCTTTAAGCGGAACAATCTCAATAATAGGTAATAATAATGGTTCTCTATTACCTATCACTCCTACGGTAAGTTCCCTTCCTTTATAATATTTTTCTATTATTAAAACATTGTCATATTTTATTGAGTCTTTTACAATCTCCTGTAATTCGATAAAATTATATGCGATACCCATACCTATGCTCGAGCCTTCTTCCCAGGGTTTTACTATTACAGGATATTCCAAATCCTGATAATCAAAGATGTCATCTCTTTCTCTATAAACAACATACTCAGGTGTCGGTATATCATTAGCAACAAAAATCTCTTTTGTAATCAGCTTATTTAATCCTATAGCGCTTCCAAGAACGCCTGCACCTGCGTATGGTATCCCCAGACATTCAAATATAGCCTGCGGTTTTCCATCCTCTCCAATTCTTCCGTGTAAAGCTATAAACGCGACATCAGGTTTAAACTTCGTAACGGCATCTAATATCTCTTTTATAATATCTTCTTTTAAATCGAGCTCAAGGACCTCGAAACCTGCTTCTCTTAATCCGCTGGCTATCGCTGTACCTGAGCGTAATGAAACCTCTCTTTCACGTGATAACCCACCTTTGATTACAAGCACACGCATCGTTGAGACTCCCTCGAAAAAAGTAAGAAGTAAGAAGTGGGAAGTGAGAAGTATCGGGACGGGCTACGGGCTACGGCCGGCTGGAGCCTGAGTCCCGTAGAATGTAGTCTGCAATCTGAAGCCTGTAGTCTGTATCCTGAAGCCAACTTATCATTTTATGCTTCCTTCATTCATTTTGCAATCCCCAATTTCCAATCTTCAATTTACAATTCGACATGCGCAGCGTGTCGGCTATTAATGGTACTAATTGCGCAATGCTTCCTGCTCCCAAGCACAATACAATATCACCCTCTTTTACTATCTCTTTGATTCTACTACATACTTCTTCAAAATCTTTTACTAATATAATTTTATCTTTATTTTTAAACTCTCTGTAAATCCAGAAAGGAGAGACACTATAAATATTGGTTTCATCTGCGGGATAGATATCCATGAGCATCGTCAAGTCAAAATTATCTTCCAGCACTTCTGTGAATTCTTTATAAAGATAATAAGTTCTTGAAAATCGATGAGGTTGAAATACCGCTATCAATCGTCTGGGATTCAATTTTTTTGCGCTCTGTGCTGTAAATTTTATTTCTGTAGGATGATGACCATAATCATCAATAATTTTTACTCCGTTAATATCTCCTGCTAATTGAAATCTTCTTTTAACACCGCTGTATTCTTTGATGGACTTTTCAATAACCCTATCTTTGATCCCGAGTAATAGCCCGACCGATGCAGCTGCTAATGAATTTAAAAGATATTGTCTGCCCGGAACGTTTATTCTGAATTTACCCACCACTTTATTTTTATATCTAATCTTGAAATTTGAACCATTAGAGTCTTCTTCTATGTCAAAAGCTTTTACATCCGCCTCATCAGAATCGATACCATAGGTTATGACCCTCCTGTTTATTTGAGGTAGTATCTCTCTAATATGAGGGTCGTCATAACAGACAACAGAGAACCCATAAAAAGGAATCCTGTTAATAAAATCTTTAAATACAGTAACAATATTTTTAAAATCAGTATAAAAATCAAGATGGTCATTATCTATATTTGTTACCACAGCTATCTCTGGTGTTAATCTCATAAAAGAACCATCAGATTCATCAGCTTCAACAACTATGTACTCGCCCCTTCCAAGTCTCGCATTTGTACCACTACTATGAACAAGACCGCCCACAATAACTGTTGGGTCATAACCTGCTTCAGTTAATATCAGTCCTAAGATCGATGTTGTTGTTGTTTTACCATGGGTGCCTGCGACTGCTATGCCCCTTTTCATTCTCATAAGTTCGAAAAGCATCTCGGCTCTATGTAATAACGGTATCTTCCTGTTTCTTGCTTCAATTATCTCAGGATTATCGTCTTTTATAGCGGAAGAGAAAACTATCGCATCAACCTCTCCTATATTCTCTTTTTTATGTCCAATAAATATCGTGGTTCCTAAATCTGCAAGCCGTTTCGTTATCTCGCTCTCTTTAATATCAGAACCTGTAACCTTAAACTTTAGCTGAAGCAATATCTCAGCTATGCCGCTCATCCCACTACCACCTATGCCAATAAGATGAATTCTATACTTTTTACGTAACATAACTCTCGGAGATTACCCCTTTCATTATTATTTCCACAATTTTATTCGAAGCATCTTTATGTGTATCTACTTTCTTTAAAGATTTGATCTCATCTCTTTTGTTGTATAATTCATTAATCTTTTCTAATAAAATTTCTCTTTTTAAATCTTTTTCTTCAATTACAACACCAAGCCCATTTTCTTCTGCACTTCTTGCATTATATAATTGATGATTATCAGCTGAAATTTTTAACGGTATGTATATTGAATATATTCCCAGGGATATAAGTTCTGAGACTGTAAGTGCCCCTGCCCTTGATATCGCTATATCACTGCTTCCATAAGCATCATGCATATTCCATATAAAGGGATAGACTTTTATATTAGAAAAAGAGGATGTCTTCTCTTTAATAACCTCGTAGTCTCCTTCGCCTGTTATCCAGATAACCTCTATATCACTTTTAAAATCAGGTACTATATCAATAAAAGTTTGATTGATTATCCTCGAACCCTGACTTCCACCAAATACTAAAATTACAAACGAACTTTTCAGAATACCAAATTTTTCTCGGGATCTCTCCCTATCACCTGAAAATATGCCGTCCCTTAATGGATTACCTGTATAAAATACCTTATAAGGTGGAAAATACTTCTTTGCCTCATTAAAACCAATAAAAACCAGATCAGCAAAATAACCACCAACCCTGTTTGCTAATCCTGCATAAGAATTTTGCTCCTGGATGGCAAGAGGTATCCTTTTTAATCCACAGGCAATATATACTGGTAACGAGACATAACCCCCTGTTCCAATCACAATCCGTGGTTTTAAAATATTTAAATGTTTTATTGCAGAGGCTATTCCTTTATAAATCTCTTTTATAACTTTTAAATTTTCCAGATACTTTCCTCGTTTATAGGAAGCAGAGTATATCGCGTGAAATGGGTATCCCTCACGTTTAACCCACTCTTCTTCTTTCGAACCTTCTCTTCCTAAAAAATGTAAACCCCACATTGGTAAACTCTTCTTTAATAAAGAAGCTAAAGTAAGCGCCGGTATTATATGTCCACCTGTGCCACCACAGGTAAAAACTATGTTCTGCATCATTTTATCCTCTATCTTGCTTCTTTCGTTATCTTAATTACAATTGTCTCGAGATGTTCAATATTATCCCTGTCGCAATAAAAGC
>JBFMHD010000110.1:0-9212 GCA_040752395.1 Candidatus Hydrogenedentota bacterium
AACTCTAATAATATCAAGTAGAAGCAAGAGGCAAGATAACGGAAGAAGTGAGAGGTATCAGGACAGGCTACAGGCTACGGACTACAGCCGGCTGGAGCCAAAAGCCAAAAGCCTGCTGAAAAGTCTTGAGTCTTGAGTCTCGAGTCTCGAGTCCTGTTTTGACTCACGACTCACGACTCTTTTCATATCATCTTTAGTTTTTCATCCTTTTGGCCTTTGTGCCTTTCTCTTCTGTCTCCTGTCTTCTGAATCAACTATGTCGCAAGTTCTTTTCAATATATTCTTTCAGTATGAGGGTTGCTGCTATTTTATCTATCTTCTCTTTTCTTTTTTTTCTTGAGAGACCAACCCTGATAAACATCTCTTCTGCGTTTTGTGTTGAATATTCTTCATCGACGTATTCTATATCGATCCCTGTTTCTTTATCGATATCATCGCCAATTTTTTCACCAAGTAATGCGGCATAAGATGGTTTTCCTTCGCTGTTTTTAGAATAACCGATTATTACTTTTTCTACATCGTTAGCTGTTATAATCTCTTTCAATTCTTTAACAAGTGATGCTCTGTCTTTGGATTCAATTATCTTGTAGGGGAATGCAATCTTTTTATTTTTATCACTTATTGCAACGCCTATTCTTTTCTTACCGGGGTCAATACAAAGTAGTTTACCCATTGATTTTTCTATAAACAAATTCTTTTATTTTGGCTATTGCTTTATCAATATTTTGAGGTTTTCTACCGCCTGCCTGAACAAAATCAGTTCTTCCGCCACCACTGCCATCAATAATCTCTTTTATCCCATCAATTATTTCTCGTGCATCAATCCTATCAATCAGATTTTTATTTACAAAGATACATACATTACATCTATCATCAAATTTAGAGAAAATAGCGACTATCGAATCTTTTTCTTGAGATTTCAAAACCGCTTCAGTTATGTTTCTTAATTCTCTCTGCTCAACTTTATCTAATCTATTAAAAACAAGGTTGATGGTTTCATTAACTTTGTAAATTTCTAATTCATCTTTGTCTCTACGTGTTCTTATTAACACGATTTCATCTTTAAGAGTTTGTAGTTCTTTTTCAAGTTCTTTTACTCTTTTATTCGTCTTTTGTATTCTATCAACAAGATGCTCTCTGTTAACATTTAATGTTCTTGCAATCTCATCGATATTATTATCCAGTTCTTTTACGTAGTCAATAAAAGCATGTCCGCAGACTGCTTCGATCCTGCGAACACCAGAAGCGATGCTGTTCTCTTTTAATATCCAGAACGAACCTATCTCACCGGTACTTCTGCAATGCGTACCGCCACATAATTCTCTTGAGATATCAGCTATACTTACAACCCTTACTCTGCTACCATATTTTTCCTCAAAAAAAGCAAGCGCCTGTTTTTTAATAGCTTCCTCTTTATCCATCTCTTTATAACTCACCTCTAAATTATCAATTATCCACTCATTTACAATTTCAATTATTCTTGTGAGTTCTGGTTCATCGATGCTTTTATAGTGAGTAAAATCAAACCTTAATCTATCAGGGCCGACATACGAACCTGACTGTTTTATATGAGCGCCCACGACCTTTCTTATGGCTGATTGCAAAAGATGAGTACAGGAATGATGAGCCATAATCCTTTTTCGTCTTAAAATATCAACTTTTGCCTTTACCTTTCCTTTTTTTTCAATTTCACCTTTTAGTATTTTCCCATAATGAAGATAAATATTACTCTCTCTTTTTTCTACTTTTTCTACCTTAAATATAAAATTTTCATTTTCAATGATCCCTGTATCGGTTACCTGTCCACCGGCCTCAGCATAAAATGGTGTTCTATCAAGAATAATAAAACCCTCTTTATCAAGTATATCAACAGGCTCTCTCTCCTTGTTAAGAAGAAATAATATATCGGCCTTTTCTTCACAGGATTCGTATCCTGTGAATAGGGTTTGCTGTAAATTATCTTCCCACTCAAATCTTCCAATATCGAGTGTTCCTTTAAAAGTTCCTTTTGACTTTTCTCTGCTCTTATTCATTTCGTTTTCAAACCCGATTTCGTCAATCGAGAGTCCCTTTTCTCTTGCTATTACACTGGTTAAATCAGGTGGAAATCCATAGGTATCATACAACTTAAATACAACTTCTCCGTTTATTACCTCCCTGGCCTGTCTTAACGTTTCACTTATTTCTTTATCAAGTATATTTAATCCTTCAGTTAGTGTACTCAAAAATTTATCTTCTTCAATATTAACAACTTTTATTATATGTTCTTTCTTTTCTTCTAATTCAGGATATACATCACTAAATATGAAGCAAAGTTGTGGGATGAGTCTATACAAAACAGGTTTATCAAACCCGAGGCGTTTCGAATGACGTATAGCCCTTCTTATAATTCTTCTTAAAACATTTCCCCGCCCCTCGTTTGAAGGTAGCACTCCATCTGCGATAAGAAACCCCATTGCTCTTATATGGTCAGCTATGACTCTTAAACTGACATCAGTATCCGGTTCTTCACCATATTTTGTTTTTGAGAACTCTTCCATCTTCTGTATAATCGGGAATAACAAATCGGTTTCGAAGTTACTTTTTTTATGCTGCATAATAGCTGCGAGTCGTTCGAGTCCCATCCCTGTATCGATGCTCGGTGCTGGTAAAGGTTTGAGAGTACCGTCCTCTTGCCGATTAAACTGCATAAATACAAGGTTCCATAATTCAAGAAATCTGTCGCAACTGCAAGCTGGGGAACAACTCTTTTTACCACAACCCACCCTTTCCCCCTGATCGAAATGTATTTCAGAACATGGTCCACAGGGTCCGGTATTCCCCATTGCCCAGAAATTATTCTCATCGCCTTTTGCTATATCGCCGAGTCTTAATATCCTTTCTTTTCTAAACCCAGCTTTTTCCCAGCACTCAAAAGCCTCGTCATCATAAGTATAAATACTAATCCATAAATCTTCTTTATCGATACCGAGAATTTTATTTAAGAATTCCAGTGCATAAGCTATCGCGTCTTGTTTAAAATAATCCCCGAACGAGAAATTACCAAGCATCTCAAAAAAAGTGTGATGTCTTGCGGTATACCCAACGTTCTCAAGGTCATTATGTTTGCCGCCAGCCCGAACACATTTCTGACTCGACACAGCCCTCCTGTAATCACGCTTCTCTAACCCTAAAAAAGTAAATTTGAACTGATTCATTCCGGCATTGGTAAAAAGCAAAGTAGGGTCACCCTGAGGTATAAGAGATGAGCTTTTAACTATTTTGTGGTTATATGATTCAAAATATCTTAAAAAATTTTTTCTTAAAGTCTCGTGATCCATTCTCTACCTCGTCCCACCCTATCAGGTTCTACCTCATCATTTCAAAAATTCAAAACTCTTCTCCCAGTCAGATAGTATCTCTTTACCCTTGGTATAAATTCGCTGGACATCAGAGGTAGACATACCAAGGTTTCTTAAAATATATGAACCTATCTTAACATTCTTTTCAAAAGGAGAAACAACATTTAACTTATAACAAATATAATTTGCAATATGAACAAAACAAATCTCTTTGAAATACTCTGATTCAAAAACAGGTGAATGATGGTCCCTTACTACCTGAACATATAATGCAGGCAATCCCCATTTTTGAAGCAGTCTGCTGCCAAGTATGCCGTGATCAAACCCAAACACGTGTCTTTCTGCCTGATAAAACTCAAGCCCTTTATCCTCAATAATCGTCTTTATAGTCTGAATATGTTCTTCAACTATTGGTGCAAGCACAAGTTTACCCACGTCGTGCAATAAACCAGTAATAAAAGCCACTTCCGGGTCTTCAACACCAAATCTTTGAGAGAGTTCCCTTGATAATAAACCGTTGATAACAGAATGTTTCCATAATTCTTCACTTTTATAACCATATCCACTAACCTCACCTTTTAATATATTATAAGCACTTGCAGCAAAAACAAGACTGCGTATCGTTCTAAACCCTAAGATTATTATAGCTTGTGAAATGGTCTTGATCCTGCCTGAAAAACCATAATAAGCAGAATTTGCAATTTTTAAAACATTGGTTGTAAGAGAGACGTCCTGGGCAATCAGATATTGAAGATCAGCAATTTTTGCTTCCGGGTCATCCAGCATGACCATAATTCTTGATAATATGATAGGTAAACTTGGTATATTTTCAACTTTTGCAAGTATATACTCAAGTAATTCTGCACTTTCTGGTGTCAGCTCATAATCTCCCATTTTCTTTACCTCTCTCAACCCTGCACGCCTTTCTCTCTTTAATAAGATGAAAGCATGGATTAAATTTATAAGTTAAAAATTTTTTGTTCTTGTGGTTCTTGAGTTTCTGATTCTTCCTCTGTTTCAATCATTTCTTCGAGTTCTTTTAAAGTCGGCATATCTTTTAAGTCTTTTAAACCGAAAACTTTTAAAAATTCATCTGTTGTTCTATATAAGAGCGGTTTACCTGGTTCTTCTTTTCTTCCTGATATCTCAATAAGCCTTTTATCAAGTAATGTTTTTAAGACACCCTCTGAATTCACTCCTCTGAGATTATCAATCTCTGGTCTTGTTATCGGCTGATTATAAGCAATTATAGCTAAAGTTTCGAGTCCTGGTCTTGATAATCTAATTTTTTTCTGTATTTTGAAATACTCTCTCAGAACCGGTGCGCAATCAGGCGAAGTCACCATCTGCATTCCGCCTGCTACCTCTACGATACGCAAACCTCTACTCTGGCTTTCATATTCTTTTTTCAGTTCATTGACAACCTTTTCAATTTCATCTTCATTTTTTTCAAAGAAAGAAGCGAGTTCTTTTATTTTGAGAGGTTGAGAACTTGCAAAGATTATAGCCTCAACCAACGGTTTTAATTCAGTCATTTTATATTCCTTTCGTAATCTCAATCTCGCCAAATAATTCAGTTTGGACAGCGATAACTTCACCTATTTTTATAAGTTCAAGTAACGCAAGAAACGTAGCTACCAGCATCCTTTTAGAATAAGTACCATCAAATAATTCAAGAAACCCGATCTTATTTCGTTGTTTTATAATTTTTCTTATGTGTTCAATCCTGTCTTCAATCTTTATGTCGTCTCGTTCAATCACAAGTTTCTGCTTGTTCTTCTTAATCAGTTGAGCAAATGTTTTCAACAGATCAAGCATATCAACGACAAGTAATTCTTCGGTATTTTCAAATTCTTTCTCTATCCCTATTTCTCCGTGTTCAAATAAGAGTTCGCGTGAGAGTCGCCTGGCATCTAAAAAATCAGCTGCTTCTTTATACTTCTGATACTCGTGTATCATATCAACAAGCTCCTGTCTCGGGTCATCATACGTATCTTCTTCCTCAGAGACAGGCGGTTTAGGTAAAAGCATACGTGACTTTATTCTTAAAAGAGTGGCTGCCATCGCAATAAAATCACCTGCGATATCGAGATCAAGTTTTTTCATCATCTCAAGATACTCAAGATACTGACTTGTAATCTCTGAGACAGGTATATTCTGGATATCTACCTCGTTTTTTCTTATAAGATGCAATAATAAATCAAGCGGTCCTTCAAAAATGCTTAACTTAAACTTCAGTTCCATCAAAATTTTTCCTTCAAACTCTTCTTTATAAGAGCAATCAACTTTCTGACATCCCAAAGGTTATCTTCGATCTCTTTTAAAGTTATCTCTATATCGCTAAAAGGGTATTTTTCTTCAAAATAATATCCTGTCAATAGTATTGCTAAATCCTGAAATTTCTCAAATCGATTATCATATTTTACTGACTCATCTAATAATTTTTTCAGATTGTGTGTTTTAACCAATCTCCAACCTTTACTGAGTAAATAACCCTTTAAATATTTTTCTGTTGCTTGCTGCAATAATACCGCGGCTGTATCCGATTGTCCTTTATGTTTTATAATTAGTTTCACGGTGGCAAGATCATGTTCAGCTTTTACAAACCACTCTTTCGCTTTTATTTTATTGTTCTGCATATAAAACTTTTCCCTTTTCCAATATCTCTTTTACAAAATCATCTCCGATTTTTAACCTTTTATTAAGTTCATTTTTTGTAAATACTACTGGCTGAATAGCGATACCTTTAATATCACTTACTATCTTCATCACCTCACAAAACCGCTCTATCCTCCTTTTATTTGTTTCTTTAATAATAAAGAGGTCAATATCACTCTCTTCTGTTGGATTACCATAAGCATAAGAGCCAAAGAGAATAATCTTCTTTGGTCGGTACTTCTGTCGTATTTTTTTTACCAACCTCTGTATTATTAATTCGGTCTCTCTATTATTTGTCATATATCATCAAATACCTACTTTAATTGTTTGTTTGACTTCATTTAATACAGTTTTTGCCCTCTCTTTTGCTTTTATTTCACCGTTTGTAAAAATAGACTCTGTATCAATATTTTCTTTTCTTATCCTTCTAAAAGGTTCGAGAAGATTTATCAGTCTGCAACTAAGTTCATTTTTGCACTCAACACAACCTATCTTTGCGCTTTTGCAGTCTTGTTCAATTATCTGAATTCTATCTTTGAAAAATACTTTATGATACTCAAACACAGAGCATACCTCAGGATGCCCGCAATCACTCCTCTTTACTCTCTGCGGGTCGGTTATCATTGATAATATTTTAGTCTTGATGGATTCTTCATTTTCAGCCAGGTCTATAGTATTCCCAAAACTTTTGCTCATCTTTCGTCCATCAAGCCCGGGTAATCTCGGTATCTTTGTCAATAAAGCAGTTGGTTCAGGAAATATGCTGCAGTTAAATCTATGATGAAACCTTCTTATTATCTCTCTTGTTATTTCAAGATGTGGTAGCTGGTCTTCACCAACAGGTACATAATTAGCTTTATAGATTATTATATCAGCTGTCTGAAGCAATGGGTAATTTAAAAACCCGATAGACACCCGTTCTTCTTCTTTTAGCATCTCAAGTTTATCTTTATAAGAAGGGCACCTTGTTAACCATGGAACAGGCGTAATTGATGAGAGTATAACAAGAAGCTCGCTATGCTCTGGTATCCTTGATTGTCTGAATATTATACTCTTTTGGGGGTTTATACCATAAGCAAGCCAGTCAAGTAAAATCTCTCTTGAATATTCATTGATCTCGCTCCAGTCAAAAGTATCAGTCGTAGCATGCCAGTCAGCGATAAAGAAATAGCATTGATACTCTTCTTTTTTTTGTAACATAAGAAAATTCTCTAAGCCACCTACAAGATGGCCAAGATGTAATCTTCCTGTAGGTCTCATGCCACTTAATACCACTTTCTTCATTTTTTTTCTCCGTTTCCAGCAGCCATCATTCTTCAGTAACTCGTTTTTTTAAAAACATATTAGTTTATACTCTCTTTCAAGATAATGTCTGTAAATATCATAAGCACCATACCCTTTCATCATTTTATCTATAGGATTCTTGAGGTAATCTTTATCTTTGCCTAAATTATTAAGAGCCTCTAAAAATCTTGTATAGGTTTTTGATGATTTTTCAAAACTCCGGCCCTGCCTTGAATAAAAATATTCTTTGGCTGCTATCTTTGCTAAATCAGCTTTTTTATCCCAATCAAGGTTCTCTATAAACTCATCAATACTTACAGCTCTATGTTTTTCTTCTAACCGTTTCGTTATTCTTGCGAGGTCATTGGTTGTTATCATTAATCTCTCAGCTAAAGTTTTAGCTAATTTTATTGCGATCTCTGGTCTCTGTTTAATAGTAGTTTCGAATTTCTTAGGCGTGATAAAAATTATCTCTGAATCAGATATTGTAACACATGTCGCACTTCTCGGTTTATCCAATAAATACGACATCTCACCAATAAATGAACCCTCTTCCACAATAAACCCTATATGTTTCCCTCCCTTCATTACCTCAACCCCGCCTTTCTTTAATAAAAGTATGTCTCTCCCTGTATCACCTTCTCTAAATAAAATACTTCCTTTGGGATATTTCTTAATCTCCATTCTTTTTTCCCTCGAAAAAGTTCGGAGTTCGGAGCTCGAAGCTCGGATCTATTATTACGAACTCCTAACTTCTAACTCCGAACTCCTATCTTTTTCATCCTTTGTGCCTTTGTGCCTCTGTGCCTACTCTGAAAAGTAAGAAGTGGGAAGTGAGAAGTATCATAACTCCTATCTACTATCTCCTAACTCCTTTTCTACAATACTTCTTGATTAGCAATTTCACCTGGTTATATTTTTTCGCAGGGAATAGTTTCTGACCCGTCATTATAGCATTTTGTAAAGCTTTTGAACATTCGCAGGTTCTTTCTTTGTCAATGGGTATATATTTCACCACATCCTTTATAACCTTTTTTACATTATCAACATTAGAAAGCAAATTAGCTATCACACGTTCAACAGAAACTTCCTCGCCCTCTTTCCAGACATCATAATCAGTTGCCAGAGCTATTGTTGCAAAACAAATCTCAGCTTCACGCGCAAGTTTTGCCTCTGGCAAATTAGTCATCCCTATAACATCAACTCCCCATGACCTGTAAATACGTGATTCTGCTTTAGTTGAGAACGATGGTCCATCTATACAAACATAGGTTCCGTTATAATGAGTTGTGATGTTGTTTTCTTTACATACTTTATATAATATCTCTCTCAATTCTTTACAATATGGCTGGGCAAACCCTATGTGAACAACAATCCCATCGCCAAAAAATGTCGATATCCTTGACTTTGTTCTATCAAAGAGCTGGTCGGGTATAACAAAATCCCTTGGTTTTATCTCTTCTTTCATACTTCCAACCGCTGATACCGATATAATCCATTCAACGCCGAGCTTTTTTAATACCCAGATATTTGCTCTTGAATTTACCTCGGCCGGTAAAATTCTATGTCCGCGTCCGTGTCTTGGTAAAAATGCAACCCTCCTATCATTTAATGTCCCTATCATAATACTATCAGAGGGATTCCCGAACGGTGTCTTTATTTTCTTCTCTGTTACATCTTTTATACCCTCTATCTCATATAACCCACTACCACCAATTACTCCGATAAGTCTCTCGTTAGCCATCACAGACCCCCTTTGAAAAAGTAAGAAGTATCAAAAAATAGAAGCAAGAAGCAAGATAACGGAAAAGAAAGATAACGAAAGAAGCAAGAGGTAAGAAGCAAGATAACGGAAGAAGTGAGAGGTGTCAGGACAGGCTACAGGCTACGGACTACAGCCGGCTGGAGCCAAAAGCCCAGAGCCTGCTG
>JBFMHD010000111.1:0-9201 GCA_040752395.1 Candidatus Hydrogenedentota bacterium
CTGTGATAGAATCCGAGCCTTTGTTGTATAACTCAAACCAGTCAGTAACTGGTTCATCCATCGCAACCTCGTTTATTTTTATATTTCGCAATAAAAGGTTAGCAACTGTAAATGCTTGCGTGGTATCGACGGTACCTGTATCACCATTGCTATCACGCGGTGTTATTCGAAGCTTGATATCGTTCTGCGTTGCACCAAACCCAAACTCAGCTAACAAATCCCAGATTACATAGTACTGTGTGCCATTAGATGATACAGTAAGGTTGGTCGTTTCTGTGGTCTGAATAAGATGAACTCCTTTCCACGTGACACCACTGTCATCTGAATACTCGATTATCGCGGTACAGTTATCATTATCCGTATCAGTCAACGTAAACACAATCTGTACTGCACCATAATACGTGTCGCCATCAAGAGGCGAGGTGTCAATCGTAACCGCTGGAGCATTGTTTCCCCCAGTAATAACAACAAACGAGTCATTGGCATTGGAGTCATAGGTTATTGATACATTGCCTGCAAGGTCATCACAAAATACATGGTAATCAATACTGTTAGTTACTTCGCGCCAGCTGTCTGTAAACGAGATTGTGCAGGTGAGTGTCAGTATGCCGAGCGTGAAGGAGTCCTGTACGATATTGGTTGCTTTTGCACGCCAGTAAATCGGGGTGTCCACATAACCATTCACACCTGTTATCGAGAAACTACAGCCTGATAGAGTGCCATTGCCATTAATCTGACCTGATGAATCACCAAATGTCGAGGAGTAGGCTAATCGTGCACCAAACTTAAATACGAGCTGAACATCTGAGTCACCATTGTCGATCTGTAAGACCAGTTCATCAAGGTCAGCCCAACCATTAGAATCAGAGTAATTGACCTCAAACACCACATTTTCAGCACTCGTAATCGTCTTATCGCCATCGTGCTTGATTGTGCTTGTGATAACCGGGTATTCCTGTCCTGGCGGGAAATCCATGTCAGAAGCAGAGTTTTTCGGCGGTGAAAAAGTGGTATTTGTATTTGAAACAAACGTGAAATCACTACTGTTATTATTTGAATCTTGGCCATGACCACTCTCATTCACATAAGTATCACTATATGATAATCTAATATATCTATCCTTGTCATTTGATGCTGGGGTGCCTTCGTAACCATCTCCGGCTCCTGGTGTTCCCCACCCTAAGGAATCAATAGCAATATCACTACTATTCCTGAACATAGAACCATCATCAGTTGCGGCTAATGTCATATCATCAAGTAAGTCTGCAGTAACCCATCCAGCGCTATCTTTCTGGGTTTCCCAATCTGCATCAGCAACTAAATAATAACTATATGCTTTCAATATTGTATTGGCTGGTATCGTAAACTCTATAATTCCTGCACTACCGTCATAAAGATCCCAATTACCGATATTATAATCCACTGGTGTTGGGTTATAAAATTCAGTAAATTCACCTCCTGATTCATTAGTAAGAGGATCCGGATATGTCTGACTAATAACTGGGTGTCTCCCAATATTACTCAACACAATCGTGAAGCTGTCTGCAGCTGACCATTCGCCCCATTCATAACCGTCGTGGAACTTGATGCGCCACCAGTAAATGCCAACACCCAGGGTCGGGCCATGATACACGTGGTAGGTGTCGCTCAAGGCCTCGGTGTCATTCCATTCCGGCGATGGGAAACTACCATCGGTATTATCAAGCTGGATATAAAACGAGTCCTGGTTGTCAGTATCTGCATCGTTAAATGTCCAGGAGAACATCGGTGTGGTATCGCCAAGTGTCATCGGATACTCCTGGCCATTGACTAAAAGATTAGTAGCATATGGTAGCTGATTGATAACAAAGCTGTCAGTACTCGACCAGACACTCCATTCAAAATCATCCTTTACTTTCACACGCCAGTAATACGTAACACCGCGTGTCAACGCAGTGCTGACAGTTGTGTCGTCATCATACCAGTTCGCATCAGATACGCTCCAATCCGGTGAGCCAAAATTTTGATCAGCATCAACATCAATTGAGAGACGCGCAGTCTGACAGCTTGCCAGACCACCATCAATATCGTTCCAGTCCCAGATGAGGAGGGGGTTGGTGCCTACAACACGAGTACGGTTTATAGGTGAAACAAGTGTTGGCGGAGCTGGACGCGTATTGACACTCCCGTTTTTGTTATAATTAACATCAAAATAATAATCTACATCACCCCACATATTGTCGTCACTACGCATACCAAATGATGTATCACCTACCTCGTCCCATGTATAACCATATTCTGTTATACAATCTATTATATCACAGCCATATTTGTCAGCTGGTCCACCACCCGCATCTCTGTCAGCTACATAAACAGTATATCTCAACGTTTTGGGGAAAGTAATCCCTAATTTGTTTACCTCGATCTTTTGCTCTACACAATCGTTATATGCATTAATATATCCAGTAACACCGCCAACATCAGTCCATGTCTGATTATATGCTCGAGTATAGGTAAATGATTGAACAAAATTTATCTCCCATCTTGAACACTCGCTATCAGCCGCATCTGCATTACAATCTATCCAGAGGAATTCATACTGGTCTGTAATAGTGTCATTATCGCCATCAGATGAAGCATCTGGTGTTTTGCCGTAAAGATTACCACCATCCAGTGTTCCGTAGGCCACGGCACTTATATACAGAGTTGTTGGTGCTGCCCAGTTGGCATCCCAATCCATATAAGCTTCCAGCCAGAGTCCATCATTATTATAACCGCTTTCTCCATCACCGTCATTTGGATCAGTGCCTCCATCGGTACGCCATTCCCAGTAGTTATCATTATCACAGCTAGCGCACCAACGAGCATCCCAATCACTCATTACTGTATGTGCGGCGTTCTTTGCCCATGGTGGGGCTTCTTGGCCGGATGATCTTGAATCGCCGATTAGGATAAACACATCTTCATTTTCATTGCAATTTGTGCCGACATAAACCTGTTTAGTGGTCGTGTCATAATCAATGTTTAATTCATTTGGCCAGTTTGTGCCGTCTTCCCATTGCACTCGTTGACCATCAGCAGTACCATCCATATCCCATGAACTGTCTTTTCTTGTCCAGGGTGAACCAAGATCGTTCCCTAAATCACGAACACAGCCCTCGATATCATTAGCAAGCCAGAACTGACCACTATTGTTTGCTAAATCAGTATCGATCGCTATACCGACATAAACATCGCTCGTATCATTTAGGTCCTGCAGCTTAAATAAATAATAGAGAGTATAAGTATCAGCAGTCGTTCTAAATTCTACAAGATTGGTACTGGAATCATAATTTGAAACATCAACACGGTTATCTGCCGAAAGACCTTCATACCAGATGTATTCACCCAGTGACACCGTGTCAGTATTAATAGTAGTTGGTGCGGTCCCTGACCAGTCGCTTGCAGAACCGTCAATAATAAAATCAGCGACTGAAACTGTTACTGTGGTATCACTGCAATCACCAAGGTAGTTCGCTGCCGCAGCAGTGGTACAGCCAATGATTGCATTACCACTAACTGAGCTGCTGAACGTTACCTGGGCACATCCGCTCGCATTGGTTACTGCTTGATTAGATGAGAGCTGACCGATACTGCAGCTGAAATAAACAGTTGCATCAACGACTTTCTCGCCGTTGTTCGTTACCCAGACAGAGATAGTTGCGGTCTGTGAACCCCTCCGTATCGCCGTAGGCTGTGCCGAGATCCCTTCAACTAAGTACTCAAAATTGGAAACCTCGGCGCTGTTCTCCTTCATACCAGTAGAGCCATAATAATCGTCATCTGCACCATCAACAAGTTTAAAATTATAATAAACTATATAGCCTGGTGGTAAGTTCTGAGTAGAACCAGGCTGACAACGCCACATATCAGCCCAGGCTTGCCAGTAATCATCATAATGATTGCTGTCCCATTCCATAGCCTCGTAGTTCCAGCCGTTCAGATTATTTGCGATATAAGCATTGTTCAAATCATATTGCGCGGTTTTAAGGTAAAAATACGGGGCATCATCATTATCAACATTAGCTTCATTCTCATTTTGGGTGCGGGCACGGTACGAATAAGTATGGTCTTCTACTTGTGTCGATGGCGAATGCCAGACCATATCCCACTCAACAACACCATCTGTTGTGGCGGCAAAAACAGGGACGATTCTGATTAAGAAACAAGAAACAAGAAGCAAGAAGCAAGATAAGAAAACGAAAACGAAAACGGAGAAAACCGGGATGGTTCTGGTTTTCGAGACTCGATTCTCGACCATCAACCCCTGGCGTGGCTCCTGATTCTGGCAGTCAGATGGGGCTGACTTTACGTTACTCAACTCTGTAAAACAAAAGAACTTAACCAAAATTATATCCCCTAAAGAAAAAATACTATAAATACTAAAATTATGCAAAAATTATGCCTATTCGTTATAAAAAAAATTGCCTGCTATTATTAAAATTATCTTTTTATATTTAATGATTTATTTTAATAAAGAAACATTTTTAAACATCATTACTTTATTACTTGATATTATTAAAATTAACATTAGCTAAAAAAGAAATGTGATTATACTTTTATCTACATCTATTCTATGATTCAGAAGCTATATAAATTAAGCAGGCTGTGAAAAACTACCCGACTGCTCAATTATCTTCATTAAAGCATCAGAAATAGTAGAATATTTCCATTCGCTGTATCTCCCACTTAAAACTATATCTTTTCCCCTTAAATATTCTCTTACCTTTGTAATAGTTTTCTCACGTGCCTTATTATAAATTATATAGGCATATTTGATATCTATTTCCTTATGAACTAACAACTTATACTCTTTTTTGATAAGACCAATATCTATTAAGTCTTCTATTGTTTGTTCTAATGGCAGAATAGTTTGCGGCTTATGCCTGTATGAAGATTCGATATAAAAAGATATGCAGCCTTCTGGTACTAAATTTTTTGATATATTATGATAACACCCTATTCTATAAAATCGAAATCTACTCTCAGGGAAATATATCCATTGAGCGTTGTTTAAATCTTTACCCCTAAACCCAAGATTCAAAACTCTTACTGATAGCCATTTAAGCTTATTCATCCACCCTGCGCACTGTTTTTTATGGGGAATAAGCCTCCATAACTCTGGTAAGGGTATCGTGGAGACTAATTTAGAATATTTTATTATCTTTTTATTTTTGAGATAAATTATTTTATTATTTATATCTATTGAATCGATCTCAGAGTTGACAAAGATCCTCGCTTTATCAATGTTCTTTTCAAGAGATTTAATCAGCGTATCTATCCCTCTGGTTTCGGGATAGTAATACAATCTATTATAACCTTTATCAGAGATTATCCTTTCTTTGGCACCTCTATCAAATTCTTCTTTTGTTGGTCTGATAATAAATCTATCAACCCAATCACATGTTATCTTTTTTAAATCGTATTTAAAAAATTTCTTATTATAAGGCATCATAAAACGTTTTGCGATACCGTCGCCAAAAACAGAATATACCCAGTCGTAAAAATTATCATATCTTATTTCTTTATTCAAAACCTTAATAAGCCCATCCCTGCACTCTTTGATTATCCTCTCAGGCAAACCAAAGGTATTGGTCTGAAATGGATATTCTGTATAAACTTTATTTAAAAATATCCTGGACATCCTTTTATGTTTTACGAACTGATTATTTGAAATTTGGTTTATGAAATTTAATAGTTTTTTATTCTGTGTATGGATAAAATGTCCACCACAATCGAACGTAAAACCATCAATGTAAAAACTTTTTAATAACCCACCTGTAACTTTTTCTTTCTCAATAATAGCAAAATCAATATTTTTTTTATTCAATAAGTACGCGAAGCCTAAGCCCTCAATACCAGCTCCAAGAATGATGGTATCAAAAGTTAAATTATGCATAACAAAATCTCTTATTCTTTTTTAATCATATTAAGAAAAAGTTAAATGTTCAAGTTAAAAAAAATAAAAAATTTTTGTTTACGTTTATCTCAAAAAAATTACAGGGTAAACGGGAACGGTTTTTGTTTTTTCATAAAAACATTCGACACATAAATGATACTGCACTAATTGGGGAACTTATGATAATAAGGTGGGTTTACTATGTGTTATTTGTGATTGTAACGATGTCGTTTAATAGGCTGCTTATGTCTTGTTTTAATTCTACAAGTAAAGGTTTTATATCTAAAGTAAGCAGTTCATCTTTTATATCTATATAAATGTTCTCACCATCTTGTTTGGAGCATACACCAAATACCCTGAAATCATCTGAGAGCTCAATTGAAAAGATGTAACAATCCAGTACTTCATTAAAGGATAAACCGAGACTGAATCTATCTTTATTAATTTTAAATTGTATTATAAAATGTTCAAAACTTTGATTATGTGGCTTATAAATTATCATATAAATTATTCTTTTTTATCCAGCTTAAATCTGCCACCGCTCCACTCTTTCATAGCCTTTTTATAGGCTTCATCATAATTTTTGCCGTTATAGTATTTTTTAAATATATCATCAAAATTTTTATAGAAAGTGCTGCCAGGAGCCCTTAGAATAACAATATAAAGTATCAATAAATTACCGGTGATCATTGCGATCATACTATAAAGAACAGTCTTGGAAAGAGGGTAATTGCCTATTAAGAAATCTTTTACAATAACAAATAAAATAAGGTTAAATGCGATCATCAAGAAGGTATAAACACCGAAACGCATAACCTATGACCCGATTGTTTTAGCCAGTTCTCTGCAAAGAACTTCTGATAGAAATTTGATATTCTCTCTAATTTTCCAGCGTTCCTGTGGTGGGACAAGGAGCTGTACCGAATAGTCATCACCTCTGAAACTATCACTGCCTGCCCATAAAGTTTGGCCGGTTTCCACCATAACAAGTCTTGCAGAAAGCCCTATTTCAGGTGGTGATTTGTCTATCCATACAGGTCTGTATTTATAAACGGTTCCGATAAGTACAGCATCTGCCTGGAGCATTTTTCCAAGTCGCATCGCTGTATTTCCTTCTATCTCTTCATAATCAGATATTTGTAATTCTTTTATTAGATCGTCAATCCTTGTTCTTTCTAAGACTGTGATATTTTCGTTTTTCAAGAGTTGAATCGTGAATTCCTCACAAATTTTCACACCTACGCCACCAACACCTGTGGCATTCCTGAAAGGAAGAACTGCTACTTTTAGTTTGGCATTTCTATTAAATATTTCAGGTGAGGTTCCATAATTAGTTATTAAATGCGGCTGTGAGGAACATGCAACTATTAAAAAAATGACCGCACAGAATACTAATCCTGAGCCGATTATCCATTGAAAAATGTGTTTTCGCATAGTCAAAAGACCTCATTAATAATATTTCTTTTTCTCTTTACGGAGTTGTAAATCGCATGCTGAGACCTGATCGACATAAACATTTATATCAACACTTGATTCTTTGTATCCTTCTTTTTTGCAGGAAACAGTATATTTACCAATAGGGATGTTTCTAATAACATACTGACCATCAGGGTTGGTACTAACAGAGTGCGATGGTGGGTCTGTATAAAGGATTGCGCCTTCAAGCGGTTTTAATTCATCGTCGATTATAATGCCTGATATAATACCAGTCCCACACCCTGAGATAAAAAAACATGCCAGAATTAAAAAAAAGTAAAAAATCAGTCTTTTCATAAAGCCATAGAGCTTGCCATAGATTTACACAAAAGTGTTGTTAAGAAATCTATATCAGTAACAACTTTCCATCTTTCCTGTCGTTTTACAAGGAGCTGGACGCTTGCGTCATCACCGCGAAAATGTTCGCTTGCTGCCCATAATATAGCACCTGTTTCAATATCAATAAGTCTAACATTTGCTCCCACTTCAGGTGGTGTCTCACCTTCCCACATATCCCTGTATTCTGTTACTGTTCCTATTAGGACCGCGTCAACACCAGCTATTTTACCGATTTTAATCGCGGTTTCCTGGTCAACAATATTTAATTGTGAGAATTTTTGTTCATTTAATATCTGGTCAATGCGTGTTCTCTCAATAACTTCATACCTGCCAATTTTTAAGAGCTGAACTACAAAGCTTTCTGATACCCTTATACCTGCGCCACCTATACCACTTGCATTTCTGAAAGGTATAACCGCTATTTTAATTTTGGGTTTGGTTATCATTGAATGGTCAGCCCCAAAATTGTCAAATTCATAAGGCTGCATTGCTTCATTAACAGAAGTAGCGCACCCGATAAATAATAATGAAAAAATTATTAAGAGTATCAATAATAATGAAAGTCGCATAATTTTATCTCCATTTTAGTAATTTAATGTTTGAGCTATGCTCTCGCATAAAAGTCTTGTAAGATAATCTATATCAGTAGTGACCTTCCATGCGTCCTGCGAAGGTACTAAAGCCTGTATTTCAGCATCCTGACCATAAAATATCTCTTCACACGCCCATAGATTGTTACCTGTTTCAACATCAACCAATCTTACTGCAAGTCCGCAAACAGGGTTTCGTAACGAGGGGTCATATTTAATGACAGAGCCTACAAATAGACCCTCTACACCGAGTATTTTACCAAAGGATTGATAATCTTTATCATCTTTTAATTTCTGTTCGTTTACTATTTTTTCTATCTGGTTTCTCTCAACGACATCAAATCTTCCTGTTTTTAAAACCTGTATGGAGAACTCATCCGAGATATGTGTTCCTATGTTTCCGCTGCGAGCATAATTCCTGAAAGGCAGCACAGCCACACGCATTTTTGTAATGCCTTTCATTGCAAATGATTCAGCTATCCCAAAATTAGTTGAGGTATGAGGACGCGTCTCAATAAGTGAACGCGTACAACCTGAAATAAAAATCAGCCCTGCTAATATAATAGAAATTTTGAAAAGTTGTTTTAACATCTCGTTTCACGAAATATTGAACTATATTAATCTCAATTATTATTTTCGGCTGAACTTATTAAATACTTTACATAATTCTTAAAGATTGAAAGATTATTTCTGCATTCTGAAATTTTTAAAGGATGTTGGCTTCAGGCTACGGGCTACAGCCGGCTGGAGCCGGAAGCCTATTTATCTATTTGTTTTTCGTCCGAACCATTTCTGAAAAGATCATCACCGATTTTTTCAATAAATCTTTTTGGATAAAATATTAAAGATTTTATAACCATCTCAGGGAAACCTGCTTTG
>JBFMHD010000112.1:0-9180 GCA_040752395.1 Candidatus Hydrogenedentota bacterium
CCACTTATGCTGGAACTTACAAATAATCCCAATATGACCATACTTGCTTTTACTGAAGTGAAAAGTATCGAGGGGTCTTGTGGAAATTTTAAAATCAAAATAACAAAGAAACCTAGATATGTTGATGCGGCAAAATGTACAGCCTGTACAGATTGTTTCCAGGTTTGTCCGGTAGGCGATGTACCGATGGAATTCAATTTTGGTCGCGGTAGTACTAAAGCTATTTTTTTCTATTCTCCGTTTCCACCACGAAAAGCATTAATTAACCCTGAAAAATGTACGTATATTACTAACAAAAAATGCGGTGATGGAGATAAACCTCTATGCGTAGAAGCATGTAAACCAGAGGCTATTGATTTCTCACAAAAACCTCAGGAGATAGAGATAAATGTCGGTGCAGTTGTGCTGGCTTGCGGGGCTGATGAAACAAAAGATGAGTCTCTATCTAAATATGGATACAAAAAATATCCTGATGTACTTACATCACTTGAGTTTGAACGACTGCTTTCCGGTCTTGGACCAACTGGCGGAATAGTTAAACGTGCTAATGAAAAAGAACCACGGTCCATAACATTTATTGTTACTGATGATTCTTATCCTGTATATTTTATGTCAGCTGTTGCTGAAGCACTGGGAGTTATTGAAAAAAATCCGGATACTAAAATATCTATTATTTATAAAAATGTTTCATTACAAAAGGATTCTTACGAGGATTTTTATAAAAAATCTCAAGACAAAGGTATCCGGTTTATCTGTACGGATTCCATAGATACCATAACCGTTACTGAACAAGAAAACCGTAGTCTCAATATTTCTTATACTAAGCCGGATAAAACAAAAGAAAATTTGAACACAGAGATGCTTGTTCTAACCATACCTCTTTCCGTGTCTTCAAAAAACAAAAAACTTCTGGAAAAGAGCGGAGATGGAATCTTTGTTTGCGGGACTATGCACTCGGTTGGAGGTATCGATGACGCACTTATACAAGCATGTTCTGCTGCTGCTAAATGCAGCGAACTACTTTCTTCACTAAGAAATACAGAGACTCTGGCGCCACCTAAAAGAGAATTTTTGCCGGTAAAACCAGAAGATGAACCCTCGATTGCAGTGATTATATGTCGATGCGGATTAAACATCGCAGGGTTGCTTGATATGGATGAACTTGTTAAATACACAGTATCTCTACCGTATGTAAAACATGTTGAAGTAACCCCGTTTGGATGCGATGGCGTGAAACTCAAGGAATTACTGCAGACTAATAAATTTAACCGTATTGTGATGGGGGCATGTTCTCCTAAAACTCACGAGTTTTTATTCGGTATGCATTCAGAAACCGCAGGTTTGAACCGGTATCTTATTGAAATAGTTAACCTACGCAACCATTGTACCTGGGTTCATTCTAAAAATAAAAAACAGGCTACCGAAAAATCAAAAATACTTATGAAAATGGGGGTAAGCCGTGCAGCACTGCTGGAATCACTGGAAGATATTCAGATACCTGTTACTTCGAGTTGTCTTGTGGTTGGAGGTACTCAAGCTGGTATTACCTGCGCATCCAAACTTGCCAATATGGGATTTCAGACCCATCTTGTAGAAAACGGGACCGATTTGAAAGGAATAGAGAATATGGGCCCGAATGTAAAGGTGTATAAAGGAGCTAAAATAGGGGATATAAAAGGTTATATTGGAAACTATGAATCAGAAATAGTAACCCCGAACGGAAATATACATATAGATACAGGTGCTATAGTAATAACTACGGCTAAGGATATGAAAGCATCAGGTACCGATTATGAAAAAGACCTTGCTTTGCAGAGAGATGAAAGAAATCTGTTTGTGCCGACATTGGGAATTTTAAATCTGCTTGATACCAATACGGACGGTGTATTTATATGCGGTGATGCAAGAATAAGATCTCTCAATGTTCAGGAATTAAGTATCGAAGGAGAAGCAGCATCTTCCAGGGTCGCAGGCATTATTTCCAAAAATATAATAATTAAATCGCCTACAATCTCGTTTGTGGTGGATGAAAACTGTGATGGTTGTGCATATTGTGTGGAACCCTGTCCTTCTAATGCAGTAACACTTATTGAATATCTGCGTCAGGGACAGATTAAAAAGACAGTTGATATCAATGAAGCGATCTGTAAAGGATGCGGGATCTGTATGGCTACCTGCCCCAAAAAAGGCGTATTTATCAGACATTTTAAACCTGAATATTTTGATGCAATGACTAAATCTCTTGAACCACGGCCAGAAGAACAGTTTGAACCAACAATTCTTACGTTCTGCTGCAACTGGTGTTCCTATGCCGCGGCCGATGCTGCAGGTACCGCACGATTACAGTATCCTTCCAATGTATATATTGTCCGGGCTATGTGCACAGGTATGATACATCCGAATATGATAATGGATGCCTTAAACCAGGGACTGGCGGACGGTGTTCTTGTGTGCGGCTGCCACATCGGCGATTGTCACTACCAGGAAGGCAACAAAAAAGCAGAAAAGCGGGCTGAAGCAATCAGACTTATGCTTGAAGACTTCGGTTTAGAACAGGAACGATTCAGGTTAGAATGGGTCTCGGCTTCTGAAGGACCAAAGTTTGCAGAAGTTGTAAAAGAGATGACTGAGACCGTTAAAAAATTAGGACCAAACCCCTACAGAAGTTAATAAACACAAATAGATGACAAAACTGAAAAATTTGTTAACGAACTGCAGGAAACTATTATTGAAGAAACAATAAAAAAGTATCCAAAGGAGATTTTCAAAATATAGGGTTATGAGTTATGCAGAAAAGTAAAGAAGAGTATTATAAGGAACAGGATAATCGAATCAATACCAGAATGAGTAAAATAAAACATACCATTCTGGTGATGAGTGGTAAAGGCGGCGTAGGTAAATCCACGGTCGCAGTAAATTTAGCATACGCTTTATGCCTTGAAAACTATGAAGTGGGTATTCTTGATGTGGATATCCATGGACCTAATATAGCAAAAATGTTGGGTATAGAGAACAGACAGATTGGCGTGACTGGTATTGATATAGAACCTGTAAAAGTTCTACCTAACTTGAAAGCAGTAAGTCTGGCGGTTATAGGAGTTGGGGTTAACCAGGCAATAATTTGGCGTGGCCCTATGAAAGCAAACATGATAAGACAGTTTTTAAGTGACGTGAACTGGGAAGAACTGGATTTTTTGATAATCGATTCGCCACCAGGTACAGGTGACGAACCATTGAGCGTATGTCAACTCATACCCAATATCAGCGGCATTATCATAGTCACTACTCCGCAAGACCTTGCCATACTTGATGCACTCCGAAGCATTGCGTTTGCTAAAACAATCGATAAACCGGTAATCGGCATTATAGAGAATATGAGTGGGTTCGTATGCCCACATTGTAAAAAAGAGATAGATATTTTTAAGAAAGGTGGCGGAGAAAAACTTGCCGATAAGATGAAAGTACCTTTTCTTGGTCGTATACCGTTTGAACCAAAATTTGTTGAGTTTGGTGACCGCGGTATGCCGTTCGCATCAAGAGCCGAAAGTTCGGTTGACCAGGGATTATCCTCAAACAGTTTTGCCCCCATTGTGCACAGAATTAAACAATTTGTGGAACATAAAAGTGTATGCAGATAGCAATAGTGTCAGGCAAGGGTGGAGCTGGGAAGACCATCATTTGTTTATCTTTGGCGTATTCTTTGAAAAGTGACGTTACTGTACTTGATGCAGATGTAGAGGAACCGGACATATCACTGCTTGCTCAAGGCACGTCGTACGAGGAAACAAAGGTAGAAGTGAAGGTGCCAGTTGTGGATCAACAAAAATGTACCTCCTGTCGGTCATGTATCACTGTATGTAAATGGAATGCCCTGGCTCTGGTTCCGAATAACAAAGTGCTGGTTTTTGAAGACCTGTGTAGGTCGTGTACTACCTGCTGGAAACTTTGCCCGAGCGGAGCAATCACTGTTAAAGAGAAAGTAATCGGTGTTATACGACATTTTACCCGACGTAACGTACATTTTAAAACCGGTATACTCAAGGTAGGCGAACAATTTACTGCACCGATTATATGGCAGTTAAAAACAGGATTGGTTGATAGCATAGTAATAATTGATTGTCCACCCGGAGCAGGACAGAACATATATGAAACCTTACACAAGGTTGATTTTTGCATTATTATAGTGGAACCCACACGCTTTGGTATCTTTGATTTTTATCGTATTTATGAGGTGATAAAACAGATGGGTATCCCAGCTGGAATTATTGTCAATAAAAAAAGAGGCAGTATCGAGAACTTGAAACAGGAATTGGGGTTACCTGTTTTATTGGAGATCCCATTCCAAAAAGATTATTACAGCAAGTTATCGCCGGTTCGGACGCTTGTTGATATAGATGAAACCTATTATAAAAAGTTTAGAGAGCTTTATATGAGCATTACAGCAAAGAATTGGAAAAATATATGAAGGTTAAACAGATAACCGTGTTGAGCGGTAAAGGTGGAACAGGTAAAACCACGATCGCATGTTCTCTTGCTCGAATACTGGAACAATGTGTACTGATTGATGCAGACGCTGATTGTCCGGACGTAGCAGGATATATGACAGGTACCAAAGTAGCGTCTGTTCCTGTAAAAGGTATGGGTCTCTCCGCACGAATAACAGATGAATGCATAGGTTGTGGAATATGCATCGAATCGTGCCAGTTCAAAGCCATATATGTGGATAGAGAATCGCATAAAGCACATATTATAGATTATCTATGTCGCGGATGCGAGTTATGCTCGTTTGTATGTCCGGTTGATGCTGTGTACATTGTTTCGTCACCAACCGGTGAGATAAATATTTCTCTGACTCAAAAAGGAGCAGTAATCTCACCGGTTATAACACAAGCCCAGGGCTCAGCTAAAATTATCACAATTATGAAAATAATTGGTCAGGAGATATGTTTTAAAACCGGATTGCAGTATATAGTGATTGACGGCCCGCCTGGTATCGGCTGCAACGTGATAGCAGCTTTAACCGGAGCAGATGTTTCATTAATTATAATTGAGCCGACTGTTAGTGCTCTTTTTGATTTAAAACGTGTATTAAGTTTAATAGAACATTTTAAAATATCTGTTTGTGTATGCATCAATAAATCAGGAATAAATCAACCGATTGAACAAGAAATTGAAACGTTCTGCACTGAAACAGGTACTCCGATTATCGCTCGTATCCCTTTTAACGAAAAAATTATAGATTTTGTTGATCAGGGGAATTATTTATCTGATTTTCCTGACAAACGTATAACCACAGCAGTATTTGAGATTATTTCGAGGATTACCGGGAGTAAATAAACCATATTAGTAAAAGGAGGGATTTTTTTATTATGAAAATCGTAGTAACAGCTTTAGGAGCCAGATTGGATTCACGAATTGACCCAAGGTTCGGAAGATGTCAGTATCTGATTATTTATGATACTGAAACCAAAACTTTTGAGTCAATTGCTAACGAGAATGTGATGGCTGGTGGTGGTGCGGGTATCAAAACCGCACAGTATGTCGTTGATAAAGGTGTGGTGGCGGTAATTACCGGAAATGTCGGTCCCAATGCTTACAGGGTTTTATCACAAGCAGGGATAAAAATTGCAGTGAATGCAGATGGTACGGTCAACGATATGATTAATAAGTTCATAGAAGGTTCGTTGAAATTCGCTTCAGACGCTACAGTTTCAGACCATTTCGGGATATCAAACAAGTAGTACATGAACACTTTATATGATGATCTGTTAAACTGTATCCAGAATGAAACAGTAACCGAGGTTTATATCGGGATACATACAACCGCAGTGGTTAGCTGTCAATGCGGGCTTGCTTCCACGATGTATTTTTCCTGTCATAACCATACACACAGCATAGAGGATGCTGGTAGTCTTGTTGGTAAAACCAGTATTGAGTTAGCTGGAGGCATAAAATCAGATTTTATTCTTCAGGCATCGCTCGGTATGGCAGCGATTAATTCGGCACTTGACTTGAACGGTCTTGGGTTTGTTTCTGTTAATGCGGAACAACTAATACTGGAAAAAGGTGCAGATAAAACCGTTGCTGTTATAGGCCATTTCCCGTTTGTAGACCGATTAAAAACAAAAGTAAGAAAGATATACGTATTCGAGCTGGAAGGAAGAGAAAAAGAACACGATCTTTTACCACAGGATATGCCTGAAGTATTACCATCGGCTAATGTAGTGGCAATAACAGCCACGAGTCTTATAAACCATACTTTTTTTGACATAATGAAGTATATTCAGAAAAAAGCATACAAAATTATGCTTGGACCATCTACACCATTAACCAGAATTATGTTTGATTATGACATAGATGCTTTGTGTGGAGTAATTGTTGAGAGAAAAGAAACGTTGTTACAAGGGATTAAACAGGGTTGCAGTTTTCGTAAATTACAGGGCAAGAAAATGGTAACTCTGATGTAGTGCGATGCACCGCTACATAAAGAATGAAAAATTTTAAATTTTTAATTTCAATTTTGCATTTTGATTTTTGAATTTTACATTTTTTTGTAGGAGGTATGTACAATGCGATTAGCAATATCAACAGACGGAAATTATGTATCTGCCCATTTTGGCAGGTGTCCCTCTTTCACTATTGTAGAGATTGAACAAGACCAATTGGTCAAAAAATATGAGATTGAAAACCCTGGACATCATCCAGGCTTTCTGCCGCAGTTTTTACAGGAAAAAGGTGTGGAATGTATTATTGCTGGCGGAATGGGTATGAGAGCAACTGAACTTTTTGCTCAATTCGGTATAAAAACAGTAGTTGGGATAACAGGACGTATTGATGATGTGATTGCAGAAGTTATGAATGGCACATTAAGAGGCGGTGAAAGTCTTTGCAAGCCGGGTGCAGGCAAAGGATACGGTGTGGATAAAACAGTATGCGAACACCATGACGACAAAGAACATAGTAAATAAAAAGAAAGATTTCTTATGAAAAAGATTTTACTTTATCCTTTAGCGTTTGTCTGCATAATATGTCCGATATGCATTATTTCTCGTGCAAAACCTGATTCAGGTTTTGCAAAATTTGTTAAAGGATTATCTGGAATTTGTCCGTTCTGCCAGACATACAACAGGATTAAAAAAGATGCCGAATTTCAAAAAGATTGACAGAGCAAGAAGGTTACTAAATTTAAAGAAGCTATCAGAATAAAATTTTTGTGGACATCCATACCAACATATTGTATTGTACTCATATGCGTGACCTCCTCTGTATAGGTCATCAATTGTTTTTATCTTTTTTTGACAACCTACACTATATTTTTAATGAATCTCGGTCACGCCATATTGTCTATAAATTAATCTAATGTTAGGTTTCTATAAAATCCAAGAAGTGGAGGTGAAACAATGGAGTCAAGTAAGACCGTACTAGAAAAGGCTCTACAATTGAAACCGCAAGAAAGGTTTGTTGTCATCGATGGTCTTTTGTTGAGTCTTGATGAACCAGATAAAAAGATTGATGAAATTTGGGACATTGAGGCTGAAAAGCGGCTTGCTGCCTATAGAAGTGGCAAATTAAAGGGTGTTCCATCTGAAGAGGTCTTTGGTGAAAAAATATAGGACGAAAGTAATCTTCAATGAACTTGCGAAATATGAATTTGAAGATGCTGTTGAATTTTATGAACTTGAGCAGCCAGGGTTGGGTGGAAGATTTAAGGAAGAAATAAAGAAATCCATCAAGAGAATTGTTGAGTATCCTAATGCTTGGCCTGTAGAGAGAGGAGAGATAAGGAGATACTTAGTTCATAAGTTTCCTTATAAAATCTTGTATTCAATCGAAAAAGATCATATTTGCATTATCGCAATAGCACATCAGCATCGAAGACCCAATTATTGGATTGATCGTATCATTGATAAAACCTAACAAATCGTTGTAGCGGACCCCCTAAACGTCGCCGTTGAAGCTATGGTTAGACTTACCTTGGCCTTGAATGGCTGAAGAAAACAAGAGGTACTTCTCTAAAAGGTCTTGATATTAGTCCTGATATGATAAAAATTGCAAAAAGAAATGCAGAGGAATATGGATTGATAGATAGGGTTGAGTATGTTCAAAGTGATGCAAATATGTCAAATCAAATTGTTTATGAATTTAGTGAGACTGCTAAAAAATATTTTAAAGATATTAATATCTCAATAATAGATGTTTTTTAAAGGATATTTTAGATATTCTGTTCGTATAATATATGGAAAATAATTATGTCCCATATGCATTATTTCTCGTGCAAAACCTGATTCAGGTTTTGCAAAATTTGTTAAAGGATTATCTGGAATTTGTCCGTTCTGCCAGGCGTACAACACGATAAAAAAAACGGACCAGGAGGTAAACTAAGATGCCAATTTACAGTTATAAATGCAAAAAATGTGGTGTTGAGTTTGATGTACTGGTAGGTGTTGGAACAGGAGACCAGGAAATAAAATGTGAGAAGTGTAATAGTAAAAATGTTGAGAAGAAATTTACTTCTTTTGCAATTGGTTCAAGTGGTAGTTCATCATTTTCGTCAAGCTGCCCCACAGGTATCTGTCCAACAGGAACCTGTAATTTGAATTAGAACCAGATGACAGATTTCAAACAGATTGACAGAGCAAGAAAACTGTTGAATTTAAAAGAGGAAGCATCTATAAGCGAGATAAAAGATGTTTATCGTAAACTCACTTTGAAGTATCATCCGGATAAATGTAAAGATAAACAAAAAAAGGATTGTGAAGAAAAGTTTAAACAGATAACCGAGGCTTATAACATTCTTATAAGTTATTGTGCAGGATATAGATATTCTTTTAGAGAGAAAGACATAAAACAAGCCACGATGGATCAAGAGTTATACGACCATCTGAAACGGTATTATTCCGAGTGGTGGGGCGACTAATAAATTAAAGATTCAAGCGTGCTAAGATAAGCTCTTTGAAATCTAACTGAGTGCAAGGTGTCAGTAATCGTAAAAGTCTGTAAACGATTTAGTTTGAGGTGCAACTTATGGAGTAATCTGTAAAGTTGAAGCCACGTGACAAAGCACGTATAGCGTGCGAAACAAACAAACAGACCGTAAGGGAAGTGAACCTATATGTAGCCTCGTTATTAATTAAATTGAGAAAGACGAACCTGTTTGAATTTGGTGAACTCAGCAATCTA
>JBFMHD010000113.1:0-9138 GCA_040752395.1 Candidatus Hydrogenedentota bacterium
GCCGGCTGTAGTCCGTAGCCTGTAGCCTGTAGCCCGTCCTGACACCTCTCACTTCTTCCGTTATCTTGCTTCTTGCTTCTTGCTTCTACTTGATATTATTAGAGTTACAGCGTTTTTCAGAGGAGCCATTATGTTTGAAAATTTAATTTATGCACAACAAGCTACACCAACCTCACAGTCCCAACCTGGTTGGGGTTCTGTGTTACTTCCTTTTGTTCTAATATTTTTTGTTTTCTATTTTATTGTTATAAGACCGCAGAAGAAAGAACAGAAAAAACAGGATGATATTAGAAAGTCGCTTCAAAAGGGAGACAAAGTAGTCACGATTGGCGGCATTATTGGAACCGTAACTATTGTTAAAGATGAAATCGTTGTTTTGAAAGTTGATGACAACACCAGGATAGAATTCAGAAAAAATGCCATCTCGTATAAAATACCAGAACCCGAGAAAAATAAAGAACAGATCAGTGCTAAACTAGGAGGCCCAAAATAATCGTGGTTAAAACGAGACAATTTATTGTTAAGGGTCGAGTACAGGGAGTGGGGTTTAGATATTTTGTTTACAGGTATTGTGTTAATCTGGGATTAAGAGGCTATGTAAAGAACCTGCGGGATGGAAATGTTGAGGTTGTTGCTCGTGGAGAAGAGGAAATATTAAATACTTTGTATGGAATACTAAAAGAAGGACCACATCTTGCAATAGTAAAAGATATCCATGTTAATGAACTAAATGGCGTTAGTTTTACAGATTTTGATATAAGGTATTAAGTAACTACTGAACTTTGAGCTTAAACCGTACGGAATCCGTAGCACGTGGCATGGAGCCGGTAGTCTGCAATCTTTATATGAGATTTGGGTTTTGTATCCATTTTGGATTAAAAGATATTATAAAAGCTATTAAGAAAGCTAAAAGATTAGGGTTTAATTATGTAGATATTACAATTGACCATCCTACAATGATGGAGGTTGATGTAAGAGAGATAAAGAGATTATTAAAAGATTATGAAATGGAGATAGGAATACAAACGCCCTGGGAGACTATATTCTTAGCCTCAAGCTGGGAAGAATGCATTCGAGGGAATTTAGAGGTTATTGATAGATGTTTTTCATTTGGTGAAAAAATTGGTTCTAAATACCTTAATGTTCATATAAGGGAAGATTTTGGAAATTTTCTTAATATATGGAACCTTACTGAAGAAAAAAAACAATTAATGACAGAAACCCTGAAAGAAATTGTTTCAAGATATTCAAATAAAATGATTGTAACAGCTGAGACACCAGGGAGTTCTATTTTCTCTGTACCAGAAAATTTTAACAGTATAATAAGAGAAAGCGGTTGTGATGTCTGCATTGATACCGGTCATATCTGGCAGAGCACAAAAAATAATTATAAAAAATTTGTTCATTGGTTTAATATTCTTAATGATAAAATAAAAGTCATCCATCTCTCCGGTGGAAAAAAGACAAAAACAAGGGTTGCCCCACATTATGTACCTAACCTTAAGCAGCTTGAAATAATGACTGATTGCTTTAAAAGATGCAAAAATCTGAATTACATTATGTTTGAATTCTTTAGAGGTGTAAAACCTGAGAATTTACACAAAAGAGAGATACAAATTTTAAAAAAATTAAGAGATGAGATAGATTACTGAATAGTTATATATTTTAATATCAAAAATAAAAAGAGTGGATATAGTAAAGTTGAGACAAATACAGTGCTCGCTGCAAATGAAGCCCCTTTTTTACATTCCTCTGATATTAAATAACTCATCACAGCTGAGGGTGTGGCTGATAAAATTAATATAACAGGCATAATCTCTTTCGGGGGTGAGAATAAAAGTATAAATAAAGAGGCAAAAAATAGCCCGAAAAAATATCTGAATAATACCCCACCTGAAATAAATAAAAGATTTTCTAATTTTAATGATGAGAGTGAGATGCCAAGAGTGACAAGAGCGACTGGCAGAGCGGATTTTGCAGGGAATGAAATAAAATTCAGGATATATTGAGGCAGTGATAATCCTGTTAGATTAAATATTATCCCTAAAAGTATAGCAAAAAGCACAGGGTTAATTAATAAAACTTTAAGCCGTTCTCTTTTTGGGATATCAGACCCGGCAATAGACAGCCCGAGTGTAAAAATTAGAACTGATTGAGTCTGGTCATAGATAATGGCAAGCGAGGTTTTTTCATAACCAAAAAGAGATTCTATAATAGGTATGCCAAGGAATCCAGAATTCATAAAAACTACGGGTAACATATAGCTGCTAAAATCTATCCCTAAAATTTTTCCAGAAATCACTATGAAAACAGTTGAAAAGAAAATAACAAAAAAAGCAGAGAATATCATATAGAAAATATTAGATCCTATAATATTGACCCCAACGATTGAGAGAAAGACATAGAACGGTAAGAGATAATTAACAACGAGGACTGACAAATCTTCTACATTAAATTTTCTGATTTTCCCGGCAACAAACCCGATTAAAATAGCAAGAAATACTACAAGCCATTTATAAGAAATATTCATAAAACCCAAAACCTATAACCGAAAACCAGACACCGAACCTAAAAACTTTATATTATAATAATCTATCAGTCAAAATTTTTCTTTACTTTTTTCTTATTAATAGAGATATTTACTAAAATGAAACCAGCATCCTTAATTTTTATATATCTTTTTATCTTAATTCAACCATTGTCCAGTATAACTATCACTTTATGGCATTCGGCGCTCGGGAAAGAGGCCGAAGTGATTGAAGGTCTTGCTACTATTTTTAATCTGCAAAGCAATGATATAAATTTAAGGGTTGAAAATGTCAGAAAGGAAGGCCAGGGATGGTTTATCTCAGATTATGTTGTTAAGAAGGTGAAGGAGGGTAGGGGACCTGATGTTTTTATCTGGGTCAATGATAAAATAGGTTATTGGGCAAATCATAATATTATATATCCGCTTGATGAATTTCTTGATAAAGATAAGATTTACGAATTTTTGCCCTCAACAGTAGAGGCTGTTAAATTTAATGAACGTTATTATGGATTACCCGTTGCTTTTGAATGTCTTATTTTATTTTACAATAAAAAATATATAAAGAATCCACCACTTACTACTGATGATTTAATAAAACTTGCAAAAGAATTTACTGACAAAAAGCATCAATTATTTGGCCTGTGTTATCAGAATAGAGATTTTTATCATCATGCTATATGGTTTAATGGTTTTGGGGCAAAACTTTTTGATGAGCGTGGCAAACCAATAGTGACCTCTAAAGAATGCAGAGACTCCTTAATATTTGCTAAAAGAATTATAACAAATGAAAAGATTTTTCTTCTGAGTTCTGATATTGGTGGTGATGAGGTGAGTTATGATTTACAATTTAAATATTTTAACGAAGAAAAAATTGCTATGATGATTACCGGACCCTGGGCTTTATGCTCTATAAATTCAAATATAGATTTCGGCATAGCTAAACTACCGTTTATTAAGGAAGCTAACAATTGGGCCGAACCGTATCTTGGTGTTAAAGCTATAATGATAACAACCTCATCTAAACATAAAAAAGAGGCTTTTTCTGTTGCGTCATTTTACGCTTCAAGTTATGCAGGGTATGTATTTGCAACCCAGGCTGGATACCAGCCTGCTGCTAAAGGTGCTTATGCTTATGATGAGGTCAATAAAAACCAGTTTTCTATAATGTTTAGAAATCAAGCTTATAATTCAAAACCGTTACCAAATAGAGAAGAAATGGAAATAGTGTGGAATGTTATGAATGGTTACTGGCAGACTGCCGGCGACCCCTCAACTGAAAGAAAAGGCATAATCACTCTGATAACTATTGAAAATGGATCGACGGAAAAAGTGTTAAAGGATTATCAGAAAATAGTTGATGAAGAATTCAAAAAAATGAGGAAGAAATAATGAGAATACAACATAAACTTTTTCTCGTAATGGTGGCTGTCACAATTATACCCTTGATTATATTTGGCAGCCTCTCATTAAATCAATCGTCGAAAATAATTAAAACAAGAGTATTGGTTCAACTTCAGAAATTAGGTGTAGACCAGAGCAAAATTATTAAAGAGTATTTTCTAAATCTTGATGAAGAGATTAAATGGTTCGAAACTAATGATAATTTTCAGCTCTATATAAGATATTTTGACTCGGGGAAAGACATATCTTTCCTTAAGAGTCTGCTTGAAAGTTCTTTTAGTTATAGAATGAAAAACATTGAGGAACTTCAGGCTATACGATTTTATAGCAGTGACAAACAGGTGAAATTTGAACTCGGGAAACTCGAATTTTTTCCACGGGATATAAAAGAAGAATATCTCCTGACAAACTCTGTTTTTCTTTTTAGAACCGAAGACGGTTTTTTAAGAATGAACGTTGTAAAACCGATATTTCTGGAAGGCTTCGAGACCACTCGCGGTTATTTAGTGCTCGGATTAAACTCTACCAGGTTTTTAAATTTGTTTGATAACTGGACACTTGGTGAAAATGAAGAGGCAATAGGATTTATTCTTGATACTAAAAACCGTTTCTTTGCCCATACAAAAGATAGTAAAATATTGGAATCATCAAAATCAATTGATTTTGAAAAAAATACTTTTACCGATAGAGATATTAAAGACAAATTTATATATCTTAAATTTGTGCTTTCCGAAACACCTTATCTCACAAAAGATTCATATCTTTATGCTGCTGTCTCTCTAAATAAATTTATGCAACCAGTTAATCTTTTAAGAAAAATGGTGATATGGGTTGGTATAGCATCTTTGCTGGTGGCTTTGTTTTTATCTTATCTTATGGCAAAAACCATTATTCAGCCGGTAGAGAGTCTTGTTGAAGGTGCAAGGATCGTTGCCAGGGGAGACCTTAATTATCAGATCCCATTACAGAGAACTGACGAGCTGGGAGAACTTACTGATACCTTTAATGAGATGATAAGAAATCTTAAAGAAGCATATAGAAAACTCGAAAATCAAATCGAGTTAGTTAATGCTGATTTAGCCCGAACCAATGAAGAATTGAAAATAAGCAACGAAGAACTCCAAAAAAAACAGAGACAGATTGAAGAAGAACTTGATTTCGCAAGACAGGTGCAGGAAGGGTTGCTGCCGGATGTACCTGAAAAATTAGTTGGTATAGATTTGGCCTCCAAAATGATACCTGCAAAAGCTGTTGGCGGAGATTTTTTTGCCTATGATTTTGACCCGGATTTCCCTCAACGCATTAGCATTGGCATCGGTGATGTTAGTGGGAAAGGAGTACCAGCTGCATTACTCATGGTCGCTGTAAGAGACCAATTTCAGTCAATAACGAAATCTGAAAAAGCGCCCGGACGGGTACTCAGCTTATTGAATAAAAGTATCCATCAGGATATAGGAGCTGAATTATTTGTAACTTTCTTAAATGCTGAGATAGATGTAAAAAATATGGTTCTTTTGGTATCAAGCGGTGGCCATCACCCTGCTCTCGTTTATAGAAATAAAACCGGCGAGATTGAGGAGGTATCCTCTGGCGGTATTATACTTGGTATGTTCGCTGATATAAAATATCAAGAAAAAGTTGTTGAAATTAACAAGGGAGATGTTATACTTCTATATACCGATGGCGTTGTTGAGGCTGTATCTCCCGTGAAAGAGATGTTCGGCATAGATAAATTGAAAGGATTATTTAAAACTTATGCTAATGATTCCGCAGGCAATATTTGCTATAATCTTTATCAGAAGATTTTAGATTTTGTTGAATCAACGCCGCAGTTTGATGATATAACGATTATTGTGGCTAAGATTGGAGGAACAGATCAATGAAGGAAGAATATTTCAGCATTAATGTAAGGTCAGATAGACCGGGTGGTGATATAAAAATTATTGATCTTGAAGGAGAACTTGATATTACAACTCTTTCTGCTTTGAGAGATATGTTTGATGATTTATATGAAAATAAGTATTATCAGTTAATTATAAATTTTTCTAATGTTAAATATATTGACAGCACCATTTTTGGATTACTCGTAAATAAACTGAAGATATCGCGTCACAATTTTGGTGATATTAAAATATTCGGTTTAAATGAGCAACTGATGAGAATTTTTAAAGTTCTCGGTGGTTTAAAAATATACAAAATTTATGAAAATGAAAAAAAAGCTGTCGAGGCATTCAAGGAATGAAAGATAGTGTTAAAGAAATAGATATAAAAAAGTTGAACATTGAGAATATAGCCCCAAACCATCTTAAAATTACTTTCCCTAACGATTTTTCTTATGTAAGAATTGTCAGGAAAGCCTGTATAGATTTTGTTAAAGGGTTTATAGAGAATGAAAATAAACTATTTCAACTTGAGATTTTAATTGATGAAGTCTGTAATAATGCTATAGAACATGGTTCCCCACTTTATAAAATGCAGGATATCTATATTAATATCTGGTGCCGAAAAGACGAGATAAAGGTTCGGATTCAGGATGGTGGTAAAGGATATCGGGTAGGAGACGATGAGCTTAACAGAGAGTTTAGTAAGGAGATTATAAAAGAGAGAGAGGAATTATTCGAGGGATTAAGAGAGATACGCCGAGGACGAGGACTTCTACTTTTAAAAGAATTATCCTCTTATTTTGATATCAATCTTGATCCTGTACGTGGGTCAGTTATCGAGTTCTCGGTATGCCCGCGTAGCTCAGCTGGCAGAGCAGCTGATTCGTAATCAGCAGGTCAGCAGTTCGAATCTGCTCGTGGGCTTCACCACTTAGAATTGTTCTTCAAAAAGTTTGTAGAGGTATTCTTTTAGTTTTGCGGTTAGCGGACGTCTTCTAAATTTTTTAGCATCCAACGCCTCGCAATCCTTTAAATCCTTTTCAAATATTTGACCCATCTTCTCTGCAAAATTTTTATCGTAAATATTAACATTTAATTCTTCATTGAGTTTGAAACTTCGGTTATCAAAATTTGTAGAGCCTATCGTTGTCCATAAGCCATCAGCTGTCGCAAACTTTGAATGCAGTTTCTGTTTTTTATATTCATATATTTTCACCCCGTTTTTTAATAGTTCGCCATAATAGGTTCTACCTGCGTATATCGGTGCTTTAGCATCAGTTGCTGATAGACCCGGAACTATTATTCTTACATCAACACCTCGTTTTGCTGCTTCAATAAATGATTTTACTGATAAATCGTCAGGTACAAAATATGCGTTCTCCATAAAGAAATTTTTACGCGCTGAATTCAATGCAAAAAGATAGATATGCTGGATCGCAGAGCTCCCGTTACGCGGTGAACTACCCACAATTCTTAAAGATACATCGCCTTGCTTCTGTAATGTCGGGAAGTATTCAGGACCTGTTAACACCTCACCGGTTAGTTCCAGCCAGTGTTCCATAAAAATGGATTGCATTTGAAACACTGAGGGACCCTTAATAACGACCTGAATGTCATACCAGTTTTTACTCTCATCTTCACTTAGCCAGTGAGATGATATCCCGAACCCGCCGCTTATACCAATCTTACCATCAACTATTATAAGTTTCCTATGAGTTCTATTGATATATCTAATAAATCTGCCGAGTTCAATTGGGTGATAGAAATACAGGCGTACACCTGCTTTTTTCAGCAATGCAGGTATCTCACCGCCAAGATGTCTTGCACCAAACGAATCTATAATAAGATTAATCTTCACCCCGGATTTTGATTTTCTGCATAATATCTCAGCAATTTTTCTTCCAATCTCATCATCGTGATAAATATAGGACTCAATATTTATGCTATATTGAGCATTTTCAAGAAGACTGCAAATCAGTTTGTAAGTTTCTTTACCTGAGTTAATTATCTGGGCATCATTACCCTCAAGTATAGCGGTTCGGCTTATGCCTGAGATAGTCTGGTAGAATGCAGGGTCTTCGAGGTTTACCTCCGATGGAACAACGATTATCCGTTCATATAAGCAGCCTACTACCAAGCTAATAACAGATAACAGAAAAACGAGCCTATTTTTCATAACACTTGTGATAAAATCACATTAATTAAAAAGTGAGAAGAAAAAAATTGATTAATAAACGCTGCTTTAGTATAATAATTCAAATTATACTACGCTTGAAGGATTGTAGATCTTTAAATGTCAAAATTAACTATAGTGCTTACTAACGATGATGGTATTATGGCGCCGGGGCTTGAAATATTGGAGCGGAGGCTTCAAACCATTGCTGAAGTGACTGTCATAGCTCCTGTTGAACAGATGAGTGCAGTAAGCCATTCTCTAACATTAACAAAGCCTTTACGTGTTGATTTTGTCTCCGCTAACAAATATGCTGTTTATGGTACACCAGCTGATTGCATAGCTTTCGCTGTAAGGGAGTTATTGCCTGATATACCCGCTTTAGTCGTATCTGGTATAAATAATGGACCTAATCTTGGTGAGGATGTTATATATTCAGGTACTGTTGCGGGTGCGCGAGAAGGCGCTTTATATGGGATTACCTCGCTTGCAATATCTCTTGCAAATGAGAAAAGGATTACTATTCTTCCTGAAGACTACGATAAAGCTTCGAACATCGCTTTGAATGTAATAAAATCAATACTTAAGAATAATTTTCTTTACAAAGATGTATTCTTAAATCTTAATGTTCCAGTTTTAAAAGACAGAGAAATAAAAGGATTAAAAGTGACACATCTTGCGTCAAGAAAGTATCTTGGGAAATTCATCCCTGATAAAGAAGAGGGTATATCAAAATATTATTGGGTTTCAGGTGATGAGCCACCGGTCTGGGAAGGTAGTGAGCATAGTGATTATTATGCTATAAAGAATGGGTTTGCATCACTTACACCGCTCGGGCTTGAAGCTACTGCTTATAACAGAATGAAAGAATTTGAGATTCTGGAGTATTAGGCAACATTTTGCAAATGTCGAATTAGAAATTGAAGTTAGAGGTAGCTGCCTGCGCCGCGCTCTACCGCGGCAGCCAGGCAAAGGCACAAAGGCACAGAGGCACAAAGTATGAAAAGAGTCGTGAGTCGTGAGTCGTGAGTCAAAACAGGACTCGAGACTCAAGACTCAAGACTTTTTAGCAGGCTTTTGGCTTTTGGCTACAGCCGGCTGGAGTCTGAAGCCAGTAAGCCCGAAACCTGAATTTACAATGGAGCAAAGCG
>JBFMHD010000114.1:0-9084 GCA_040752395.1 Candidatus Hydrogenedentota bacterium
CTTTAACTGCTCATCTGTTTTCTTTAACTGTTCATCTGTTTTTTTTAATTGCTCATCTGTCTTCTTCTGGCTTTCTTTTAGTTCTTCAATCCCTTTTAATATTTTGTCTATATCATATCTTTTATTCATAATTATTCTCCACATTTCTTATTTCTTTCGTTATCTTGCCTCTTGCTTCTTTCGTTATCTAAATACTGCCATTTAAAGCTGTCAATCTTTTTAAACACTATCTCTTCTCCATTTAAAAACGTCTTTGGAAAAAAACCTCTTTTACTGAACACTTCAATAAAATTTATATCCCTGGTACTTAAGATATTACAGCCATTTTCTGTAAAAGATACTAATTTTACAATATTATTACAATAAAAATATTCAATATTATTAAAAAAAAGTTTACTCCCTGATAACAATAAAAAATCACCGGATTCTTTGATAAACCCGATTCTTGCATCGGTCTGAATCTTTCTGCCCTCAATCACTCCGACTTCATTGTTAAATAATGACCAGTCTTTGCCTTCTATAATACTTAATCCTCCTCTGTACTCTGTCTCAACTGTATTATCGTATAAACTTAATAATATTATCTCTGTTGGATTTTTAATTGTTAATTTATCATCTAATCTTTGTAGCGCAGGATTTAAAAAATAACTCGACAACCCGCTAAAATAATTTGAATATTCAAATGATCCAACCTCATTGTTATAATAAATTAATAGTCCTTTCTCTTTAATAAAATAAATATAAAATAAATCATTAGATACAAATACTCTACAATTATCATCAGAATGAGAGAGATAAATCTTCTCTTGTGAATTTAAATCGGTCTTTATATATGTTATTCTGTCTTTCTCTACCAAACAGGAAAAATTTGAACTTAAAATCCAGTAGACATTATCTGTCACGGGAATTATCAATATGGAACTATCAAACAATATATCAAAGCAGGTTGTCTTAATAATATTCTCGGCATCTTGAAAAAAATACCTCGAATTAAGCAAAACATATCTATAATTATCCAAAAGCTCTTCTTTTTTAATAAAATTTAATATTCTTCTATCCCCGGTTATCTGATATAGAAGATATAAATTTAAAGAACTTATATTTACCTTTTTCGCTTCCATATTTAATACAACCTTACTATTGAATATATAAAAATATTTAACTATATCATCTACATAATGTTTCAAAAACTCTTTGATATTATCATTTTGAATGAGTGACAGAGCAAATAAAGTATACCTAAGGCTATTATCATCATTTATTAATCTATTAATAAAATTCTGCAATTCGTTATCTAAATTAATAATAATTTTTTTATTATATAAAAATGATTCGAGTAACTCGATGAGAAGACTTTTACTTGCTACTGTTACCTTATCGGTTCTGGGGATATCTAACAACAGGATAGAAAGAAGAAAATCTGTATATTCATCGACGGAGAGAACATTCTTTTTTTCTAAAATGGAAAATACCTCTCCTGCTTTTTCTTTATAAATTTTATTACCAGTGTTCCTGTATTTTATACTTAAGTCTAAAAGAAAATTTATATATTCTCTGCTTTTATTAATTTTTAAAATTTCAAATTCAGCGAGTCTGGGGTCATATTTTGCAAAACCTTCTCTTGTCTTATTCTCAAGTATATTAAAAAACATCTGAAAATTATCAGGTCCAGGAATAGTAAAGGGCAGATAATATTCTTCCCTTTTATCAATAACTATCTCTTTGACCTCTTTTTTAGACCTTATATTCTCTCCTTCTAAAATAAGAGACTTGATTGTTAATTTACAATCAGGATATAATTTACCAGAGAAAATAATATTATTATTTTCAAAAGAAAAAATATCTATCTTTGTTTCTTCGCCAGGCTTTATTTCTTTAGTCTCAGGTTTACTATTTACATCAAAATAATTTATACTTACAGGGAAACTGCCTTCAACCTTGAATACTATACTCCCTTTAATTAATAAGTTATATACTCTGATATTTTTTTTAATTGTAAAATATTCAGGTGTCTTTGATTGTGTATATAAAATCCAGGTATTTGACCCTTCTTTTAATACATCTATATTTTTCCCGGTTAAAAACCTGTCCAGTACAAAAATATTGTCTAACGAATAATCGTTTGCAAAAACTAAAGAGCAAACAAATAAAAGAACCGGTATTCTCAATAAAAGCATATTAATTAACAAATAAATCAACAAAATCAAATTTTTTCACATCAAATAGACCTTTATCTGTAAGTTTAAGCTCAGGTATAACAGGCAGGCTCAGGAACGAAAGATGCATAAAAGGGTCTCTAAGTTTAACACCCATCTCTTTGGCAAGACTATTCATCTGTTTCAAATTTTCATCCACTTCATATAGACTTTTATTACTCATTAATCCTGCTATAGGCAGTGGCAAAACTCCCTTCAATGTCTCATTCTCTACAACACTAATACCACCCTGATATTTTCTTATGGCTGTTATAGCTTTAAAAATATCTCTATCATTTGTTCCTACAACCACAATATTATGTGAATCATGAGATACTGATGAGGCTATTGCCCCCCTCTTTAACCCGAACCCTCTGACAAAACCTTTACCTATATTATTAGACCCAAGATGTCGCTCTAAAACTATAAGTTTGAGGATATCGTTTTCTGTATCAGATTCTAATCTATTATCAATAATTCGTGGTTCTGTGATAAATTGGTTGGTAAATATCTGGTCCGGCACAATATCTATGACTCTTATTCTGTTCCCTCTGGCTTTCATAATAAAATCATCGTTTTCAAGCCATTTAATATTTATAGAGCCCCTTAATCTGACATCAATAGTAGGTGTCTCAAGTGGCAATAGTTTTCCACGTTCCGCAACGACTCTCCCATACTTAAGAACATATTTTATATCAATCTTTTTTAAATCTTCAAAGATAATTATATCAGCTCTGTAACCCGGGGCAATGGCTCCTATATCCTGCTTCTGAAAATAACAAGCTGCATTAAGCGAAGCCATCTGAAAAACTAATAAAGGGTCGATACCTTTGTTAATACTTTTTCTAACAATGAAATCTATATGTCCCTCATTAATTAAATCTCCAGGATGCCTGTCATCTGTAACAAAGAAACATCTTCGTGCATTCTCTTTAGTAACTATGTTTATAATTTCATCTAAATTCTTACTTGCTGAGCCCTCTCTAATCATAATATACATACCTGCACGCAATTTCTCTTTTGCTTCCTCTCTTGTTATACATTCATGATCAGAATAGATACCAGCAGATATATAGGCATAAAGGTCTTTACCTTTCAGGCCGGGACAATGACCATCAATCCTTTTACTCCCGGCAGACTTTATTTTATCGATTACATCTGGTACTGTATTGATAACCCCTGGAAAATTCATCATCTCACCTATACCAAGAACCCATTTTTCGTTTAAAAAAGGCATTAAATCAAAAGCACGAAGCTGACTCCCTGATGTTTCTTTGTCAGTTGCAGGGACACAGGATGGTAACATAAGATAAACAGTTAAAGGATTGTATTTACTCGATTCAAGAATATATCTGATACCATCAATACCTAAGACATTGGCTATCTCATGAGGGTCAGCTACTACAGTGGTTGTTCCACGTGGCACAACAGCTTTTGCAAACTCTCTTACAGAAACCATTGAGCTCTCTATGTGCATATGACCATCAATAAAACCCGGTGCCGCATATAAACCATCACAATCTATAATCTCTTTAGCCTCATAATCACCAAAACCCACCACCCGTGTATTGCTAATAGCTATTGAGGTAGGGTATATCTCATATGAGAGCACGTTTATTAGCTGGATATTTTTTAAAAGTAAATCTACGGGTTCCTCACCACGCGATCTTCTAATCCTTGTCTCGAGCGTAACCATAATACCACCAAACAATAAACCCCTATCCCACAGCGCCTTAACAATAATTTATTAATACAAAATGTCAAGTTATAAAAGTATTGCCTCACTTCATAGATAAAATTTAGAAGCAAGAAGCAAGAGGCAAGAGGCAAGATATTCGGTTATCGGCGTTCGGTGTTCGGTGGTCGGTTCACCGATAACCTAAAACCCAAAACCTATAACCGAAAATTTAACACCGAACTTAAGAACTCCACTAAATACCCCATGATTACTTGAAAATTACGAATGTTTATTGACATACCTTTTATATAATTTAATATCAGCTATCAAATATGAAAACAAAGTTATTTCTTTTGTTAATTAGCGCCTTCATTTTCCGATTAATACTTCTTTATTTCTTTTATTCGGATGATTATTTATGCGACGAACTTGAATATCATCTTTTGGCAAAAAATTTGGTTTCAGGTATCGGCTATAGTCTTGATAACATATCGCTGACCACATATAGAAACCCGGGGTTCCCTTTCTTTCTCTCGGTTGTTTATAAACTCTTTTCTTCTAATATTCTAATAGTAAAAATCATCCAGTGCCTATTCAACTCATTTGCTTCAGTAATTGTTTTCTTAATTGCTAAAATTTTCTTTGATGAAAAGATTGCCCTGTTATCAGGTTATATAACCTCTTTTCATCCGGTTATTGGTATCTATGCCACACAACTATACAGCGAGTCTTTTTATACAATAATATTTCTGGTTGGTATTTACTTTTTCATTAAGGCTTTTATAGACGTCTCTACTTACAAAATATATATAATTTTAGCCGGCATATTCTGTGGTCTATGTCTCCTCACCCGAACCTCAACTCTCTTTTATTTCTTACCACTGACCGCTGGCTACTTTATAATCTATAAAGATAAAAGAATACTAAAAATGGCTTTATTATTCTCTACAATTATTCTGCTTCTTATCCCCTGGACAATAAGAAACTATAAGATTTCAGGTAAAATTCAGCCATTCGGTTCAGGTATCGGCGGCATAGTGTTCTTTATCGCAACTTACTTGCCCTGGAAAGGTGATAACCCGGGTTACGATAAAGAACCTCTAAAAACCTATATGGAAAGATTTAAAAATGAAGAACTTGATAGTTTCCTCTACAAAGAAGGAATAAACAACATAAAAAAATGGCCTCTACAATATCTCATTATGAGTATAAAAAGAATCAGACCATTATGGTTTACATCTCATTCTGCAATATTCGGGATCAACCTGCCTAATAAAACAATGCTTGAAAAAAAACTTTATCATTTAATCTTCATCAAAATCATACTCTTCGTATTCAATTGTTTGTTAATACTCTCAAATGTATTTTATTACTTCATTAACAAAGATAAAATAAAAGAACATATATTGTTTCTATTGCTTATTCTCGGTTTCAGCCTGCATATATTTCTTGCTGTCACAGCAAGATACACAGTACCCTATCTGCCATTATCTATAATTCTATTTTCAAGTATGGTTTATCGGATAAAATATTATCTGCCTTGTTCCTGTCCAGTTACAGGTAACCCATCAGTTATGGGTAATATTTAGAAGCAAGATGCAAGATAACGAAAAACCGCTGTATGGGCAGACCTATGTGTCGGGCTGATGTAAGATGCAAAAGATAAGAGGCTGGATTAATGAATTCCTTGTATGATTTCGATGTAACACCGCCACTTTTATTAAAAAGATTTAAAGAAGGTATATATCTCCACATACTTGATAAATTAAGAAAACTCATCTTTTTGCCGTTCTTTACCCGTATGCTTGATACAGCTGGAATAGGTATTTTAAATCTTATCTATGTTACCTGTGCCCTAATTATGCCTGTTTTTGAATTAAACTTAAAAACAGGAGCGATACCTTTTCTCTCAGAAGAAAAGAACCAGGAGGAAATATATAAAATATTAAACGCCGTTGTATTCTACTCTCTTCTCTCAACCCTGATACTCTGCCTCGCAATGATTTCACCAATTTTAATGAATGACCCGCATCTTTTGAATATCTGTCTTGCTTTTGCATTTTATGTTTTTTCCAACAACCTTAAAGAAGTCTCCTCTCTTATCCACCAGTCGTTTCAGAAAACTGAGTTCCTTTTAAAATTCCTCTGTATTATCGGCTATCTCTCAAGTATAGTCAGCATAGTCTTCTTGTTTGCAGGACTCTTTATACCTGGAATTATCTGGGCAGAATCAATAGTGATGTTTGGTTCCGGGTTGTGGCTTTTATATGTTCTATTTAAATCCGGCTGGAAATTCAATCTCAATTTCAGCAAAAAATTCAATGACATCCTTAATCTATCTATCTCTACCACACCTGTAAGACTCTTTCAATGGATAATAAGAAGCCTTGATTCATATCTTATACTCTTGTTTTATGACACTTCCAGCGTTGGCATATATGCCGTAGCCTATATGTTCGCTTCTCCTGTTTTATCATTTGAAATGGCAATAAATTTTATGTGGGTCCCGAACTTCTCAAGGCTGTATTCTGAAAGTAAAGACAAAGCTCTAAAAATGATTAAAAGAGCTTTAAAATTTATCACCCTGAGTTTTGTCAGTATTATTATTCTTTATTTAATTCTATTAAAAAAACTTATTATAATTATAGCCGGAAATGAATATGTTGAATCATATCTGGTTTGTCTTATAATCGTATTAGCTTTCTTCTTTTATTGTTTGGGGAAACTCTTTGAAGGGGTCTTATTCTCATTTAAAAAAGGAAAAAGTATATTTTCTGCTTATCTAACTGGTATGATATTAAATGTTATGTTTAATATCATACTAATTCCAGTATACGCTTTAAAAGGAGCATCAGTAGCTACCTTAATATCCTATTGCGCTACATTTTTAATTATGTATTTGAGGAGCCGTTGAGTTTGATCCTTTATCCAGAGCAGAGCAAAGGATCGTAAAAAGAAAATATGAAAATAGGAATGATAATTCAGAACTTTTATCCTTATATAGGCGGCAGTGAAAAACAGTGTTTAAGATTAAGCGAATATCTAACAGAAACACTCGGCTTGGAGGTTGATATAATAACAAGAAAGATTGAAAAATCTCAACCCCGATATCAAAAAATAAATACCAACTTGAATGTAATACGACTTGATTTAGCAGGATACCCTACCTCTACAAATGTATTTATGCTAATTTTATTCTGGTACCTTATACGAAATATTAAAAAATATGATATTATGCACATACATCTTATCTCTTCTCATACAATTTCTGCTTTGCTTACAGCAAAACTTTTTAGAAAGAAAACTATTGTAAAATTGGCTGCATCAGGTGAATTTGGTGATATCGCTACCTCTTCTTGCTCCCTCATCGGTAAGCTAAAACTTTTATTAACCAGGTGGTTAGCTGATAGATTTGTAGCACCTTCGGCTGGCGTAAAACAGGAAATGCTTGATTCCAGTTTTAATGAAAATAAAATAAAAGTTATACCAAATATGATAAGAGAAGATAAAAATTATAATAAAACATATCATTATAAAGAAATTATCAACATAGTCTTTATTGCGAGACTAACTGAACAGAAATCACCAGAAACACTTATCCACTCTCTAAATAAGATTAAAAGTCATAAATTTATATGTAAAATAGTTGGTGGTGGAGTTTTGAAAAGCATACTCCAAGAGATGGTGAAAAATTATGGGTTGATAGACAAAATTTATTTTACAGGCGAAGTTAATGATGTTATACCATATTTAAAAGAAGCGGATATTTTTATTTCAACCTCGTTGTCAGAAGGACTACCTAATTCAATACTTGAAGCTGGTATGGTTGGATTACCTGTGATCGCTACTGATATCAGTGGTAATAATGAGATAATAATAAACAACTACAACGGGTTTCTTTTCGAGCCTAAAAACGTAAACCAGCTTTGTGAAAAAATTTCCTTTTTTATAAATAATAAAGACAAGATCAAAGAGTTCGGTACAAGATTACAAAAACTTATAATGGAGAAATATACGTTTGAATCAAACATAGAAAAAATAAAAAATCTATATGAAATAGTAGTGCCTTATAAGTAAAACTCTGACAAAAAAACAAAAATATTTACCACTTAAAATACTGAATTACAGAGGCATTGAAAAACATATGACCCCTGACTCCTAATTTTGAATTTAACTTTGTGCCTCTGTGCCTTTGTGCCTCTGAAAGTAAGAAGTGGGAAGTGAGAAGTATCACTAAGAATGTGGAATGCAGAAACAAGAAAAACCAGAACCGTCCATGTTTTCTGTGACACCACCATCTCGCCTTGGTTATCCATCCAATGGCTGAACGGTTACAAAATTTTTAATTTTTCACCCTTGACAAATAAAAAAAATTAAATAAAAAATATTATGGAACGAGATGATCCCGAAATTATGACAAATTTATGTCAGTGGGACGCTCGTTCCTTTGTGTTCTTGCGGCAAGCGTGTGTGGGGCGTAAATACTGAACCATACTTTATCGTGAAAATCTGATTTTTAAATCATAAAAAACTAAGAAGGGATTGCTTGAGTATAATTCCATGGCATCCATTGACAAGGATTTTTAATCAGGTCTTATGAATTCCTGATAAGCGCAGTAAGATAATGAAAGGGGTTGACATTTGAAAGATTGCAGGTATGAATGAGACTCATAAACAGGTCACCGATGTATGCACCAGGATTTGTTTTGTAAAAAAGCGAGTTTTTTTCCGCTGAAGGATGACTTTCTTAAGAGCCTGTTCACAGATGTTGTTGTCAAGAGGTGCGCCAGCAACTCTCAAAAATAAAGTGAGATGATACCAATTTACACCACTATCACTTCAAGCACTATTGCCGAAAGAACACAGTCTAACGTATGATGTCTATGGTCTATTTGTCTAAATTGCAGATTTGGTAAATCTTATTAAAATCCGAGCTTTATTTAGGCCGCCACCTCACTCACGATTTATTCACGTTTATTTATAACTCTTCTAAAAATTTTAAAAACTGAAACTTTATGTTAACTATACTTTCGCACATTTTACCTTGAAAAAATAAAAAGCCGCCGTATAATATTGACTACAATTAAATAATCAACACTATACTGAGGAAACTTCAATGTTTACTACACAGCAAAGTATACAACCACCAAAGAATTTTGACAAGTATTTAAATCACTTTAAATCCGTCTTTACTAAACCATCAGTATAATT
>JBFMHD010000115.1:0-9083 GCA_040752395.1 Candidatus Hydrogenedentota bacterium
GACAGGAGGAGAAGGCACAAAGGATATTAGGGGATGGGTCATAGGGGATGGGGTATATTAGGGGGCGGCGGTTAGGGGTTAGGGGTCCGGAGTCGAGAGTCGTGAGTCAGGATAAGACTGACGACTTAATGACCGGAGACTAGAGACTTTTTAGAGGAGTACTCATGAGCGCAGGTTGCGCTCTACACTATTGTGTTATTGGGTTCTTGGGTTATCGCGTTTTTGGGTTTTTGCGCTCTACACAACGTATGAAAAACCAGATGTTTGTTTATCTTGCTTCTTGCCTCTTGCCTCTTGCTTCTATTTGATATTATTAGAGTTACAGCGTTTTTCAGAGGAGGGGAACCAATGGTCTGGAAAAAAGAAGGAACCATACTTGATACTAATCTTAAAGAACTCGAACTCGATGTTCTTTTAAAACTCACAATCGAATGTATCAGAGAAATACAGGATAGAAAAACTAAAATAGAACAGTTCATAGATACACTTGATGAAGATATGAAAGCTCTGCTCAATCGTTCAGTCGAGGCTCGTGGTCAAAATAGGCTATTTTCCACTATGGCTTCTGAGGAAACCAATCAATGAAGATTGTTATATCAAGCGACCATGCGGGATATAAACTCAAAGAAGAAATTAAACCATTTTTAAAAACTAAAACCGAAACAACTGAAGACCTTGGCCCTTTTTCCGAATCGCCTGTGGATTTCCCTGATTATGCTCTCAGGGTCGCTGAGTTAGTAAGTAGAGGAGAAGCTGATTTTGGCATTATGATTGATGGTGTCGGTTCAAGTTCTGCTATTGTTTGTAATAAACTACCTGGTATCAGAGCAAGTGTTGTTTATAACGAATTCTCATCTAAAATCGCAAAAGAACATTCTAATGCTAATATTCTATGCCTCGGTAGTAAAAGTCTTGGTGCAGATGATGCTATAAAAATATTAGATACCTTTTTTTCAGCCGAGTTTTTAGGTGGTAAATACAAAAACCGGTTACAGAAAGTTGAAGATATAGAAAATAAATATCTCATAAAACCTGATAAATCTTCTCTTTTAAAAAAGAAGCTTGTCACAGAAACAGATTTACGCGAATCTAAACGTGCTGGTACCCCAATCTTACTCTCAAAAAGTATGTCAAAATTTACACCCTCTGCTTTAGAGTTTATAGAAAAAAATTCTGATATTATAACCTGGGAACCATAATGAAAGAAGATAGATGGGTTATTATTCTTGCAGGTGGATGTGGCGAAAGACTCTGGCCCTTAAGCACAAAAAGACGACCTAAACACTTAATACCTATAATAAGGCAGTTCCAGAACTCACTCAAACCCCTACCACTTAAAACTAATCACCTGAAAAATAACACAACATTGTTAGAAGAAACTTTTAATAGAACCTCTCAGGTCATACCAGATGACAGGATATTAATAGTCACCAAAAAAGAGCAATATCCTCTTATAAAAAATTGTTTTAGAAAAAATATTACCATAATCAAAGAACCCATTGGAAAAAACACTTTCCCTGCGATATTATCAGGTGTGCAGTGGATAATAAACCATTCTGATGAAAACCAATTAATCTCAGTCTTTTCAGCTGACCAATTCATCTCACCGCTTCATAAATTTATATCCTGTATATTACGTTCGTTTAGATACTTACAGAATAATAATAATATCCTTCTCTGGGGTATAAAACCTGATAGACCATCTACTAATTTTGGTTATATTAAAACATATCATAACAAATCAAGGGCTACTCCCTCTTTCTTAGACGTTGCTGGTTTTATTGAAAAACCTGATATCAAAAAAGCCAAAAAGTTTATCTCACAAAAAAACTATTTTTTTAATGCAGGTATATTTTTCTTCAAAGCAAATGTTTTTCTTAATGAAGCTATTATTCTATATCCTGATTTATCTCTCCTACTTCCTAAACTTTATACCTCGATTAGCTCTACAGCACCTGTTTTAGAAGTATATCAGAAATTTCCGACAATCTCTATTGATTATGCACTTCTTGAAAAAATCAGGAATCTAAAATGTTTACCAGTTAATTTTTACTGGAATGACGTTGGTAGTCTTGATGATTTTGTCAATTTATTTGCTAAACAAACCCGGTTAATCACCTATAACTCTAAAAATATAGCTGCTTATTCTGAATCAGGTCATATTATATCAGCTTTTAATATTAATGATATTATTATTATTGAGAGTAACGGAAAAATATTTGTAGCAGATAGGAAATCATTAAAAGAGATTCGCGGATTCTATAAATTTCTTTCAACTAATGCATCAGTGCCGCAATCCATTCTGTAATATGCCATTGTTATGCGATATGTTGTGCAGGTTTAATTGAAAATTAAATATAGGCTTCTACCATTCATTTAAATTAACCGGTTTACGCATCGCTTTTTTCTCTGAGTTTTTGTGTTTTTGTTCTAATACTTTTAATTTAGCCCGGCGGGACCTTTGCCTCTTCTGACGCCTCAGCTTCGCTATTCGTGCTTTTTCGCTTGCAATCTCACCTGTTAGCTTTCTCTCAATCAAATCACACAATAGCCTTCTTGCAAGATACCGATTTACTGATTGCAACCGTTCCCTCTGACACCGAACCATAATACCGCTTGGCCTGTGATACAATCTCACGCACGTTGAGGCTTTATTGATTTTCTGACCACCAGGACCTGATCCCCTTATAAATTCTTCCTTAATATCAGACTCTTTTATATTAAGCGATCCCATCCTCTGTTCAAGTTCTTTAAGTTTTCTCTCAGATACCCTGAAAAAATACATTAATAAAAACCCCCCTTCGAAAAACATTGTAACTCTAATGATATCAAGTAGAAGCAAGAAGCAAGATAAACAAACATCTGGTTTTTCATCCTTTGTGTAGAGCGCAAAAACGCAATAACCCAATAACCCAATAACCCAATAACCCAATAGTGTAGAGCGCAACCCGCGCTCATGTTGACTCCTCTGAGTGCCTTTGAAAGTAAGAAGTGAGAAGTATACTTTTTTACTTTTTATAATTGATTTATTCAATAAATTTTTGTATTTAAAAGATATGTTTCAGCTTAAATTTGATTCATTTAAAAATATAGAAATATCTGATAAAAGTAAGATAAAAAGTACATTACACAAATGTAATCCTATGCAAAGCGATTATAATTTTGCAACTTTATATGTCTGGAAAGATATCTATAAGACGAAATGGACTTATATCGATGAATTATTAATTATCTATGCAGCATCAACAGATTTCATATTAATGCCTATCGGCAGAGAAATAAATTTTGATGAATTATTACAAATCTCTGATATTTTTAAAAACGAGAATAAAAAAGGCAATTTCACTCTTGTTGAACTATGCTTTATTGAAAAAAACAAAGATTTTATTATAAAATATTTTAAACCTGAGCAAAACCAGGGATACAGCGATTATATCTACCTTACAAAAAAATTAGTTGAATTAAAAGGTCAAAAATTACATAAGAAAAAAAATTTAATCTCTCAATTCTTAAGAAATAACCCGGATTATAAGTCTTTAAGAATTCAAAATAGTCTGTTAAGTGAATGCAAACAATTAGCTGAAAAATGGTCTGAGGATAAAAAATGTGATGGGTCCTCTTCATTAATAAATGAAAAATTGGCAATAATTACTGCACTGGACAATTTTACTCAACTTGATTTAGATGGCCTCATTATCTCTGTAAAAGACAATATAATTGCTTTCTCAATCTTTAGCAGGCAGAATACCGAAACCTATACAGTACACTTTGAAAAATATAATAACAAAATAAAAGGTTCAGCTCAAATTATCAACTGGGAAACAGCAAAATATTTGCTTGATAAATGTAAGTATATAAATAGAGAACAGGATATGGGGATACCAGGATTGAGACAGGCTAAAATGTCATATGCCCCAGTGTTCCTGATTAAAACTTACAATCTATTCCGCAGTTAATATAGACCTCAGTTATTCTACTTTAGTATTCCGTCAGTCTTCAGTGGGATTCCGTAATCTTGCTTCTAAAGTATAAGTTCTACTGCACCAACAACTGAGGCATTACCTACTTTAGTAATTTATCCTTGACATTGGTAAAATAATGTTATATCAACCATTATATTATTATGAGTAAAAATTTTTTGTATGTTGGTTTATTTATAGTTTTTGGTGCAGCATTCGTTATCGCTTGTGTACTCTTTTCGAAAATATTATCATTTATTCTTGGTTATCGAAACCCTACTGAAACAAAATTAAAACCATACGAATGCGGTGAGATACCAGTAGAATCTGCCTGGAGAAAATTTACGCCAAGATTCTATATAATCGCTTTAATATTCATCATCTTCGATGTTGAGATTATATTTATGATACCCTGGGCTTGTTATTTTAGCTCTCTGCTTGAACAGGGTCTCGCTGTTTTTGCAGCAATCGAGATGCTTGTTTTTATCATCATTCTTCTTCTTGGGTTCGCTTATTTATGGAGCGAAGGCGACCTTGACTGGATTAAAGGCTACCAGCCTTCATCCTCGAGTAAAGAAAAGCAAGAAAAGTATCATTTGGTAAAATAGGTCTTTATTAGATGTCAGCTATTAAAATGTGAAGGAGTAAATCGTTAAATAATGAAAAAATATTTTATTAATCTTACTGAAAAGGACAGGATACGAGTTGAAATAACAGTTAGTAAAGGCAAAATATTAAATTTTGTTGTGCAATTAGAAACTTTTCTAATTAATAATTGGGAACCCGCAGTACGATATAATTATGCGCATGGCTTTCCACATAAAGATTTGATTTTTAGAAATGGTAAAAAAATTAAAGAAAATATTTCAGAAGAAAGTCTGTCAAAGATAGTTAATTGGGCAATTAATGAACTAAAAATAAATTGGAAAAAATATTTAAGGAGGTGCGGTTTTGAAAAATTATAAAATTTTAAAAAATAAAAAAAGAGAAAAGTTGATGCAGGAAAATCTCGAATTAGCAAGAAAGTTTCTGTTAGAGATTGTAAAAAATCCCAGTAAGACGAAAAACATACCTTCAGGTGCTACTATTATACTTTATCCAGTTAGATGAGCAGCCGAGGAGTTTTCCCACGACCGCTCAATTAACTAGCTAAATTTTGGATCTTTTATGCGTGATTCGATAATTATCACTTCGGTAGATTATATTATTAACTGGGCACGTAAATCTTCGCTCTGGCCTATGACTTTTGGACTTGCCTGCTGCGCGATTGAGATGATGGCTACCGGTGCCTCCCGGTTTGACTGGGATAGGTTCGGCCTTATCCCAAGAGCTACTCCTCGACAATCTGACCTGATGATAGTAGCAGGAACCGTAACACTAAAAATGGCTGAAAGAGTAAAAGTATTATACGAGCAGATGCCAGAACCTAAATATGTTATCGCAATGGGTTCCTGCGCAATATCAGGTGGACCCTATAGACCACAGGGTTATCACGTGCTTAAAGGCGTTGATTTAATTATACCTGTTGATGTCTATGTTCCTGGCTGTCCACCACGACCAGAGGCTTTATTTGATGGTATAATCGCTTTAAGAGAAAAGATAACAAAAACAAAAAACATCGCGAAAATACTAAAGGGGTAAAAATTGACACGAATCGAACTAACTAAAATCTATTCTCAATTATCTAATAAATTCCCGGATGCTATCTTACCTTTTACCCTACCTGCAAATGGTGATAGTTATATCGAGATAAAACAGGAATCAATTTTAGTTATTGCAAGCGAGCTAAAAAATAATGGGTTTACCTCACTTGTCTGCATGACAGGTGTTGATGATGGAAATACCTTTAGCATCAGATATCATCTCTATTCAATGCAAAAAAAAGAATGGGCTATATTAAAACTCAGTCTATCAAAAGATAACCCGGTTGTTGATTCAGTTTCAGGTATATGGAGAGCTGCGAACTGGCAGGAACGTGAAATATATGATATGTTTGGTATAAAATTTATAGGTCATCCTGATTTACGAAGGATTTTAATGCCAGAAGATTGGAGCGGATTCCCATTAAGAAGAGATTATGTAACACCATCCAGGTGGCACGGGATACCAGTGTAACAGTACCTCCGTAAGCCATCAGAACGTGTGAAAAAATTGTAGTGAGCACCTTGCTATCTAAAAGAAAAAAATGAGTGAATTTATTATTGAAGGCACGACATTATTCAAAGGTCCTCAACACCCGTCAACACACGGCGTTTTTCAGTTAAAATTAAAGACTGACGGCGAAATCGTTATTGACCTTGACCCTGTTATCGGTTATCTACATAGATGTTTTGAAAAGCACTGTGAAAATATTAACTACACTCAAGTCATACCATATACAGACAGGCTCGATTACGTTGCTTCGATGAACAATAACTGGGGATATTGTCTCTGTGTAGAAAAGCTCGCTGGTATTGAGGTTCCGAAACGGGCTGAATTCATACGAGTAATCGTAGGTGAACTTAATCGTATAGCAAGCCATCTTGTGGCTTTTGGAACCTACGGCATGGATATCGGTGCGTTTACGCCGTTTTTATACGCATTTCGTGAACGAGAATTTATCCTTGATCTTTTTGAAGAGCTCTGCGGTGCAAGACTTACTTATAATTTCGTAAGGATCGGTGGCGTAAGCTATGATCTGCCACCAGGCTGGCTCCAAAAATGCCTGGAGTTCTTAGATTATTTTCTCCCGTTTATTGATGAATACAATAACCTGCTTTCATATAATAAAATTTTTATAAAGCGAACTGCCAGAGTTGGCATCCTCTCAAAAGAACTCGCAATAGATTATAATGTAACAGGTCCTAATCTTCGTGCCTGCGGTATTGACTGGGACCTGCGTAGAGATGAGCCGTTCTCAGTCTATAAAGAACTCGAGTTTAATGTTTGTACTGGCAAAGACGGGATTGGTGTATGTGGTGATTCCTGGAACAGATATTTTGTAAGGATGCTTGAGATGGCTGAATCAGTAAAAATTATAAAGCAGGCACTTGATATGATCCCTGACGGACCTGTAATGTCAAAATTTAACCCGCTTGCTTTTAAACCACCTGCTGGTGAAGCTTATGCGAGATGTGAGACACCACGTGGTGAGATCGGATTCTTTATTATGTCAAATGGAAGTGATAAACCATATCGCGTAAAGGTCAAATCCCCTTGTTTTTCTGCTATCTCTTCTATACCTGCTTTCTCAAAAGGTCTTATGATCGCAGATATCGTTGCTGTAATCGGGTCACTTGATTTTGTTATGGGTGAGGTTGATAGATGAACCTTATTGAAAAATTTTTAGGTAATTTTATACCAGATAACTACGTGATAATTGTTTCAGTTATTATATTCTTTGGTATTATCTTATCTATCCTTTCATTATATAATCTCTTTATTGTCTGGCTTGAGCGCAAAGTCGCGGGTCATATGCAGGTTCGACCAGGCCCAATGGTTACAGGTGGTTTTCATGGCTGGCTGCAGACAGTTGCTGATGGTATAAAACTTTTCTTAAAAGAAGATATTATCCCCAAAGAAGCTGATAATATTTTCTTCTGGATATCTCCTGCGCTTATTATGGCGGTCTCATTTGCGGTCTGGGTCTGCATCCCCCTTGGCATCGATTTAATTCCTGCTGACCTTAATCTTGGTATCTTCTTTATAATTGCGATATCTTCTCCAGTAGTAGTTGGCATTGTAATGGCTGGCTGGGCTTCAAAAAACAAATGGGCGATGCTCGGCGCATTCAGGTCAGCTGCACAGATTGTCTCTTATGAAATACCAGTCGCTCTCTCAATCCTGCCACCTATTATTTATGCAGGCACACTTTCTATGACAGGCATTGTAGATCTTCAGATAGGCGGGTTCTGGAACTGGCTTGTCTTTAGAAACCCATTCTTATTTTTAACTTTTATTACTTATTATATCTCAGCTGTTGCTGAAGTTAACAGGTCACCTTTTGATCTACCTGAAGCTGAGAGTGAACTTGTTGCAGGGTTTCATACAGAATACAGCGGTATGCGGTTTGCTATGTTCTTTTTTGCTGAATACTCGAATATGCTCGCAGTAAGTGCCATCGCAGTAACTCTGTTTCTTGGCGGCTGGTCTGGTCCGCTACCTACATCTTTTGTACTCCGTATACCTGTTTCAGTCTTAAACTTTTTTGCTAAAACTATGTTTCTTGTATATCTGATGATATGGTTTCGGTGGACTTTCCCGAGACTTCGAGTCGACCAGCTTATGAACCTGTGCTGGAAATTTTTTATACCGCTATCATTTATTAATCTATTCGGAACAACTTTGTGGAAACTTTTATTATGAAATTTTTATCTTATTTTAAAGAAATTTATTCAAGTATCTACTCACTAATCGTTGGAATGCTTATAACAAATAAATATTTATTTAAACCCATCTTCACAGTTCAATATCCGTTCGAAACACTGATATTCAAAGACCGGTTCCGTGGCATTGTTTTTAATGATATTTCTGACTGTATAGTCTGTGGCATGTGTGCCAGAATCTGTCCACCTGGTTGCATAAACTTAAAATCAGAAAAGCGTAGTCCCGAAGAAACAATACCCCTTACATCAGATGGCAGAAAAAAAATGCTGAAACTTACTACTTATATAATAGATATATCTAAGTGTATGTTCTGTGGCTTATGCACAGAGGTCTGTCCCACTAAATGCCTTAAGATGACAAAAAAGATAAAAGGGCTGATAAGTAATGACTACTATGATAGAAAATTGCTTATCTATGATTACATCGCACTAAATAGTAAGGAGTTAACATGAGCGCGGGTTGCGTTCTACACTATTGGGTTTTTGGGTTTTTGGGTTCTTGGGTTATTGGGTTATTGCGTTTTTGCGCTCTACACAAAGCATGAAAAACTAAAGATGATATAAAAAGAGTCGTGAGTCACAAGTCGCAAGTCGTGAGTCAAAACAAGACTCAAGACTCAAGACTTTTCAGCAGGCTCCGGGCTTTTGTCTCCAGCCGGCTGTAGTCCGTAGCCTGTAGCCTGTAGCCCGTCCTGACACCTCTCACTTCTTCCGTTATCTTGCTTCTTGCTTCTACTTGATATCATTAGAGTTACAATGT
>JBFMHD010000116.1:0-9065 GCA_040752395.1 Candidatus Hydrogenedentota bacterium
ATGGTTATAGAAAGATATTCACACGTTATGCATATAGTCTCAAACGTAACGGCGAAAATAAAGAAAAATAAATCGATGTTCGATGTATTAAAAGCATCATTTCCAGCAGGTACGGTCTCAGGCGCACCTAAGATAAGAGCGATGGAGATTATCTCTGAACTTGAAAAATGTAAACGCAACACCTATGCAGGCTCTATGGGTTATTTCAGTTATACCGGTGATATGGATATGTGCATAACAATAAGAACTATTCTTTATAAAAATAGCAGAGCTTATATACAGGCAGGTGCCGGCATAGTTGCTGATTCTATACCACTAAATGAACATAACGAATGTATTAATAAAGCACGTGCTTTATTCAGAGCCGTAGCAATAGCAGATGAGGGTCTGGAATGAGAAAAAAGGTTTTAATGATAGATAATTATGACTCGTTTACGTTTAATTTAGTTCAATATTTAGAAGAGATAGGCTCAAAAGTCACGGTTGCAAGAAATGATAAAATTACTTTAGCCGAGATAAAAAGACTAAAACCCGAATGTATTGTGATTTCTCCCGGACCAGGCACGCCTAAACAAGGTGGGATATCCAATGCTACTATTAAAACCTTTTATAAAGATTTACCTATTCTTGGTGTTTGTCTGGGACATCAATGCATAGGCTATGTATTTGGAGGTATTGTTACCTATGCACCCAGGCTTATGCACGGCAAGACCAGTTTGATTTATCACAACAAAAAAGATATTTTTAAAAAAATCCCAAATCCTTTTACAGCAACACGCTATCATTCTCTTATTGTAAGTAAAAAAAATTTTCCAGACTGTCTTGAAATAGTAGCTACGTGTGATAAAGATGTCATTATGGGGATCAGGCATAGAGAGTATCCGTGCTTTGGTGTTCAATTTCATCCCGAGAGTATTCTTACAGAACACGGAAAATTATTGCTTAAAAATTTTCTGCAGATTTAATTTTGACTTGCTATTTTAATTCAATCTTGATAAAAGTTAATTGAGGGTTCTGGCTGTTTAAATTAAGGATAATGATTATGATGAATTATCGGTTTTCTGTCGTGATTGAAAAAGATCAGGATGGGTATTATGCTTTTTGCCCGGAATTACAGGGGTGTTATACTCAGGGCGATACGTACGAAGAAGCCATGAGCAACATTAAGGATGCTATTAAATTGCATGTGGAGGATCGTCTTGCTGAGGGCGAATTCATTCCTCGTATTGAGCAGGTCAGTTTAACTTCTCTTGAAATTGCCATATGAGTTTCAAATTACCGCGGGTAACGGCTGCTGATGTTATTCGCGTTATTGAACAAGTAGGGTTCAGGTTTTCAAGGCAAACTGGAAGCCATAAGATATATAAAGATACTCGAGGTGGATGTCAATAGAAAAGTATTTGACTTTAATGAAGAAAACGAGGATAATGTTGCCATGATACAATATTAAGGGCCCATAGCTCAGTTGGTAGAGCGGCCGGCTCATAACCGGTTGGTCCGGGGTTCGAGGCCTCGTGGGCCCACTTGATGTATAGAAGCAAGAAGCAAGATGCAAGAAGTAGATGATATGTTGGCTTCGGAGTTGATATGTTTAAAAGATATCTTAGTAAATGGAGCGGGTTACAATGAGAGGGAGGATGATAAAGGGACTCCTGATTTCTGAGATTGTAAGTCATATCGAGTCCCTTTATCATCCTTCACTTAAACTCGAGTTTGATAACCCTGGTTTACACATAGGTTTTAATAAAAGAATAAAAAATGTTCTTGTGGCTTTAGACCCCTTAATAGAGGTTATTGATTATGCGGTAATGAATAAATGTGAACTTATTGTATCTCATCACCCGATAATACCACCTGACAAAGAAGAATTTATTGATGAAAACAATGTTATTCACAGAAGAATCATAAAAGCCATACAGAATAGAATTTCTGTTTATTGCTGTCATACCCCTATTGATGTCTCAACAAAAGGTATAAATTTCAGGATGGCTGGACTTATTGGCTTGAGTAGTTTGGAGTATATAAAAGTAACTGCAAGAAAGAACAGATTAAAACTCGTTACTTTTATACCGGAAAAATATATGGATAAATTAATAGATAGATTAAGTAGAGAGGGAGCAGGGGTAATAGGCAATTACACAGAATGCGCTTTTTATTCAAAGGGAACCGGAAGATTCAAGGGGAATGAAAAGAGTTTGCCAGCTATCGGGAATAAAAACAAAAGAGAGTTTGTTGATGAATTCAGGGTGGAGATGATTCTTGATGAAGAAAATAGAGATAGAGTTGAAAAAGCTCTAACAGAAAATCATCCTTACGAAGAACCTGCTTATGAATTTTATAGAATAGATTCACCGTATGAAAATCAGGGTATCGGTATTATAGGTAAATTAAGTAAACCTGTAAAACTTAGAGAATTAATCAACAGACTGAAAAGGATTTTGAAGATAGATACGGTCAGAGTAAACACAGCTGATCTTGATAAAGAGGTGAGAATCATAGCTTATAGCGGTGGTTCAGGTGGTAGTCTAATAAAGGATGTAATAAAGAGTAAAGCAGAGGTTTATATTTGCGGTGATTTAAAGTTATATAATGGTCAGGAAGCAAAAGAAGCAGGTCTTATAACCATAGATGCGGGTCATTATCATACAGAGAAGGTTTTTATAGAGCTAATGAGCAAACATCTTAAACAACTTAAAGATATTAATGTGAAAGGGTATAGAAAGACTACGGATTATTTTATCAATGCATAACTTACTTTTTACTTCTTCATAGAAGTTGATATGAAAACAGTCATGGGTCGCGAGTCGTGAGTCAAAACAAGGCTCAAGACTCAAGACTTTTCATAGGGGTTATTATGCGAGAGATTATATTAAGATTAAAAGAGCTTGAGAGTATGGATGGTGAGTATTATGAATTAATTGAGAAGTCCAAACAGTTGCCAGAGACATTGAAAACTATGGAAAAAGAGAACATAGCAATAAGGAATGAATTACTTAATAAAGAAGAGGAGTTAAAGAAAACGATTGCCAGAGAAGATTTATTCACTCGCGAGATAGATGAGATAACAGCGAAAGTGAAAGCCCTTGATAAAAAGATGTTTACATTAAGGAGGCTTGAGGAAGTTGATGCACTTGAAAAAGAGAAGGAATTCTTGATTAAAACCCGTAAAGAAAAAGAAAGAGAGGTTCTTGATATTATGGATTTAAGAGAGAATCTTGAAAAGATAATACCAGAACTACGGAGTAAGGTTGAAAAATCAAATAATGAGTTTACATTATCCAGAGATAAAACAACAGCTGAGATACAAAATGTTCATAAGAGACTGAAGACATTAGAAGAGAGGAGAGAAAGCATAAAGAAGGCAATACCACTTGATATTTATCAGAAATATGAAAGAATTTATAAAGCACGCGAAGGAAAAGCCATAGCATACGTTGATAAAGAAGGTGTCTGCTCTGAGTGCGGCATACAGTTAAGACCACAGATTATAGCTATGACAAAATTAAACAAAAAGATAGTTGAATGCGAGGGCTGTTCCAGAATACTTTATTTCCAGAGTAATAAAAATGAATCGTAGAGAGATTATTGAAGAATTAAAAAAGATAAAAAACAAAGATAATATTGATGAGATTAAAATAGGGATACAGGGTTTAATAGATAATCTTGAAGCTATAAAAGGCAGTGTAGTAAGTTTATATTCTGATGGGACAGCGTTGGAGAATAACGGGCCCGGGGCAGCTGCGTTTATACTGAAAGACGAGACCGGAAAAACGATATTTAAGAAGGGTATTTATATATCTGAAAAAACAACTAACAATGTTGCTGAATATAGAGCTTTATTAGAGGGTCTTAACTTTTTGATAGGGAACGGATTTAGAAAGGTTAAAATTTATTCAGACAGCAGTCTTGTTATAAATCAGTTAAAAGGAAATTATAAAATAAGAGACCAGAGATTAGCTAAATTTGCGATTGAAATTATGAATAAACTTAAAAGTATGGATTATTATGAATTGATAAACATACCGCGAGACCAGAACAAAGAAGCAGATACTTTAGCTGTAACCGTAGTAAACCTCAAACAAGATATTGAATAACAGCCAGAGTGATATCGTCTTTTATTTCAGTATCATGGGTATTTATAAGAATAATCAATCTATCTTTTAAATTTCCCTTAAGGGTGCTAATTTTTTCTAATACAAAAGCGATGCCTGAAGAATCAGTTTTATAAAAGAGATCGCTTAAACCATCTGTATAAAGCAGAAAAGATGTATTTTTATTAAATTTTAATTCAAGTTCGTTATAACAGGAATTCTTCTCCATACCTACAGATGGAGATTCTAATTCGAATGAATGAATTATATTATAATTACTGTCAATAACAACAGGGGATTCAAGACCTGCAAAAGAAAAAATCATATTATTGGAATTTAAATCTAAGATACCATAGAATAAAGCAACAAAGTGATGCAGGATATCGATTCTGTCAGTTAAAAGTTTATTAAGATCCGATAAAACATAAGCGGGTGAAACAAGTTTATCATTTGACAGACCTGAAAAATAAGCTTTGACGATAGATACAATCAAAGCAGCAGGGATACCCTTACCTGAAACATCACCGAAAATTATTCCAAGATGATTATCATCAATTTTAAAGTAATCATAAAAATCGCCACCTATCTCGCGTAGAGGTCTATGATAAAAATCTATCTGTTTATTGCCAAATGATATTTTTGAAGATGGCATAAAACTTTGCTGAAGTTCGCGAGCAAGTAGTAATTCTTTTTCATTTTGCTCGTTTTCTTTACGCAATCTTTGCATAAGCCCCGACATCCTCATTGATATAGTCAAATATTGTGCAAAGGTGAGCAGAGTATTTTTCTCGAAATGGTCAAAATTGGTATTCCGTCCTATTTCTATTACTCCTATTTTTTCTTGGTCGAAAAATAAAGGTATGCATATTACAAATTCACTGTTCTTGCAGATAGAGGAAGCAGATAAAGAAGAACTTTGAAAATCTTTTAGATTATGTATTTTTAAATTCAGAAATGATTGTACAACACCAAGATCAGGTGAATCTTTGATTTTAGTAGCGTTTTTTGAGGCAGGCTGCTCTGGATATATTTTAACAGCTGAAAGGCTATCATCTACCTCGTTATAAAGATATATAATAAGAGCCTCAGGTAATAAAAATGATTTAATCTCATTAAACGAGATATCAATTATTTTATTACTCTCAGGGTTCTGTATCACGTATTCTCCTAAAAAAGCATATTTTTCTAAGACGTTTAATCTTTTTTCAAGCGGCTTTATTTTATTTTTCAAGGAATCTATTTCATTCTGAGCCGATACAGCGTTTTTTGAAAGGGTTTCATTTGTAATCTTTATATTTATCAGATCATTTTCTATCTTTGAATATTTTTTAATGTAAAAATAAATTACAAGAATAAAAACTATAAATATTAATAGAAAACGGATTAAAGCTGAAGTGTATATAGTGATAAGATAGACTATGAAAGAGATAACAATAGCGATTAGAATTGTTCTTATAATCATCCTCATCACAGAATATTGTTTATTCTTTTTTGTGTAAAGATTATTTTTCAAATAAAACTTGACCGAATAATTAAAACATATAAAATTAATATTGTGAAAAGGATATTTTTGTTTTCGATAGTTTTATTAATCTCATTTGCCACCCAGATAAAAGGAGTAATCTATCATAGTAAAGTTGATGGTCCGATAGACCCTATAATTGCAAGATATATAGAAAATACAATCCTTAAAGCTGAGAGAGAAGGGAATGTTACTTTAATAGTATTTGAGATTAATACGCCGGGTGGTCTTGTTGACTCTATGGAGACCATAGTTAAGGCTATCTCTAATACCCATATCCCGGTCTGTATCTATGTTGCGCCGAAGACCGCGCGTGCAGCATCTGCGGGCGCGTTTATAGCTTTATCAGCTGATATTATCGCGATGGCACCGCAAACACACATAGGAGCAGCACATCCTGTTACTATGGGCTCTAATCCGGAAAAATCAAAAACAAAACCATGGGATGAATGGTTGAAGGAGAATAAAGAGGATACAAAAAGGGTAAAGAGAACCCCACCACTATCTAATGAAGATGCTATGATGGAGAAAATAACGAATTATCTTGCAGCTAAAGCTAAATCACTTGCAAAAGCGCACAACCGGAATGAAACCTGGGCTGAAAAATCTGTGAGAGAAAGTATTATAACAGATGAAGAGCAGGCTTACAAAGATAAAGTTATAGAGATCATCGCAGAGGATTTCGATGAATTGATAACTAAAATACAGGGATTGAAAATAAATAAATTTAATAAAGAGATTATATTAGACTTAGAAGATAAAAGTACAAGAGAGCTTGAGATGAGTTTTTCTGAATATTTCCTGCATTCCATCGCCAATCCACAGGTGGCTTATTTTCTCTTGATACTCGGGTTTTTTGGCATATTTTTTGAGTTTAAAGCAGGTGGTATAGGTTTCCCCGGGGTTTTTGGCGGTATATGTCTTATACTTGCGTTTGTAAGTTTACAGATGTTACCTATTAATATAGCAGGTCTTTTACTTATTATTTTAGGTATCATATTACTTATACTGGAGGTCAAGATTGTGAGTTATGGAATTCTAACTATAGGTGGTATTATCTCGTTTGTGTTTGGTTCTATGATACTTATAGATTCGCCAAAAGGCGCGACTTATTATTCTATCCCTATGGGAATGATTTCAGGTGTAACAGTTGCTCTTGTTCTTTTTATTTTTATTGTTGGGTTTTTTGCTGTAAAGATATTCAGAAAGAAAATAGAGACAGGTAAAGAAGGTTTAATAGATAAGATAGGTATCGTGAAAGAGAGGCTTGCTCCTTCGGGTTATATAAGGGTTGAGGGTGAACTCTGGCAGGCAAAGAGTGTTAATGCCGAAACGATTGAGGCAGGCGCGGAAGTAGTAGTAAAGGAGGTTCAGGCGAGAATTTTAATCGTTGAAAAACGATAAAATTAGATGAAAGGAGTTGATATGTTGGCTTCAGGCTCCAGGTGGCTGTAGTCCGTAGCCTGTAGCCTGTAGCCCGTCCTGACACCTCTCATTTCTTCCGTTATCTTGCTTCTTGCTTCTATTTGATATTATTAGAGTTACAACGTTTTTCAGAGGAGGTTAGCTATGATAAACTTCTGGGTTATTTTAGGTATAATCATTCTTCTTTTTTTAATCAATGCTATTAAGATTGTTCGAGAGTATGAGCGAGGTGTTATATTCAGGTTCGGTCGTCTTGTTGGAGCAAAAGGTCCAGGATTGTTTTTTATAATCCCTATTGTTGATAGAATGGTGAAAGTAGATTTAAGGGTTATAACAATGGATGTACCGTCTCAGGAAGTTATAACAAGAGACAATGTCCCGTTAAGAGTGAATGCTGTTGTATATTTCAGGGTTCTTGATGCCTGCAATGCAGTTGTAAAAGTGAATGATTATTTTATAGCAACAAGTCAGATATCGCAAACTACATTAAGGTCGGTTCTTGGTCAGATGGAGCTTGATGAACTTTTAGCTGAAAGAGACAAGATAAACAAAAGATTACAGGAGATAATAGATGAGATGACTGACCAGTGGGGTATAAAAGTGAGTGTAGTTGAGGTAAAGGATGTTGAGTTACCCGAGGGAATGAAACGAGCGATGGCGAGACAGGCTGAGGCTGAAAGAGAAAGGAGAGCCAAGATTATAGCAGCTGAAGGTGAGTATCAGGCTGCTGAGAAACTCACTCAAGCTGCTGAGGTAATTAGTAAGAACCCTGTAACGATACAATTAAGATACCTTCAGACATTAATCGAGGTTGCTTCTGAGAATAATTCGACAACATTGTTCCCTATACCGATTGATTTATTTAAAGCATTTATGGATAAAAAGAGCTAAGCGAAATTCTTTTGAACTTCGAATTGAAAATTTCACCCCCTTAGATACTGGTAGCTAATTATGATTAGAGGTAATTTTGACTTATCTAAGGGGGGAGATTGGGAATTGAAAATTACCCGCGACTTTTCAACTGGAGCCTGAAGCCAGTAGCCCGAAGCCTGAATTTACAATGGAGCGAAGTGACAAATAGGCTATTGCCCAATACCGATAGTTGTTATCAGGTATTTTAAATCTTTGTCTTCGAACTCGAACTTACCGCCGAGCCAGAAGCACGCATCTGAACCGAGATTGTCACCACCAGCTCTGAGGTAAAGATTTTTATAGAGATTATATTCTAAATATGACCTTATTCTGATATTATCAATTCTTTCTTCATTTTCGTAGGTCTCTCGTGTTTCAAGCAAACAAGAAGTTTTATCATTGATTTTGTAATCGATCCCGGCACCGATTCGTGATTCAAATAACCCGGCTCTAAATGTCAATCTATCATTATAGAATTTATATCCTATCTGTAAATCGAGGTCTATTTCAGTATCTCTATCCTTTTTAGTGATATCGCGGCCAGAGGTCATATCAAGACCTATGGAATAAAATTTATGGGTATTTGGTTCGATCCTTAAATAAGCGTTTGTAAGGTTCTCCTCACGTTCAAAATTTTTCATATCAGAAGCACCAAGATATATTTTTATCTCTTTACTTTTCTGTGTTATCTCTGAGATATCAGTTAGAGCTATTTTAGTTTTATCGAGCGTTTCCACTGCTTTGAGGTAGATTGTATCTTCATTAATCAGTTTACCAACAGTACCCTGACTCGTCTCTATTTTATCAGCTATTTTATTAAGTTTTTCTCCAAGATTTTTGAACTGATTTGATAATTCCTCAAGCTCGGTATATACTTTATCTTCTTTGATAAGTTTGCCGAGTGTACCTTTGCCCTCACTAATATCAGTTGTAAGACTTTCTACCTTAGAAGTTATACGATTAATTTTTTCTGATATATCTTTAGCATCAACATAAATCTCATCGCTTGAGATCAGTTTTCCAACTGTCCCTTCAGCCTCCTCAATCTTTTTAATAATAGCGATAGCTCTTTCTGCTACATTCTGAAAATCAAGCGCCATATTATTGAAGTTTTC
>JBFMHD010000117.1:0-9059 GCA_040752395.1 Candidatus Hydrogenedentota bacterium
AATTGTTCGATTTTTTATTATTCAAGTTCACTGATTAATAAAACGATGAAACGAAATAACCGTTATCTCATAATGACATGCGCGGAAACATTTTTATATAGGAAAATCGATCGTAAGAAGCACATGTAAATCCTCTTATCTTTAAGCAATCTTACTACTTGTTCTTTCTTAGCTATAAATGCCTTAAACCCCCACGTATCAATCATTATCATTTATTATATAACTCTTTATCTATAGAAAATTTTAATGTCGATAGACTCGCTATCGGCAAAAGTTTTTTATAAAATTGACCGCTGACTAACACCACGAGTATTATTTATAAAGTATAATATTTTTAAATTCAAAAGGCAGTTTAACCTAGCTTTCTATATCTATAATATTTAATATTAATTTTTGAATCCTTTGAAACGTTATCAGAAAAATAGTATGCATATTCCCTTCCCCACCCACTATAACTCTCCTTCTCAATCAGAGTTTCATCAGCAAGCTCTATTGATATGGATTTTATGAAACTTATATTATCAGATTCGATCTCAATTTTGTTTTCATCAAGATTCGTATTGATTTTTTATGTGATATAATTTATCTTAAGACTATGATAAACATCACCCGATTGTATTGTAATGTAAAAACAGAAAGAGATTGGATAAGATACGGAGAGCGTATTCAAAATAGAAAGCCTGTTATTGTATGGAACCTTACAAGAAAATGTAATTTACGATGTATTCACTGTTATTCTGATTCTTATAATAAAAAATATAAAAATGAGCTTGATACATCCAGTGCTAAAAAGGTAATTAAGGATTTAAGTGATTTCAAAGTGCCAGTTATACTTTTTTCAGGAGGTGAACCATTACTTAGAAAAGATATATTCGAACTACTCTGTTATGCGAAATCTTTAAATATAAGAACTGTCTTATCTACAAACGGAACATTGATAACAAAAGAGCTCGCAAAAAAAATTAAAGATGTCTCTTGCGATTACGTCGGTATAAGTCTTGATGGTATCGGTAAAGTAAATGATTATTTCAGACAAACCAAAGGAGCTTTTATTAAAGCAAGAGATGGATTCCGAAATTGTTTAGAGATGGGTTTGAGAGTGGGGTTAAGATTGACACTTACAAAATATAATTACAAAGATTTAGAGAATGTTTTTGATTTTATTGATAAAGAAAATATACAACGAGTATGTTTTTATCATCTCGTATATGCTGGTAGAGGAATGAATATAAAAGACCTGGACCTGACACCAGGTGAAACGAGAATGACTATGAATAAGATTCTATCAAAAACAAGAGATTTTGTAGAAAAGGGAAAGAAGATAGAGGTCTTGACTGTGGATAACCATGTTGATTCTGTGTATATATATCTCAAATTGTTAAAAGAAAATAAAATAAGAGCAAAAGAAGTTTATAAACTCTTAAAACAAAATGGCGGAGGATTATACTCAAGTGGTGTCGGTATAGGTTGTATAGATTATATGGGTGAGGTACATCCTGACCAGTTCTGGATGCATTATACATTAGGAAACATTCTTGAAAGACCGTTTAAAGAGATATGGATGGATAGAAAAGACCCGTTAATGGCAGGGTTAAAAAACAGATTAATATTATTGAAAGGTAAATGTTCACGATGTAAATATAAAGAGATTTGTGGTGGCAGTTTACGTGTCAGAGCTGATATAATTTACAATGACCCATGGAAACCTGACCCAGCCTGTTATTTAACTAAAGATGAGTTAAGTGGTTAAAGAGATGAATAATAAACCAAAAATAATTCTGCATACCTGTTGTGCTTGCTGTCTTGCTGGTGTTATAGAGAATCTCACAGAATTTATACCTCTAATTTTTTATTATAATCCTAATATATATCCAGAGGCCGAATACAAAAAAAGATTACAGGAGGTAATTAAAGTTGCAAAACTTTATGGACTTGAACTCATTGAAGGAGCAAAAGATTTCCAGGCCTGGACTTTATACATCAAAGGGTTCGAGAATGAGAAAGAGGGCGGTGAAAGGTGTAAGCTATGTTTTAGGTTGCGGATGAAAAAGACCAAAGAAAAGGCAAAACAACTGAATATTAATTACGCAACAACTACTCTTACAATCTCGCCATATAAAAATTTTAAAATTATTAAAGCTATTAGTGAAGGATTGAATGATAATGGTTTCAACTTTATAGTTTATGATTTCAAAAAAAAAGAAGGCTATTTAAAAAGTATAAAAGAAAGCAAAAGACTTGGATTATACAGACAGCATTATTGTGGCTGCGTTTATTCATTAAGAGATAATAATAATGAAAAATGATTTAAGGGTTATATTTCTTGAGACTACAAATTTATGTAATTTAAATTGTATTCATTGCCGAAGGATAAATAAAAATAATAATCAGCAGCTAAATTTTAAGGAAATAAAAAGATTAATAGATGATATCTCTTTACAATACAGCCCTCTTTTTGTCTTATCAGGCGGTGAACCTTTGATGAGAAAAGATATCTTTGAGATAATAGAGTATAGTGCAACCACTGGATTAGCTACTGCGCTGGCAAGTAATGGGACCTTAATAGATCAACAAATAGCAAACAAAATAAAAGTATCTAAATTAAAGCGAGTATCAATAAGTCTTGATGGCTCAAATGAAGAGATACATAATTATCTGAGAAATGAAAAAGATTCTTATAAAAAAGCTATTAGTGGTATAAGGTCTCTTATTAAAGAGGGTGTGGAGGTTCAGGTAAATTGTACAGTCTCCAGACATAATAAAGATGACTTAACTAATTTGTTTGAGTTATGCATAAAAGAACGTGTTATTGCATTACATTTTTTTCTTTTTGTTCCTGTTTCCTGCGGCCTTGAGTTAAAAGAAAAAGACCAGCTTAATAAATACGAATACGAATCGATACTTGAACAGATTTATATCCTTGATAAACAGAATAAAATTGAGATAAGAGCGACCTGTGCCCCGCAATATTATAGATTGCTTGTACAACAAGGTGAGCCTATAAAAAAGGTAACAAAAGGTTGTCTGGCTGGCTATAGTGTTTGTTTTATCGCTTCAGATGGGAATGTATATCCCTGCGGATATTTACCGATATCTGCTGGTAATATTAGAAAAAGTAGTTTCAGTGAGATATGGGAGAATGGAGAAATTTTTAAGATATTAAGAGACGAAAATAATTTAAAGGGCAAGTGTGGTATATGTGAGTTTAAATATATCTGCTCCGGTTGCCGGGCAAGAGCCTATAGTTTATATGGTGATTTTTTAGCTGAAGAACCGCTCTGTTTATATAACCCCTCAGTTAGAGGTGATATAATAGAAGCAAAAAGCAAGATAATGAAACCATATCGAAAAGTGTGGAATTATAATTTTTAAAAGCGAAAAAGCAGGGCTTTGGAGAATGAAACTTGAAGTGGTTAAAGAAAAAATTTAGTATCGCAAGTATTCGAAGAATAATACAAATAGTCTGTTTTCTGCTTTTTTTATACCTCGTTATTGAAAGTTCGTCTCCTTTCAAAGACACAATTATACCAGATAATATCTTTATCCGTCTCTCGCCTTATCTTGCTATAACCGGCGTCTTTCTCGAAATATCAATCCTAAAATTTATACCAGCAATAATAATTTTATTTTTAACTTTTATTCTTGGTAGATTTTTCTGTGGATGGGTCTGCCCTCTTGGTACATTACTGGATATAACAGATAAGGTATTATCTCGTGGTATCATCTCACTTACCGACAAAGAAAAAGTAAGAAGTAAGTCAAAAGGAGATAGTAATATCTTAAGATATATTAAATACATTTTATTTTTTATAAGTTTGATCTTATCTATCGCAGGGATTTGTGTAGCAGGGTTATTGGACCCATTATGTATAACGTTTCGCTTTTTTTCGCTTTCTTTATTTCCGTATCTTCATTGGGTTTTGGCTAAAGTCCAGGGCCTTGGTTTTATCGATTATCTAAACACATTTTCAGCTTCAAAACAGCCTTTATATAATACTCACATTATTATCAGTCTTGTTTTTGTAACTATTATAGCAACTGAGTTAATTAAAAATCGGTTCTGGTGCAGATATCTCTGTCCCACCAGTGCGATACTTGCCATGGTCTCAAGATTTTCGTTTATTAAAAGATATGTAACCTCTCCCTGTAATCAATGTGGTATATGCGGTAATATTTGTAGAATGGGAACACTTGGTAATAAAGGTGAGATTATACATCAAAGTGAATGCATTGAATGTATGAGGTGCAAAGAAGAATGCAGTCAAAATGCTATAAAATGGGGTATTATTAAACAACAAACTGATATCTCCATAGATCGTCGTGTTTTTTTAAGTAGTATAATATCATCTTTGGTTTTAATACCTTTATTTAAGTTATCGACTAAAAGAAATTATATAAGACCACCTGGTGCCCTTTCTGAAAAAGAATTTTTAAAAAAGTGTGTTCGATGTGGTATGTGTATGAGGGTATGTCCAACGAATGGGCTCCAGCCTGTTATGGGACTTGAGACTCTATGGACCCCAGAGCTCATACCCCGAATCGGCCCCTGTGAATATTACTGTAATGATTGTGGCAAGATATGTCCAGGTGGAGCTATACAAAAATTGACAATCAAACAAAAGACAAAATTTGTAATAGGAAGAGCAGAGATAAACAAGAAGACCTGTTTGGTCTGGTCAAAGTGGATACCCTGCCTGGTTTGTGAAGAGTTTTGTCCTGTACCTGAAAAAGCAATCAAGATTATAGATATAGAGTCAGGTATAGGTAAACCGGTTGTTGAGATCAACTTGTGTGTAGGTTGCGGCAAATGCGAGAATGTCTGTCCAGTTGAAGGATCAGCAATCAAAGTTAATCCTGTGGCAAAAACCAACATTTTATTAAATAGCTAAAAGATTTTTTGCTCACTCCATTTCCTGTTTAAATAGAAGCTGCGATGAACGTATTGGCGTTCTACCCAAAGTAAGAAAAAAATCTTTGTGGACATCCCTCCCAACATATCGTATTATATTTATATGCATGATATGGATGATGTCGGTGGTATCTGCCTTTTCCCTCAAGAAGTGCAAATAAAAAATAAAAACGATTGGATACAAGCGGAGAAGTGATTCATTATGGACAAAACAATAAAAGTTATTAATGAATTGAAAAAGGAAGGTGTAATAAAAGATTATGCTATTGGTGGTGGTATCGCCGCCATATTTTATATTGAGCCAGTTCTGACGTATGACCTTGATATATTCTTTATTCCAGCTAATTGCGATAGAAAACTCGATATTCTATCACAAATTTACACATCACTTAAGAAAAAAGGATATCATTTTCATAAAGAGCACATAATAATTGAGGGCATACCTGTTCAATTTCTTCCAGCATATAATAACCTGGTTATCGAAGCGGTTGAAAAGGCAAAAATGAAACGTATCAAAAAAATTACAACCCGCGTGGTAACGCCAGAATATCTGGTGGCAATTATGGTTCAAACTTATCGGCCAAAAGACAGGGAACGGATTGTCAAGTTTATCACTGAGGCTATTCTTGACAAAAAGCTATTAACCTATATTCTCCATAAGCACAGTTTATTTGATACTTATAGGAAAGTAACTCACATATGAGTTATCGAAAAGAGATGAACCGTCTTATTAAAGGTAAAAAACAATATCATCGATCTCTATCTATACTTCCTATCGAACAGAAGATAGAGATTGTCATCAATTTGCAACGTCTTGCTGCGTCAATCCGTCCTAAGCTTAGAAAACAGGTTTGGAATATTAACAGATAGTAGCAGATAAATCCTGGCCTACCATGAACCTAAGGATTGAAGTCTTGATATGGCGGTCTGGTTCTGTGGGTCGAGCTCGACAACTTTTCTGTATAAAATAAAACTCTCTTTTAACATATTATTTACTCTGTAAATCTCAGCAAGGTTCAATAAACCATCAACATATCCGGGGTTTAACATAATATTAAATTGATATTGTGTGATGGCGGTCTGGAGATCACCAAGGAAATACAGGGCATTCGCATAATTGTTTCTATAATCAGGGCTTAAGGGGTCGAGTTTCATAGCTTTCTCGAATAATCGCATTGCTTTTTCTTTTTCACCTGCTTCATAATACATAAACGCAAGTTTAGTTAGCCCGGCTGGATATAATGGATAAATCTTTAGATATTTTTGTATAAACGAAGCCATCTTTTCTCGGTTACCCAATTTTTCATAACATAACCCTATTCTGTATGGCAGCATTACGAAATACGGTGCTAAATTTTTTAGATTGTAATAGATATTTAAGGAAGAGTTATAATTGTTTCTGTCATATTCATTAGTTCCATAAAAATATAACGCTTCGATGTAATTTTTATCCAGTCTCAAGGTTGTCTCATAAAGTTTTTTTGCTGTATCGTAATCATTATTTCTTGAATGTCTTACAGCTTCTCCAAGATAAAAATCAGATAAAAAAAGATTACTCACTGCAAATATTATAACGAAGATTGAAAGAATAACACTTATTATCTTTCTTGCTTCTTGCTTCTTGCTTCTTGCTTCTTGCTCAATTCCTGGATTAATAAAAATAGATAGCGCCATCCCTAAAATTAACCAGAAGAATATATTATTCTGAATATATCTAAAATTAACACAGGTAGCATTGTGACTCATATATGCTATAAAGCCAAAGATAAATCCCTTCCTTATAACCTCGACTTCTTTATTTTTACAGTGAAACTTAAAAATCCTGTAAATTATAAGTAAAATAATAGATACAAATAAGGATAAACCGATAACACCCTCCTCAACCAGAACCTCAAGATATTCATTGTGGGTATGAACCGTTTCGTTATTAATATTATGTTCAAATTTTAATACCTCAATCGGCCGAAAACCCGGGTAAATTATTCTAAAAGTGCCTCTACCAGTACCTTTTAAAAAGTTCTCTTGGATCATATCAAGGGTTGTTCTATAGGTATCTATTCTGAATGCGCTGGTACCGACATAACCAAACGATTTAACAAACTTTTCTCCCATCGGACTTGTAAAAAAATAGATGAAAAATAATGATACGAAGATAAAAATATATATTTTATAAGATGGTTTAAGCCATAGTGCGCGAGTTGTGTACAATATAAATATTATAAAAAACAGAATAGATACTATAAATCCTAAAAACGCACCCTTTGATTCAATCTCAAATAGGGAGTAAAGCAGAATAATACCTGTAAATGTAAATATCCCTATCTTTATTATTCTACGATTATTGATACAATACAAAAGATACATAAGTAGAACAGGAAAGATAAATATAACAAACGCACCGAGAAAATTCTTATTTCCAAAAGACGAGAATAAAATAGCACCCCCAAAATCCATAAATCCAAATCGTATAAAGCCCATAATGATGCATAGCAATCCAAAAAGTATTATAAATACACCAAAATTTTTCACTATCTCTTTATTTTGGAAATAATTTGCAGTATATATAGAAAAAACTATCATTCCTATATCATAGACTATTTCTCTTATTACGCTGATTTTAAAATCCGAGATAAAAATCTGGATTATTCTATAGATTAACAATAAAAATACTAAATATATTAACGGGTCTTTAAAATTGATTACAGGTTTATGGAATATAATTATTATACTGATTAAAATAAAAAATAGAGCATATTTTATCTGTATCTCAAAATAATTTGAATAAGATACAGATAAACCCACGAGAAGAACTAATAACTGAATTAAATCAATATATTTTCTCACTGAATTATTATCAACAATATAATATAACTTATCTGATATATATTATCAAGACTTTTTTAATTTTTTGACAAATTAAGTTGTTTTGATATATTTAAATTATGAGCGGATTAGGCAATATAAAAGCAAAAGATATTGAAAAAGTACTTTCTAAATCAAATTATAAATTTCATCATCAAAGAGGAAGCCATAGATATTATGTGTTAGGGAACAAAATAATCGGTGTTCCTCAACATAAAGGTAAAACATTAGGTGTTGGTTTATGTCATAAAATTATTACTAAAGATATGGGTATTACGATAGATGAATTTTTAAAATTAATTTAAGGGAGGTTAACATGCAAACTATTGAATATAAAGTAGTTATTCAAAAAGATGAAGAGAATAGAAGTTGGTGGGCATATTGTCCTGATTTGCCAGGTTGTAATTCAATAGGGGATACATTAGAAGAAGTAAAAATAAATATTAAAGAAGCAATTTTAGGCTATTTGGAAGTGTTAGAATCAATGAAAAAGGATGTTCCTATGCCATCAGAAGATAATTTAATTATTGAAAAAGTACCAATAACTATTTAAGAGAAAGGAGATATGGATATCCTATATTTTCTCACGGAATAATTATCAATGAATTTTCATACCCGCCATATCTATCTCTGCTTGGATTAGACGGATCAAATTCCCACCGTTCACCGAGATTAATAACAAATTTATACTGATGTCTGCCTTTCTCAAGCGGTACAACTACCGTCCATATCCCCTTTTCATTTTTTTTAAGATCTATCCTCTGTCTTTGTGTCCCGTATTCCCAATCATTAAAAGTTCCTGCAAGTTGCACCTCTCTTGCTGTCGGGTCATCAAATTGAAAAAGCCAGCCATCTTCAACCTGATGTGGCGGCGGCAACCGATCCTTAACTACACTTAGAACGTTGCATCCAATAAATAATACTGAGACAATAAAAAAAACGATATACCTCATCTTAATATCTCCTCTGAAAAACATTGTAACTCTAATGATATCAAGTAGAAGCAAGAAGCAAGATAACGGAAGAAGTGAGAGGTATCAGGAGAGGCTACAGGCTACAGGCTACGGACTACAGCCGGCTGGAGCCAAAAGCCCGGAGCCTGAAGCCAACATCCTTTAAAAAATTCAAAATACAAAATGCAGAAATCTGGGGTCAGCAACCAGAATTTAGAACGCAAGAACGCAATAGTGTAGAGCGCAAAGCCGGTACAGGGATAACGTTGACCAACGGAGCCATTACTCAGACTATCTATGTATCCGGGACCGGCGCCCAGACGCTCGATTTTTCG
>JBFMHD010000118.1:0-8878 GCA_040752395.1 Candidatus Hydrogenedentota bacterium
AATAGGGTAGAGCGCAACCCACGCTCATGAGTACTCCTTCGAAAAAGTTCGGAGTTCGGAGTTCGGAGCTATTATTACGAACTCCTAACTCCTATCTTTTTCATACGTTGTGTACCCCGTTAGAGAACGATATTACTTTTTATTATTACAGGAGTCAAGTAATTATTGACGGATGGCTACAAATCTTAATATAATAATTAAAATTTTTTCGGGGGGTAAAAAAAAGATGAGTAAAAGCGAGATCGAAGTTTTAAGGGATAAAATCAATGCAATAGATGATAATATTGTTGTTCTTTTAAGAAAGCGGGCTTGTTTAGCAAAAAGTATAGGTGAGATAAAACTTAAAACAGGTAAAGAATTTTATAGCCCGGTTCGCGAACACAAGATATATAGAAATCTATTAAAAAAAGAATCAGGTGATTTTCATAAGAAGGGATTGCTTGCTGTTTTTCGCGAGATTCAATCAGTCTGTCTTAATCTTGAGAAACAGCTACGAATCGTATATTTAGGGCCGGAGGCAAGTTTTACACACATAGCCTCTCGTGAGAAATTCGGGGATAGCGCTTTTTATTATCCAGTAAAGACTATATCTGATGTTTTTGATGAGGTAGCAAGAGAATCCGCACCCTACGGCATTGTACCGATTGAGAATACCAGCGAAGGCGCGGTTACTCATACACTCGATATGTTTCTTGAATATGATTTAAAAATCTGTGCTGAGCTCTCGATAAAGATATCTCATTGTCTCTTGAGTAAAGCTAAAAAATTACAACAGATAAAAAGGATTTATTCTAATCCACAGGCTCTTGGTCAGTGCAGGATTTATATAGAATCACATTTTCCTGGGGTCGAGGTTATTGAAGTATCATCTACTGCCTCTGCAGCGCAGATCGCCTCGAAAAACAAAGACTCTGCTGCTATTGCAAGTAAACTCGCAGGCGAAGTATACAATATACCAGTTATCGATAGCGAAATAGAAGATAGAAAAAATAATTATACCCGCTTTCTTGTAATAGGCAAAAATTTTATAGAAAGGTCAGGAGAGGATAAGACCTCTATAGTATTCAGTGTAAAAGATGAGGTCGGAATTTTATACAGGATGTTGAAACCATTTGCTTTAAATGGAATTAATCTTACTAAAATAGAGTCCAGACCTTCAAAAACCAAACCCTGGGAATATTATTTCTTCCTTGATTTTGAAGGTTATTATAAAGACACAAAAGTTAGAAGAGCTTTATTTGAACTTGAAAAAAATTGTACGTTTATAAAAATTCTCGGTAGTTATCCAAGAGAGGTTATCAAAGAATGAAATACTCTATTAAACCAAGAGAGATTATTCATTCTCTTACCCCTTATGTTCCCGGTACACCTGTTGAAAATATAAAAAACAGATATGGGCTGAAGACCGTCTATAAACTTGCATCTAATGAAAATCTCTGTGGAGTATCTGAGAATGTAATAAGAGAAATAAAAGAAAACATTAACGAGATAAGTTATTATCCTGATGGTGACGCTTTGTTATTAAAGAACAGATTAGCTAAATTTTTTTGTGTTGATGAGAAAAATATTATTCTTGGTGCGGGCTCTGATGAACTTATTATGTATATATGCATCACTTTCCTTGAAAAAGGTGATAACGTTATTCAGTCCTGGCCCGCATTTATAAGATATCTGCAGAATGCAAAAATTATGGCCGCTACTGTAAAACTCGTACCTTTAAAAAATTGGAAACATAATGTTAAAGCTATCATCGATTCAATTGATAATAAAACTAAAATAGTTTTCATTGATAATCCCATAAATCCGGTTGGCACCTATCTTGATATCAGCAACTTTGAATGGTTTATGAAAAGAGTACCAAAAAATATACTTATTGTTTTAGATGAGGCTTATTTTGAATTTGTAGATAAAAAGGATTATCCTGATGGCTTATACTACTTGAAAAAATTTCCGAACTTAATTGTTCTTCGAACTTTCTCTAAATCATATTCATTAGCAGGAGTGCGAGTGGGGTATGGGATTTGTTCATTCGAGATAGCTGATTGGATTAACAGGGTAAGATGCCCGTTTAATGTTAATCGAGTGGCTCAGATAGCTGCAGCAGCATCTTTGAAAGAAACAAGCTTATATAAAAGAAAAATTGCAAAAATAAAAAAAGAACGAGAATATCTTCAAAAGGAGCTTACCAACGCAAAGATAGAATTTGTTCCCTCGAATACTAATTTTATTTTAATAAACGTCAAACAGGATTCTTCAATTGTATATGAAAAATTATGTAGAAAAGGTGTTATTGTAAGACCGATGAAAGGCATTAAAGAGATTGAAAATTATATAAGATTGACAATCAGTCCGAAGAGAGAAGTTAATAAATATGTGATTAAATTATTAAATGAGATGAGATATCAGGGGTTGGTGTGGGGGCAAGAAGTGGCGAGCTTATAAAAACTTTTATAAAGAAAAAGAAAGGATTAGAAAAACCATCACATGAAAATTCGCATTCTTGAATCTGCATCACAAGACTTGATCGAGGGATTTCATTTTTACGAAAAACAATCAAATGGACTTGGAGGTTATTTTATAGATTCTTTATTTTCTGACATTGATTCCCTGCAAATTTATGCAGGGGGTCATCCGTTATATTTTGGCTATCACCCTACGCTTTCAAAACGCTTTCCATTTGCTATCTATTATAAAATATCTGATAATGAAGCAGTAGTATATGCTATTCTTGATTGCCGCAAGAATCCTGCATGGATAAAAAAACGACTACAATAAATGTGAAGTTTTCGAAGGAGACTTTCTATGATCGTTGTATTAAAACCAGATGCTACTCCAAATGATATGGAATATATTATAGAAAAAATTAAGGAATGGGGGTTTGAGGTCCATATCTCAAAAGGGAAAGAAAGAACTATTATAGGCATCATAGGCGACGAGCGTTTAATAAAAGAGAAACCACTTAATATTTTTCGTGGTGTTGAGCAGGTGTTACCAATACTTAAACCTTATAAGCTTGTGAGTCGTGAGTTTCAGCATGAGGGAACAAAGATAAAAATCGGTGATGTTATGATAGGTGGGAATGAGATTGTTATTATGGCTGGACCCTGCTCTGTTGAGAGTGAAGAACAGGTTTTAGAGATAGCTAAAGAAGTTAAAGAAGCCGGGGCAAAAGTTTTCCGAGGTGGAGCTTTTAAACCGCGAACATCACCTTACAGCTTCCAGGGGTTAGGTATCGAGGGGTTAAAAATATTAGATGTTGTCCGTAAAGAAATCGGACTCATTATCGTTACTGAGATTATGGATGTGAGAGATGTCGAGACTTTTATTGAGTATGCTGATATAATCCAGGTGGGTGCAAGAAATATGCAGAATTTTAATCTATTAAAAGAATTAGGGACTATCGATAAACCTGTTCTTTTAAAAAGGGGCATGGCTTCTACACTTGAAGAACTATTTATGTCAGCTGAATATATAGCAAAAGGCGGGAATAAAAATATAATTTTATGTGAACGTGGTATACGGACTTTTAATACTTATTTAAGAAATACGCCGGATTTATCTGCTATACCTATAATTCATAAAGAAACACATCTCCCATGTGTTTTTGACCCGAGCCACAGTTTAGGGACATGGGAGTTTGTTGAACCGATGTCAATGGCTGCTGTTGCCTGCGGAGTCGATGGCTTGTTAATAGAAGTACATAATTGTCCAGAAGAAGCTTTATGTGATGGCTCCCAGAGCCTTAAACCCAGAAGATTTAAAAGACTCATAGAAAACTTAAAAAAAATCGCACTCTGCATGGAAAGAAAGATATGAAGAAACTTACTATAGTGGGTGTAGGTTTAATCGGTGGTTCAGTTGGGCTTGGTTTGAAACGCATCAAAGCACCTTTTTATATTATAGGAACCTCAAGAAATATTGAAAACCTGAAGAAAGCATATAAAGTTGGTGCTGTTGATTATTATACAACTGATTTTATAGAAGCTACTAAAGATTCTGATATTGTAATGATATGTGTACCTGTAGAGAAGATTGTCCTGTTTACCGAAAATATAATAGATACCCTTAAAAAAGGGTGTATAATAACAGATGCAGGTAGCACAAAATCCGAGATACTTAAAAAAATAGATAGACTGATAATAAAGAAAAGGAAGGCGGTATATTTTGTTGGAGCCCATCCCTTAGCAGGTTCTGAAAAGACAGGTGTTGAGTTCGCTAAAGGTCATTTATTTGAAAATGCATATTGTCTTATTACCCCGGGTAAAACTTCTTGCGATAAGATTGATGAAATAAAAGATTTATGGAAGAGCTTAAATGCTATAGTTGTTGAGATGGACGCTTATGTACATGATAAGATTGTTGGGGCCATAAGTCATTTACCACATATTGTTGCAACCGCTCTAATTAACACTGTTGGCAGAAATTGCAGTAATATAGCCGGGCTTGATGCTCTTAGTTTTGCTGCAAGTGGGTTTCGGGATACTACGCGTATCGCTGGCAGTGATGCTGGACTATGGAAAGATATATTTTTATCTAATAGAAAAGCAATTCTACCGCTTATTGACAAATTTATTAACGAATTAAATAGATTTAAAAGATACATCTCACCTGATAGAAAAGATAAATTAATTGAAACTTTAAATACAGCAAAAGGGTTTAAAGATAGGGTATCAGGTTTATCACACAAAGGTATAATTCCCGGGGGTTTTGAGATTTATCTTGATGTAGAAGACAGGGTAGGTGTTATAGCTTCTATTTCAGGAATTCTGAGGGATGTTAAAATAAATATTAAGGATATCGCGGTTGTGAAATCACGAGAAGACGGTAGCGGCGCATTAAGAATAGGGTTTGAATCTGATGAAGATAGGAATTTTGCTATGAAGGTTTTAAAAGAGAAAGGGTTCTCGGTATTCAGATAAACAATTTCAGAGAAGTTGTCATGAGCACTTTTGCGCTCTACATTATTGGGTTCTTGGGTTCTTGCGTTTTTGCGCTCTACACAAAGGATGAAAAACCAGATGTTTGTTTATCTTGCTTCTTGCCTCTATTTGATATTATTATAGTTACGAAGTTTTTCGAAGGATGGTTCTAATGAAAGACGTCATAGCGATTGATGGACCTGCAGCTGCAGGTAAAAGTACCGTTGCCAGATTAGTAGCTGAAAAACGGGGATATTTTTATCTTGATACAGGTGCTATGTACCGTGCAGCTACACTTCAATGCCTTTGTAAAGGAGTTAATATTGATAACGAAGAAGAAGTATCTCAAATTGTAAATAATATAGAATTAAAATTTGATAATAATAACAGAATATATCTTGATAATGAGGACGTATCTTTTCAGATAAGAACAATACCTGTTACTGCCAATGTATCTAAAGTCTCAAGTTATAAATCTGTTAGAGATAAAATGACTGAACTCCAGCGAAGGATGTGTGACAATGGTAAAATAGTTATGGAGGGAAGAGATATAGGAACAGTTGTGGTCCCTGATGCTAAATATAAATTTTTTCTTGATGCTTCACTACAGGAACGAGCTCAAAGAAGAATAAAAGACATCGGAAATGAAAATATGAAACTTGATAAAATTGTAGAGGAGATCAAAAAACGCGATTCATTTGATTCTAATAGAAGACTGGCACCGCTTAAAAAGGCAGAAGATTCTATATATATAGACACAACTAGTATGACTGTAGATATGGTTGTTAACTATATACTAAACGAGATAGAAAAGATGGGATAGAAATCTTATGCAAGATAGAGAAATACTTTTATCTGAATTTGCCGGATTCTGTTTCGGTGTTAAAAGAGCAGTCGAGTTAGCTGAAAAAAAACTCTTTGAATCAAAAGAAAATAGCGAGTCAATCTATTCATTCGGACCATTGATTCATAACCCACAGGTTGTTAAACAGCTTAAAGAAAAAGGGGTGAAAGTGATCGAAAATATACAGGAAATAAAAAATAATAGTTCAGTTATTATAAGGACTCACGGTATCCACCCTGATATTGAAGAAGAACTAAAAAATAAGGATATAACTATAGTCGATGTCACCTGCCCGTTTGTGAGAAATGTTCAGAATTATGCTAAACAGCTAAAAAATGAAGGATATTTTATATTTCTTATAGGTGAGAAAGAACACCCTGAAATTAAAGGGATTCTCGGGTATTGTGGTGAAAATAGCCGTGTAATTAATAGTGTGCAGGAGCTTTTTGGTATTAAGATACCTCAAAGCGTAGGAGTTATAGCTCAAACGACTCAGTCTATAACAAACTTCGGTGAAATTGTTGCCTATTTATCAACAATAGCTAAAGAATTAAAAATATTTAATACTATATGCTGGGCTACTGAAAAACGGCAACAGGCTGCTTATAAATTAGCTAAAGTTGTTGATATAATGTTAGTTATAGGGGGTAAAAATAGCGGGAATACCCGACGTTTATACGAAATCTGTAAAAAAGTTAATAATAATACTTATCATATCGAAACCGCAGATGAATTAGATAATAGTTGGTTTACTGATAAAGTTAAGAGAGTAGGTATAACTGCAGGCGCTTCCACGCCGGACTGGATTATATTGGAAGTAATAGATAGAGTTAAAGTTATATGAGGTTTGCATACTATGATTAAATTTAAAACCGGGATGATTATGAAGGTTGCTTCTGAATATGTCTCGCAGTTTTTTGTCTCTGTCTATATTTTACTTTCTAACCAGGAAGGGATACTTATCTCAAGACCTCAATTTGAGGATATACCTATACCATTAAAAAAAGGAACAATCCTTTATTGTAAACTCCTGAATTTTGATGATATTTTAAAGTTTGATACTTGTGTTCTTGAAATATTTAATGATGGTTATATTGATTTAAGCATTATTAAGAATCCGAGTTTAATTGAATGGGGCAGGAAACCGTGCATTTTAATTGCTTACCCGTCTTCTGTAAGACCTACAGATAGACGGATCTCCAGACGAATTCATACTGATTTTAAGTGCCAGATACTAAGAATAAAAGATATCGAAGAAAATATCAAGGGGCTTGAAAATTTTAATGGAGAAGTTCAGAATATCAGTCTTGATGGTTTTTATCTTACAACTTCTTTGAAACTTGAGTTAGATGAATACGTCCAGCTTATTATAAAAATGAGGGATGAGATATTTGGTCCTTTGTATGCAAAAGTAATAAGGAAAGATGAGAGGGGGTATGGTTTACAGATATCAAGTATCTTTGAGGAAGACAGAGAATTTCTCTATAACTGGATTTCAAGATATATTTAAAGGGTATAATCCATCCATCTTCAGTGTGAGTTCTTAAGTTTGGTGTTTGGTTTTCGGTTAACTGAGGGATTATATGATAACCACGCGTTTTGCTCCGTCACCAACCGGGTTCCTGCACCTCGGAAGTGCAAGAACAGCGTTATTAAACTATTTATATGCAAAACATACAGAAGGAAAATTTATACTCCGAATTGAGGATACTGACGCAAAAAGAAGCGATAAATCGTTATCTGCTAAAATAATTGAGGCTCTTAAATGGATTGGATTAGAGTGGGATGAAGAATATTATCAGAGTGAACGCATTGATATTTATAAAAAATATGCTTATCAATTACTTGAGAATGGGTTTGCTTATCGGTGCTTCTGTAATCCCGACGAGATTGAGAAAAAAACAAAGAATAATATTATCTGGAAATATGATAAAAATTGCCTTAAGCTATCACAAGATAAAATTGATAAATTATTAAAAGATAACACCAATTTTGTTATAAGATTTAATGTAGTAAATGATGGGAATAAGATTACTTTTTATGATAATGTAAGAGGTGAGGTTTCTTTTGATAAAGAACAGGTTGATGATTTTGTTCTATTAAAGGCAGATAATTATCCGACATATCATCTCGCAGTCTGTTGTGATGACCATCTTATGGGTGTAACCGATATTTTACGTGGTGAAGACCATCTCACAAATACCCCAAAACAGATTTTAATATATAATGCTTTTAACTGGGAACCACCCAGATTTTATCATTTACCACTTATACACGGTTCTGATGGCAAGAAACTCTCTAAGAGACACGGTAGCGTTGATACACTTTTTTATAAAAGAATGGGGATATTGAGCGAAACACTGGTAAATTATCTAACTTTGCTTGGTTACTCACCACAAGAGAATAAAGAACTCTTCGATATGAGTGAACTTATTGAAAAATTTGACATAAAAAGGATAAGAAAATCATATAGCAGATTTGACCTTAAAAAACTTGTTTCTATAAACTCCGAAAAAATTAGAAATCTAAAAAATGAAAGAATTTATGATATGTTGTCTGAATATGAAGAGTTTAACAGATTAACACAGGGCTTTAATAAAGAATATATCTTAAAGGGTATCGAACTTATTAAAACACGGATGCCTACGTTGAGAGATTTTTTTGATAGAGCTAAATATATGTTTATAGAACCAGAATCTTATGATGAAAAGGGATTGAAAAAATATTTCAAAGAAAATACAAAAGATTTGTTGCTACAATTGAAAATTGAACTTGAAAAACTGGATGATTTCAAAGAAACAAATATTGAAAATTCACTACGGAGCCTGTGCAGTCGTTTAAATATAAAAGATGCAGAACTGATACACCCGCTGCGAATAGTATTAACAGGATATACTGTCTCTCCAGGCATATTTGAGGTGATAGCGCATCTCGGTAAAAAAGTAGTTGTAGAAAGAATAGAAAATGCAAGGATTAGACTCTCTATTTAAATTACCTACGCTTTTTGCGTAGATGGTTCGCTGCTATATTATGCCAGAAGGGGTTGCGGCACTGCCACATTATACAATGATCAAACTTATCGCCTTTGATAGGTTCGGATGAATATATGGTTCCG
>JBFMHD010000119.1:0-8698 GCA_040752395.1 Candidatus Hydrogenedentota bacterium
CAAAGGGAAAGCCATAGCTACTATCCCGGGTTTTGATGGAAACAGAAATACAAAACTTGTAGATTTTAATAAACTACCATGGCCTGAGGATAACGATGTATCAAGGTATAAATACGCTCTACAAGGAGAACCAAATTGCGAGTACCGTGAGATACAAGCTTATGCTTCACGAGGATGCGTTTATAGATGTAATTTTTGTGCCGCTGCTAATCTTTATTATAATAAACCAAACTGGCGACCACGCGATGTACAAGATATAGTTAATGAAATAATATATCTTAAAAATAAATATCCAGAGATGCAGGGGATATTCTTTGATGAAGAATGGCATAATTACAGAAAAGATTTTATTTTGGAATTATGTAAAAAAATAAAAGAAAATAAAATTGATAATCTTCATTATAATGCTATGTGCGGATATTCTACTATGAATAAAGAGATGCTTGAAGCTATGAAAGATGCGGGCTATTACAAGCTGCGTATAGGGATTGAAACACTATCTGATAAAATAGCTGATGCTATGAATTTGGGAGGGAAATTTAATCAGGAGAGGCTATATAAGGTACTTGAGATGGCAAAAAATATCGGCCTTAAAATTTATGCTACTTTTACTATTGGTGGCAGAGGCGCAACCAGAGATGAAGATAATAAAACAGCAGAGTTTATTAGAGAATCTGTAGCCAGGGGCTGGATATGTGATCTACAGGTATCTATAGCTACTCCACAGCCAGGAACACCTTTTTATAAATGGGCACAGGATAATGGTTATATAATAAGAACAGAGTGGTCTCAATTTGATGGTGGCAATTATGCGGTTGTCTCATATCCTGATTATCAAAGAGAAGAGATAGAGGCGATGTTCAGAATCGCGCTTTTTAAATATGATGGGGGTAGATATGAAAGAGATGGTAGATATATTAAAAATAGGGTTCTAAACGAATTGAAAAGATACACAATTAATAAAGCGATTTGTTTTAGAACAAACAGAATGTGGCATATATGGAGTTTTCTGGACGCGATATGTGAGGTCTTGAAAGACAAAAGGATTGATTTTATTATTCAGCCAGCTGTTAAAGAGATATTTGAAAAAGATAAAAGGATAAATAGAATTTATATTTATGATAAAGGATTTTTTAATAGAGATATATTTCCTGAAGAATTATTTAACACAATTAAATATCAGTCTTATGATACAGCAATTATTTTTGTAAATCATCCTGAGGGCAAAGGATACGATAATGTGTATAACATAGCAAAAGACTCTGCTATACCACAAATTTTATATATATTCCCTGATGGGGGGATTAAGAAAAAATAAATGAAAATATCAGTAATTGTTACAAACTGGAACGGCGTCAGACTCGGATATTTAGAACCCTGTCTCGATAGCATAGAAAAAGAATTTAATAGAACCGATATAATCGACGAAGTGATAATTGTTGATGATTGCTCATCTGATGAGAGTGAAAGATTTATATTAGTGAATTATCCGCAATTTAAAATAATTAGAACGCCTAAGAATTTAGGGTTTCAGGCTGCTGCTAATTATGGGGTTTATTATGCTACAAACGAAGTCGTGATGATATTAAATAATGATATAATTGTTACCATAGGTGTATCTGAAAAATTCATAAACTGGTTCAAAAAAGATGACAATGTTTTTGCGGTATCCACGCGTGTCCATTTATGGGATGGCGTAACATATCTTGCAGGTAAAAGGATAGCTCACATCGAAAAAGGTAATTTTATATTAAAAGATTGTATTGATGAAAAAGATAAAACTGCCTTGACGTTATTTGCAACAGGTGGCGCTGCTTGTTTTAATAGAGAAAAATTCTTTAAATTAGAAGGGTTTGATAGATTATATTATCCGTTATACTGGGAAGACATAGATATCTGCTACAGGGCTCAAAAACGCGGCTGGAAAGTTATTTATGATCCCCAAATACTTTTATTACACAAACATCAAGCTACGATACAGACTATGTATGGCAAAGACAGTCTAAGACTTTTAACAGCGCGTAACAGTTATCTATTTTTCTGGAAAAACATCACAGATTCAACACTTATACGAGAACACATATTTTATAATCTTCTTTTAATAATCAAAGATATCTTTATGCTGAAATTCAGGTTCCCGGTAGCATCTATACTTGCCCTGCAACGAATAATTGAGGTAATAAAAAGACGTAAGATTGAGTTACGCGAGTCGACAAAAACCGATACAGAGGTCTTAAGTAACCACTCAGAACGTGCGAAAAAACTCTGGTGAGCACCTTTAGGTGCGTTTTTTTAAAGATGCGTCTTTAAAAAAGGTATTTATATTATTTTTAACAAATTATTAAAATGGGTCTTTTGACCCTTGGTAAATTTAATATATCTTTTCACACGTTCGAAGACGTACATATCTCAGGACTTCAGGGGAGTCTGAGGGTTATAAGCAATTATAGTTTGTTAGTCATTATGACCTGCAGTTCTTTGAAAGCCTGCTTTACAGGTATTATTTCGATTGGACCCTCGTGTAAACGCTGGTTTCCGGTGTAAATAAAATAAGCTTTGGCTTGGGGATAATCTTTTAAGAATAATTTTAAACCGCGTAAAAAAGAGAGGTTGATTCTTGAAGTACGTTTTATTTCGAATGCCTTGATGCCTTTCGATCCATATAACACAAAGTCAACTTCGATATTGTTTGATGTTCTCCAATAAAATATATTATAATTCAGGCCAAGATAATCATTCAAAGCCATCAGTTCTTGAAGAAAAAGAGATTCAAAAGCATGACCCTCTGCTTCCTCAGGCATGTCAAGCGGCTCCATAGGCCGTAATGTTCGATATACGCCTACGTCAAAATAATAGAATTTGGGATGACTGACTACTCTTCTTTTAGCCCGTTTTAAGAAAACTGGCAGGCGGTAAGCAATCAGCAGGTCTTCCAATATCGTAAAGTAATTCTGAACGACCTTTCGTTCAACCGCACATTCACGGCTTACTTCCGCAATATTCAAAACTGAGCCTTGTGAAAAACTTGCACTTTCAAGAAAACGGGTGAAAGCACCCAAATTTCTTGTCAGCCCTTCCTGCTTAACTTCCTGCTCAAGATACATTTTAACGTAGCTTTCAAGGTAAGCTTTAGGATCGGATTCGCTATAGACTGACGGCAGACTGCCAAATTTTAATGAGTGTTCGAGATTAAAATCGCTGCCAAGCTCTGAAACAGTAAGCGGGTGCATGGAATAATTTAATGCCCTTCCAGCGAGCAGGTTCACACCTTTTTTTCTTATTTTTCTCGCACTTGAACCTGTCAAAACAAACTTGTAATTATATCTTTCGATGAGACGATGTACTTCATTCAGCAGTTCTGGAACTCTCTGTACCTCATCGATGATGACCCAACCATTAAATTTTGTCGGTATCATATTTTCCAGTCTTTGAGGATTGGCAATAAACTTATTAAAAATACCAGCTTCCAATAAATCGATATATATTGAGTCATGGAAAGCAGACTTCACCCACGTGGTTTTCCCCGTGCCTCTAGGCCCAAAAAGAAAGAAACTCTTATTTTTCGGTGGTGTAATCAATCTGGAATACATACTTCCATTTTACATATATTTTAGGAATTGTCAATACTCAATTCAAAATTTATTTTTTCCTCTCACAAAAGAAAATGGTGTAAGAAGTCAAGGCGAGAGTTGTTGACCGTGGTATTTAAGAATTGCAAAATATATAATATAATTATAAAATATTATTTATATATGATTATTTTTATGGAGGTCATATTATGAATAATTTAGATAACAGGGGTAAAAAATGTGGTGCAAAAATAGCTGATAATATTCTTGAGTTAATGTTTAATACACCAATGATAAAACTCAATCGTATCGTAAAAAATGGTTCGGCAGATGTTTATGCTAAACTTGAGTCATACTCTCCGGGTGGGAGTGTAAAAGATAGGATTGCGTATAGTATGATAGAGGATGCTGAAAAAAAGGGGATATTAAAACCCGGTTCAGTGATTGTTGAACCAACGAGTGGAAACACAGGTATAGGACTTGCTCTTATAGCTGCACATAAAGGTTATAAGTGTATCTTAACGATGCCTGAGTCTATGAGTGTTGAGCGAAGATACATTTTATCTCTTTTTGGGGTTGAGATAGTATTAACACCAGCTCAAGAAGGTATGGCCGGTGCTCTGAAAAAAGCAAATGAGATAGTGAAACAAAATCCTGATGCATTTATGCCCCAACAGTTTGAGAACCCATCAAACCCACAGATACACAGAGAAACAACCGCACTTGAAATATTATCCTGTATGGGTAATGAGAAGATAGATGCATTTGTAGCAGGTGTTGGAACAGGTGGAACAATAACTGGTGTAGGCGAAGTTTTAAAAGAGAGATATCCTGATATATTAATTGTTGGGGTGGAGCCTTCTGATTCAGCTGTACTTTCTGGAAACCAACCGGGGTCACATAAAATACAGGGTATAGGACCCGGTTTTATTCCCTGGGTTCTAAATAGAAAAATTATAAATAAGATTATAACTGTAAAAAATGAAGAAGCTATAATTTATGCAAGAAGATTAGCTAAAGAAGAGAGCTTATTTTGTGGTATATCTTCAGGTGCTGCTTGTTTTGCTTCGCTTTTGATTGCTAAAGAATTAGGCACCAGTAAAAAAGTAGTTACAATTTTTCCTGACACAGGTGAACGATATCTGAGTATGAGATAGATTTATGAAAGCTATTGCTGTTGTTTCAGGTGGGCTTGATAGTATGCTAAGCGCAAAACTTATAATGAATCAAGGGATAGAAGTTACAGGTGTCCATCTCTTAATACCTTTTTCCAAATATGCAAACGAAAATATTTATAGAGAAAAAGTAAAAGAGCTCGGTAAGAATCTTGGTATAGAGATAATAGCTTTAAGCACCGGTATAGATTATCTTGAGCTCATTAAGAAGCCACGCTATGGCTATGGCAAAAATATCAATCCCTGTATCGACTGTCATATTTATATGTTTAAAAGAGCTAAAAAATTAATGGAAGAAATTGATGCAAAATTTATTATAACAGGTGAGGTGCTCGGACAGAGACCTATGAGTCAGAACAAAGCTACATTAGAATTAATAGAAAAAAGGAGTGAGTTACAGGGCTTGATTGTAAGACCACTCTCTGCAAAAGCTTTAAAAGAAACGATACCTGAAAAAGAGGGCCGGATAGATAGAGAAAAACTTCTTGGGATTGTTGGTAAATCACGAAAAATACAATTAGAAAAAGCAAGAGAACTTGGATTACAGGGTTATGGTACACCTGCTGGTGGCTGTCTCCTCACTGACCCTGGTTTTGCAAGAAGAGTACAAGACCTTATAAAATCAGATATGCTGACCTTAGATACTATTGATTTAATTAAAAATGGGAGATATTTTGCTTTGTCTGATAAGTTTAAATTGATTGTCGCTAGAGATTATAATGAGAATATCAATTTAAAATCGCTTGCTAAAGAGCGATATTTAGTTATTGAATCTATCTCAAAAGGGCCTGATGCGATAGGGATTGGCGATATCAATGATGAGAGGATTAAACAATCAGTAGAGATTGTGGCGTACTATTGTAAAAAAGAGAAAGAGCATGCCAGGATAAAGTATGGGATTTATCCAGAGACAGGGAAGTATGAAATGTCTATTAACAGAAATGAGATAAAAATAGATTTACAAAAAGGGGCGGTATGAGAGAAAAAGTAGCTGTTGCTATGTCAGGCGGCGTTGATTCTTCAACTACTGCTTATCTATTAAAAGAAGAAGGTTATGATGTTCTTGGCATATTTTTGAAATTTTTTAGAACCAACGATGATAAAGAAAGAATAAGCTGCTGTGGGATCCAGGGTAGAGAGGATGCAAGAAGCGTAGCAAAACATATTGGTATCCCGTTTTATGTATTAAACTATGAACAGAGTTTCCAAAAAGAGGTAATAGAAAACTTCTGTCTGGAATACAGAAATGCCAGGACACCTAATCCGTGCGTGTTATGTAATAAAAAAGTGAAGCTTGGTAGATTATTACAGGAGATGCAGATAGCTGAGATACAATATGTAGCAACAGGTCACTATGCAAATATTGAGTATGATAAAAATATAAAACGATACCTCCTTAAAAAAGGTAAAGATGTAGCTAAAGACCAGTCATATTTTTTATATGCATTAAATCAGGTTCAACTCTCGCGACTGAAGTTTCCACTCGGGAATTATACAAAAGATGAGGTAAGAAAAATAGCACAAAAAGCCGGCCTCTTTGTGTGCGATAAACCGGCCAATCAGGAAATCTGTTTTATCCCAGATAATGATTATAAAAGATTTTTATTAAAAAGACACCCCGAGTTAAATAGTCCAGGATATATACTCTTCAAAGATGGTAAAATATTAGGTGAACATAAAGGAATAGCATTTTACACGATTGGTCAGAGAGAGGGTTTAGGTATATCTCATAAAAAGCCGTTATATGTTATTAAAATTGATAAAAACAATAACACGATTATTGTTGGGGAAGAAGAGGATCTTTATAGTTCTGAGCTTACTGCTTGTGAATTAAATCTCATAGCAGTTGAAAAGATTATAGAACCATTAAAAGTAAAGGCAAAGATCAGGTATAATCACAAAGAAGCAGAGGCTATAGCAGAAAAAATATCAGATGATAGAATAAAGATAAAATTCAAAGAGCCGCAGCGAGCGATAACACGCGGTCAGTCTGTTGTTATGTATCAAGACGATACAGTCATCGCCGGTGGCATAATCGAGGCAGAGGGTTAAGAAGAGATTATATAGGATATCTATAGATTTAAGTAAAGCCTCAGTTATTGGTGCAGTAGAACTTATACTTTAGAAGCAAGAAGCAAGAAGTCTGACTCCTGACTCCTAATTTTGAATTTTTCAATCTTTCAATCTTTCAATCTTTGTGCCTGATGGTAGTATGGTTTCCACCGAAGACTGAGAACGTGTGAAATAATCATCATTAATACCGGGCAACTCTTTTATTATCAGCCCCTGTTTTCTGAAAAAATCTAATTTTTTCACAGGTTCTGAGGGAATACAGATTTAACCTGATTTTGATTGACGCTATGATATACAAAGAATAAAATGTAAATATGTTAGAGAATTTTATATTTCCAGAAGAGATAAATACACTTATACGACTTGGAAAAGTGCTTAAGGAACAGGTTTTGTATTACATTAATCATTCACAATATACCGTTGATTTGTGTTTGAGTATCGCAAAGGAAGGGGGCAAAGGATGAGTCATAGTGGAAGGGAAAAGACTCCCGGAGGCCTCAATTATGTTGGGTTTTAAGAAAATAATTGTAACAGCATTATTACTCTTTCTTTTTTTTACCACCACTACCATAGCTTTTGATGAATACTGGTACGGGATTTATTTACAGAATAGTTTGATAGGCTGGGCTAAAACTTTATTCAGTGAAAATAATAAATCAATTAAAATAGAGACAGAGAGCAGAATGAAGATTAAGGCTATGGATGTAAGCATCGATATTTCTACTACAAATTATACTACTATAGCTACTAAAGATTTTAAACCTGAAAGCTATTATTATAAATTAAAAGGTGGTATTCAAAATACTGAGATAAAAGGGAAAAGAGAGAAAGATAAATTCAAGCTTATAATTGATAATGGGTATAAAATACTTGAGAAAACATACAACATTGACGAATTAACACTACCTGCTGTCGCCGATTATCTTATCTCTAAAGAAAAGCTACACCCAGACTGGAAAAAAGAATTAAATGTCTTCTCTCCTGAATTAATGGATAAATTGAATATTAAAATGTCTGTTACAGGTGAACGAGAATTGATACATAATAAAGAAAAGATTGAGTGCTATATCATTGAAACATTAATAGGGAATATAAGAATGTTAAGTTTTACAGGTAAAAAAGATAATATCTGTTATCGGATAGACCAGGCCGCAGGTATATCGCTTGTTTTGAAACACAAAGAAGAGATACTTGCTCGTTTTAAAGACGAAAAAGAAGTTGAGATAGATTTAATGAAGAGTTTTTGTGTACCTGTCAATACTCAACTCCAAAGAGGCACTGATAAAATAAGATTAAAAATCAGAGGTATTTCGGATTACCATGGTCTTGAGATAGCGGGTTTATTTCAGGATGTTATGATTGATAAAGATACTCTTTTTGTAACTATTTGTAGAAGAATAGAGACGGAATCACGGCTTGATAAGAATTTGTATCTTAAAGACGATTATGATAAGATAATAAAAGATAAAGCGCTGGCTATTACGAAAAAATGCGATACAAACAAAGAAAGAGTAAAAGCATTATATGACTGGATTGATAAGAACATTTCAAAAAAAGTAACGTTTTCTATCCCTGACCCCTTACAGGTATTAAAAACAGGTCAGGGTGATTGTAATGAGATAAGTGTTTTATTTACAGCTTTTTGCAGAAGTTGTAATATCTCCTGTAGAACAGTCGTCGGTCTCGTCGGAATGGATGACGGATTTTATTATCACGCATGGAACGAGGTACTCACAGAGGATGGTTGGCAATCAGTAGATGCAGCCCTTTCGCAATTTCCGGCTGATGCTTTACATCTGAGGATTGTTTCGGCAGAGGCTAAAGATTTGTTAAAAATGGCTGGCGCTGTTTGTGACTATAAAATAGAAGTCATTGAGTAAG
>JBFMHD010000012.1:0-22505 GCA_040752395.1 Candidatus Hydrogenedentota bacterium
GCTGTAACTCTAATAATTCGGGCTACAGGCTACGGGCTACGGACTACAGCCGGCTGGAGCCCGAAGCCCGGAGCCTGAAGCCAACATATCATCTTTAGTTTTTCATCCTTTGTGTAGAGCGCAACCCGCGCTCATGTCGACTCCTATGAAAAATTAAAAGTTATGCAACCGATTTTCTATATAAAGATACGTCAAGAAATTTTTTGACAATATCGTCAGGAACTTCCTCGTATCTGAAAAATTCCATAGTATATGTTGCTCTGCCCTGTGTCAATGATCTTAAATCCGTTGCATAACCAAACATCTCAGCAAGCGGTACCATCGCATCCACTATCTTCAAAGAAGCCTTTTCTGTTAAATTAATAATCTTACCACGCCTTACATTAATATCTGCTATAACCTCTCCTAAATTAGGCTCCGGTGTATATATCTCAAGTTTCATAATCGGCTCCATTAATATGGGATATGCATTTTTCATAGCTTCTCTAAAAGCTATGGAGCCTGCTATTTTAAAAGCAATCTCTGAACTATCAACCTCATGATAAGAACCATCAATAAGAATAGCTTTTATGTCTATTACAGGGTATCCACCTAATATGCCGCTTGTCATAGCCTCTTCTATGCCATTTTTTATTGAAGAGATATACTCTTCTTTTATAACCCCCCCTTTTATTTTGTTTTCAAAAATAAAACCATTACCTGTATTTGGATATAACTCTATTATGCAATGACCATATTGTCCTCGTCCACCTGACTGTCTTATATACTTACCCTCACCACGCGAATTTGTTTTAATAGTTTCGCGATACGATACCATAGGCTTACCAATATTTGCTCCGACACTGAACTCTCTTGTCAGTCTATCAGTTATTATTTCAAGATGTAATTCACCCATGCCGGATATAAGTGTTTGTAGCGTTTCTGCCTCAAATTTTACTTTGAAAGTAGGGTCTTCATCCTGGAGTTTAGAAAGGGCCTCGCTTAACTTCTGCTGATCAGCTTGAGTCTTTGGTTCGATTGCAACACTTATAACAGGTTCTGGAAATTGTATCGATTCAAGCAATATCGGGTTTTTAATATTAGAAAGTGTATCACCTGTTCTTGTAAATTTTAAACCGACGCATGCCACGATGTCGCCTGCACTCGCTTCTTGAATATCTTCTCGCTTATTTGCATGCATCCTTAATAACCGAGATATTCTTTCCTTCTTATCCCTGTTTACATTGTAAACAATCTCACCCTGTCTTAATATCCCTGAATATATCTTTAAATATATGAGCTGACCTACATAACTATCAGTTGCAAGCTTAAACGAGAGTGCTGAGAACGGCACTTCATCACTTGTTTCCCTTACTTCTTCCTTGTTGGTTATAGGATTTATACCTTTTACAGCCTCGACATCAAGTGGTGAAGGCAAATAATCTACTACAGCATCAAGTAAAGATTGTATGCCTTTATTTTTAAAAGCAGAGCCGCATAATACAGGTACTACTGCGTTTTTAATCGTCCCTTTCCTTATAAGTAATTTAATCTCAGGAGTGGCTATCTCTTTACCAGCTAAATATTTTTCACATATTTTATCATCATATTCTGCGACTACCTCAATAATGTTTTCTCTTTCAAACTCTATCTCGTCTTTGAGTTTTTTCGGGATCGGTTCTTCATAAAATTTCATACCTTTTGATTCCTCATCCCAGATTATCTGTTTCCTTTCAAGTATATCTATGACTCCTATAAATTCATCTTTCTTGTAAATAGGGATCTGCAATTTAACAATTTTTGCAAAAAGTTTTGTCTTCATCTCCTCTAACACACGATTAAAATCAGACCCTATTCTATCTAATTTATTAACAAATGCTATTCTTGGTACATTATATTTATTTGCGTAACGCCAGACTGTCTCGGACTGCGGTTCGACTCCACCCACACCGCAAAATATCGCAATCATACCATCAAGTACGCGTAAAGACCTCACAACCTCAACTGTAAAATCAACATGCCCCGGCGTATCAATAATATTTATTCTCGCATCTTTCCAAAAACAGGTGGTAGCTGCTGCTGTTATAGTTATACCTCTTTCACGTTCCTGCGCCATCCAATCCATCTCAGTTGAACCCTCATCAACCTCTCCCATTTTATATATCTTACCTGTATAGTATAATATCCGCTCAGTAGTAGTAGTTTTGCCCGCATCAATATGCGCAACTATACCCATATTTCTCAAATTCAATAACTCTTCTTTCTTCATAATTTTACTTCTTGCCTCTTGCCTCTTTCGTTATCTTATTATTCACCATCTGTAATGTGCAAAGGCTCTATTAGCCTCTGCCATCTTATGTGTGTCTTCTCTCTTTTTTATTGATGCGCCCTGATTATGTGCAGCATCAAGTATCTCTCTTGCTAATTTCTCTTCCATCGATTTGCCGTCTTTCCGCTCTCTCGCTGATAATACAATCCATTTTATAGCAAGCGAATTCTGCCTGTCCGCAGGTACCTCAACAGGAACCTGATAATTCGCTCCACCAACACGCCTTGATTTGACCTCTAATTCTGGCTTCACATTGTCTATAGCTTTTCTGAATAAATCCATAGGCTTATCTTCTTTCTTCCCTATAATATCAAGCGCTTGATAAAAAATATATTCGGCAATACTTTTCTTGCCACTTTCCATAAGTTTATTAATGAATTTTTCAACTATGGTACTCTGAAATACCGGGTCTTGTAAAACTTCTCGCTTCTTAACTTTACCTTTTCTTGGCATATAATTAAAACCTCTTTTTAAGCTGTTGGTGCTGGTACCGGTGCAGGAGCCCTTACTTTCTCTCTCTTCGCCCCGTATTTTGATCTCCCTTGCTTCCGGTCAATAACACCAGCTGCGTCAAAAGCGCCCCTGATAATGTGATACCGTACCCCGGGTAAATCCTTTACCCGCCCCCCTCTTATAAGAACAATTGAGTGCTCCTGAAGATTATGTCCTATACCAGGTATATATGAAGTAACTTCCATCCCTGATGTCAGTCTCACTCTCGCCACTTTTCTTAAAGCAGAATTAGGTTTTTTGGGTGTTGTTGTATAAACCCTCGCACAAACACCACGGCGCTGCGGGCAACCTTTTAATGCTGGCGACTTGGATTTCCATCTCACCTTTTCTCTGCCTTTTTTAACTAACTGATTTAATGTTGGCATAACAAACCTCGTAATCCCTCAATTATAGGTGGAATTTAGAAGCAAGATGCAAGATAACGTAAAATCGTTGTATGGGCAAATCTATGTGTCTGGCCATAGTGCGGCGTAACCCCTGCCCTACAATTTTGGTTTTACAAAAAAAAAGAATGCGACTCTTTGATAGAACCGCATTCTTCCGGCGATAATATACCTGTTTTAAATCCCTCAACTATAATCTCTCTTTATATCATTACGCTCCCTCCCTTGACTTTAAAATCAGGTCTATGCCGGAAGCGCTGCTTTCCGTTCTAAACATTAAATTTTATAGTTAAATATTTTATTAAATTCTGTCAAGATTTTTTTAAATAAATTTTTTCTTTTTTGTGTTCTCTTAGTTTTCGGTAGAGTTTCTTAAGTTCGTGTTTGGTTTTCGGTTTCCGGTGTTCGGTTCACCGATAACCCAAAACCCAAAACCGAATATCTTGCTTCTTGCCCCTTAATTCCACCTATAACTGCGAACGTGTGAAAAAATATATTAAATGTAGTTTTAATAATTTGTTAAAAATAATATAAATACCTCATCTTAAAGACGCATCTAAAGATGCTCACCACAATTTTTTCACACGTTCTGCGGAATTACTTCTTTACCTAATTCTTTTAATGCATGCTGAGTATCCATTATTTCTATCCCTATCTCTTTTTTAATCTTATCAATCAATAATCCTGCTTTTTTAGGCCTTTTTGCCCGCTGAGCCAACTCCTCTGTTTTTACCGGTACTATAAGTCTTTTATCTAAACCAAAAATCTCTGCTATCATATAAGCAAATTCTGATCGTGATAATATATCAGGCCCTGCTATATTGTATATCCCTTTCTTCTTTTTTTTGATTAATCTCAAAATACATTCTGCCAGTACCTCAGTGTAAGTCGGACTTGATACCTGATCATAAGGAACCTTAATATCTTTACTTTTTCTTAATGCGTCAATCAAACGCAATACATAATTTTTTCTGTATCTGTCATTGCCGTATAGCACTGTTGTTCTGATGATTAACGAGTCCTCCGGCCGATTTGTTACTATAATATTCTCTGCATCAAATTTGGTCTTACCGTATACGCTTATCGGACGGGGAATGGACTCTTCGATATACGGTCCACTCTCTCCATCAAAAACATAGTCAGTAGATAAAAAAACAAAATACACCGCATCCCCTGTATTCAACATAAGTTCTTGTGTAAATTCAGTATTACAGAGATACGCCTCTTCTTTATTATCTTCACAATAATCAACAAGATTTAACGCTGAGGTATGAATAATTATATCAGGCTTGAACTGGTTTATAGTATCTTTAATAGTTTTTTTATCATACGGCGTCATTAAAATTAAATCGTCATAAGTTTTTCTGGTTATATAAGTCCCTAAAATATCGTAATTATTATTTTTCAATAGCGGATATAAAACCTGACCTGTCTGACTGCTCGCACCTGTTAATAAAACTCTTTGCATTTATCTCTGCCTCAAAAATAGGCTTCAGGCTTTATGCTGACCCTATTGAGCTATTTCTATAATCGGTTTGTGGTAAAACTTTTAAAAAATTAAAAGGTACATCCATAATTGCCTGAAACTCAACCTCTATCGCTGTTTCCTCAATAAATTCAAGTAATGTTTCGTCCTTTTTTAATAGCGGTGTATAATACTGATTCGTCTGAACAACCAGTTTTTTGTTCCCATAACCTATCTCTTTCCCTAACATCCTTTTAACTTGATTGCACATTGTTATTGAAGAATAAATTCTACCGCCTCCACTGCAAAAAGGGCAGTAATCCATAAGTAAATGTGTAAGACTCTTTCCTACTCGTTTTCTTGTTAGTTCAATCAGCCCAAGCTCTGATAGTTTAACTATTTGTGTCTTACACCTGTCGCGTTTTAAAAGGTTCTCAAACTCTTCTTTAATCCTCTTTCTATGCTCCTGTTCCTTCATATCTATTAAATCTATAATTATCATCCCGCCTAAATTTCTTAATCTTATCTGGATCGCTATCTTTTGTATCGCTTCCTGATTGATTTCAAAAGCTGTGTTTTCAAGCGCATCAATACCTATAAAACCACCTGTATTTACATCTATTGACGTTAATGCTTCAGTCTGGTCAAATATTAAATAACCGCCGCTTTTAAGATTTATTCTTCTTGTTAAAGCTTTTGTAATCTGGTTCTCGACATTAAACTTTTCAAATATAGGTTCTTGTTCTTCATATAACGTAATTCTGTCTCTTATATGTTTTTTATTATTCTTTACATTCTCGCAAATGTTCTCATATTCCTCTTTGTCATCAACATATACCCTGTTTATATCTTCTGTAAGCAAATCACGGACAACTATCTCTGATAAAGGCAATTCCTGATACACAAGTCCACTTTTTTTTATTTTACCCAACTTATCTAAAATATCCTGCCATTTTTTTCTTAATTCATAAATCTCTTCTAAAATCTCTTCCTCTTTGCAATTTATAGCCTGAGTCCGAATAATAAATCCCTCTTCCTTTTCTTGTATGCTCATCACAATGTTTCTTAATCTCTCCCTCTCTTTTGGGTCAATTATTCTATGTGAGATACCGATATGAGGTGCAAGAGGCATATAAACCAATAATTTACCTGAAATAGCAATATTCGTTGTTATTCTTGCACCTTTTTGTTCTATGGGTTCTTTATAGACCTGAATTAAAATATGCTCACCCTTTTTAATTATCTCCTCAATCTTTCGTAATATAGAAGGAGCAGGTGCTAAACTCTTTACATTTGTTTCAGAAATGTATCTATCTGTTATATCACCTACAAAAAGAAACGCATTCCTGTTAAGTCCGATATTTACAAAAGCAGCCTGCATCCCTGGAAGCACATCCTCGATTTTCCCTTTATATATGTTCCCGGATAATCTGCTTGCAGCCCCACGCTCTAAATAAAATTCTACAAGCTGATTATCTTCAAGTAAAGCAACCCTTGTCTCGTCTGCCTCAACATTTATAAGTATCTGCGAATACATTTTTCTCTCCTCTAAAAAAGTAAGAAGTAAGAAGTGGGAAGTATCAGGACAGGCTACAGGCTACGGACTACAGCCGGCTGGAGCCAAAAGCCCGGAGCCTGTAGTCTGGAGCCTGCTGAAAAGTCTTGAGTCCTGTTTTGACTCACGACTTGTGACTCTTTGACTCTATAGACTGATTTTGTAGTCGATAGCTTGGTGCTAACATAAATTAAGTATTTCTACCAAAAAATAAGGAATTATATCAATATTTTTTTATTGACAAGTTGTATAAAAAAAAATAAAATTAAGTATAAAATTTTGGAGGATAAATATATGAAGATACTCTATCTATCAGAACCTGACCTTCTTAAAATCGGTATACACTGGGATGAAACTATTGATATTATTGAAAAAGCTGTGAGGTGTCTGGATACAAAAGATTTTGCACAGCCCATTAAACCATATCTGCGTTATAGAGATTTGACAAACCGCATTATAGCTATGCCTGCGTTTGTCGGCGGTGAGATTAATCTCGCGGGGATTAAATGGATCGCAAGTTTCCCAAAAAATATTGATAAAGGTATCCCACGAGCCCACAGCGTTGTGGTGCTAAACAACCCGGATACAGGTGAACCCATCGCTATTATAAACACAGCGCTGTTAAGCATAATCCGAACCAGTTCAGTAACTGGTCTTATGATCCGTTATTATCTTAAAGAACGACCATTAAAGAATATTAAAATTGGTTTAACTGGCTGGGGCCCCATAGGCAGACATCATTACAAAATGTGCACTGAACTCTTACAAGACAAAATAGATAAAATATCTATTTTTGATATACGAGAAATTGACTCTGATACCATTAAAGGCCCGTATAAAAATAAAACATCAATAGTCAAGACCTGGCAAGAAGCTTTTAGAGATATGGACATCTTTATAACTTGCACCGTTTCAAAAGCACCGTATGTTGATGAAAAACCTAAAGATGGCTCGCTTCAACTCAATGTCTCGCTCCGTGATTATAAAGTTAATATTCTCGATTATACTAAAGCAATAATAGTCGATGACTGGGAGGAAGTATGCCGGGAAAAAACTGATATTGAAATGATGCACCTCCAACGAGGATTAAAGAAAGAAGATACTAAATCTATCGCTGATGTTGTTTGCCATAATGCTATGGCTTTATACCCCACAAATATGAGCATTATGTTTAATCCTATGGGTATGGCTGTCTTTGATATCTCAATCGCTAGATACTACTTTGACAAAGCTAAATCTCTTGGCATAGGAAAAGAACTGGAGTAAGTTATGAAGCAAAAAAAGATATATAACAGCGTGCTCGAACTTATCGGAAATACACCAATGGTTAAACTGAATAGAATAGCAAGAGAAGTCAAATCAAATATACTTGTTAAACTTGAATATTTGAATCCATCCGGTAGTCTAAAAGACCGGATCGCTCTTTTTATGATTGAGGAGGCGGAAAAGTCCGGTAAACTAAAACAAGGATATACCATAGTTGAATCCTCAACCGGGAATACAGGTTTTGCTCTCTCGTTTGTTGGAACCATAAAAGGCTACAAAGTTGTAATCTATGAGACAATGCCTGGTAAAGCAGGTGCAGAAAAAACTAAGATGATGACCAATGTCGGTGCTGTGGTACGCTTAATGGAACCTTCTGATATCGCGGCTCTGAAAGAAAGAAGTATCGCAGGCGCCGAGGTAGAACTACCCGGTAGACAACTCTGTCTTGAAGATGAGAGAACAAAACCAGATATCTGGTGGGCAAGACAGTTTAGTAATATTGATAATGTAAGAGCTCATCATAAAACCGCAAATGAAATCCTTTACCAGACTGATGGTAAAGTAGATATATTCATAGCATCGATCGGCACAGGAGGTACTCTTGCAGGTGTATCTGAAGTATTAAAAAAAGAACTGCCTAATGTAAGAATTATAGGGATCCAGCCTGCAAGCTCAAAGATTCACATTAAACCAGGGATGGATTATCCTAGCTCAGAGATTAAAGGCGGCATAATCTCAGAGATGCTTAAGAAAGGGCTTGTCGATGATTATATAAGAGTCACTGATGAAGACGCACGAGCAATGGTGCATCGATTATGGAAAGAAGAAGGTCTTTATGCAGGTGTATCATCTGGCGCAAATGTTCTTGTGGCACTCACAGAAGCACAAAAATGTAACAAAAAGAAAAATATTGTAACATTACTCCCTGACAGTATGAATAGATACCTGACCGAAGAACGATTTGTGACATAATACCACGGGGGACCTCTGGTCTAAAGACATTCACTACATTTGTACTATATTATATTATTATTTCTCTCTCTATCTTCTCTATAAAAATATATTGCTTTAGCCCGAAAGCATCCAGTAATCCATCAGGTCTGAAATAATAATTCATATTTTTATTCTCTATAATAAAATCTATTTTATTATCCGTCGGATTTTCAGTTTTTAACTGGATATACTTTTTTAAATCTATCCTCTCGACCTTCCCGCTCTTTCGTTTCCTGTAGTCATAATAAAACTCCATCCTGCTACCCCACTCTTTTAAAAAATTATCTATCTCATTTAGATTATTACAAATCAGTTTTACATAAAATATTTCTTTCTTGCATCTGTGCATAATCTTTGTTTTATTCTCATCATAACTTATATCATTTATTTTAATACCAGCTGGCAACTTGTCATTCACTAAATCCTTTAAGTCATTTCTGGCTGGTTTATCAAGTATAATAGTAAAATAGTCGTTTTTTATCTCATATCCAAGCGGTAAAGTTCTTGCAAAATAAATAAGTGGTCGTGGTGAATAACCCTTTGAATATTTTAATTCAATCCCTGCTCTTTTGAATGACTTTAGTATAATATCTTCAAATTCTATATGAGATACATAACTTATCTCGGCCTCTCTTTTAAATCTAACAAGAATATTAATTTTTTCTTCAGCTTCTTTCGTGGTAGGTGTGATTTGTGGTCCTTCTAAAGATGATGATGTACTCTTTTTTATCCTGATATTGCTACTACAAACGCCACAGAGCCTGCAATCATCCTGACATATAATACCACTCTTAATATTTCTTGCAGATTCGTATTCTTTCCATAGATATTCTTTACTACAATAGGTATCTATGCCATCCCAGGGGAGTACGTCGTTATATCCGAATTTCTGTGATGCTAATCTACGTATTTCAAGACCATCTTCAAGAAAAGCATCTTCCCAGATTTTAATATCAAAATATTCGTTCCAACCCTCCCACCCTGCGCCTTTTTCATCAGCTTTCATAATTACGCTTCCTGCCTCCCGCCCCATCTTTGACAGCACGCTCTCAAGTAAGATTGTATTTATATTATGAAATCTTAATTCTATTTTTCTGCTCTTTACCCCATCTCTTAAAATCTTCATTTTCCAGAGTAAAATATCCATATCCTCTAATTGAAGCCATTGAAACGGGGTATGGGGTTTAGGTACAAATTGAGAGATTGTAACACCGATGTATCTCAATTTTCTATTACTTGCCAGAATGTTGCAAAGTCTTGCTATCTCTTTAATATCTTCCTCTGTTTCATAAGGTAGCCCTATCATAAAATATAATTTAACACGTCTCCACCCTGCCTCTACCATACTACCTACAATATTGAATAATTCATTTAAATTCACGTTTTTATTTATTATTTTCTGTAAACGTTCTGATGCAACTTCAGGCGCTAATGTAATGCCTGTCCTTCTTATCCCTGAATACTTTTTTAGTACCTCAGTATCAAATGAATTTATCCTCATTGATGGTAACGAAATATTAAGATGCGGTATGTTTACTGCATAGCTAATCAAATCATCTATTCTTGAATAATCCATCACAGATAATCCACTGAAAGCTGCCTCATTATATCCGCTCTTATACAATCTCTGTTCCAGTTCCTCAACTATACTTTGTATATCTCTTTCCCTGTATGGTTTATAGAGGTATGTGGCTTGGCAAAACCTGCAATTCTGGATACACCCTCTTGAAACCTCTACACTGATTCTATTATGAATAATATCTATATTAGGTACGATCTGCGATTTTATCGACCCGAATTCACTGCTTATTCTTTTCTTTACAACAGCTCCATTTCTGACTTTGTTATTGTCTTCTTCCTTATATATATTATAATCAACGAAAGAATATCTTTTTGTTAAAGGGTCATATAATCCATGCACTTCTTTTTTAAGGATTTCTTTAATCTTGTTTTTACTTACCCCTTTACACTCTTTAAATACATTAATTATCTCTAATAAGCCATTTTCAGCCTCGCCTATATAAAAGAGGTCGAAAAAATCACCAAGCGGTTCAGGAGTAAAAACACCGCTACCACCACCTATTACAAGCGGATATTTGTCGTTTCTACGTTCGGCAAGAATAGACACCCCACATACTCTTAACAACTTCAAAATATTAGCATAAGTTAATTCATAAGGGATGCTGATACCGATAATATCAAACTCGCTGAGCTTTTTTTTATAATGAAGGCTTGTTAAAATTATATTATTTTTTAAGAGATAATCATAATAATCTTTTGCTGGTAAAAAAATCCTGTCACATAACACGGAATCTATATTATTAAGCATATCATAAATAATCTGGATTCCGAGATTAGACATCCCTATCTCATATACTTCAGGAAACCCTATTACAAACCTTACAGCCTCTTTATTAAAATCTTTAACTATACTTCCATACTCGCAATTAAGGTACTGAGCAGGCCTTTTTATCTGTATTAATTCATTATAACAAAACAAATTATATCCATCACTCTTTTTAATATCCACTCAGGTATTGGTGGCGTATTTAGAAGCAAGAAACAAAGAAACGACACAAAAACTACGCTGTTGAAAAGGCTTTAATCTGGTTCATCAATCTTGACTTTTTACGATTGGCGCTATTTTTATGAATAATATTTTTCTTTGCAGCTTTATCTATTTTAGAATAAGTAAGACCTAACAATTGCTTTAGCTCATCCTGCCTTTTCTCTTTCGCAGCTACAAGACATTTCTTTATCAATGTCTTAATCTCAGTTTTAACTGATTTATTCCTCAGTCTCCTCTTTTCATTTTGTTTTATACTCTTTTTTGCTGATTTTGTATGTGCCATCACTAAACCCCTCTAAAAAACAAGCTTCAGACTTCGGGCTCTTCAGTCTCCAAGGTCCTGGCTTCAGGCTCCAGCCGGCTGTAGTCCGTAGCCCGTAGCCTGTAGTCTGCAAGCTGAAGCCCGTAGTCTGTAGCCTGGAGCTAACATACTTTTAAAAGATTCAAAACACATAAATTATTGTCTGTTTTTCTGCCTTTGTCAAATATTTTTAGTCGTTCTGAATTAATCTCAATAACGGCGTGTCAATTTTATTAACAGCCTGGGTGCCTGTATTTTGAGCAGTAAGAACAATTTGTACACCTGTTAATCCATAGACAACAGCATTTGTCTCGCTTGTTACACTTATTAATTCTAATTCCCCAGCAGCAGATAATAGCGATGGCAGTAAAGATAGGACTATAATAATCGATATGAAAATAGTAGCTGTTTTTTTAGATGTTATCATATTGGTAAATCAATTATTATATTATCGTCTAATTTTATAATAGATTTAATTAAAATTGCAAATTGCAAATTTATTTACCTTTATTTAGAGGCAAGATAACGGAAAGAAGCAAGAAGCAAGAGGCACAAAGTTTTTTCTTGTGTGTGTCTTTGCCTGCCTGGCGCGACGGAGCGCGGCGCAGCAAGGAAGAGAGATTGCAAATAGAGAAACCTTGAGGCTTGATGGTTTTTCTCTTTGCCCACCTGACAGGATGTCAGGCGGAATAATGTCAGGATGAATTGTTTTTAGAATGGTCAGGTCAAAATGTGCCGAAAATTTACTAAAAAATGTCCCGACAAACGGGGAACACTACAGTCTTGTTTATTTACTAAACAATTATGTAATCTTAAAACAAATTCTAATAATAGAAAAAAATTATTAGTGTGATTAATATAAAAAGAATTTTTTTCATTTGCAAAACATCTAAAATTATATATTTTTAATTAAGGTTTGTAAACTTAAAAAGATTAAAAAAATTTTTAAACTAATACGATAATATAGATTGAAAAAGATGGGACAGAACAACAATGGATGAGAAAAGAAAAGACTGGCGAGCACGGATTACGTTATCAGCAAGGGTTTATATAAAAGATGTATTTATATCTGCGCTTGTCGAGGATGTAGGTGGCGGTGGTATAAAGATAATCTCTCAATATAAATTTACTCCTGGCGAACCATTCAAAATTATAATACCCGAGTTTAATCCAACCTATATATTTGATGCAATGGTTCTTGAATGCATATCAACTGGTATAAGTGGTGACTTCATCACGCGTGCCAGTTTCGAAAAAGATAGTAAAAAAGAGTGTGATAAACTTCTTACTTATCTAATCCGTCGGTTTGCTTAAATAATCTCAATCTTCTCTTCTTCGACTACTCTATTTAAGAAATTGGTAATAATCTGGGTCTGTTTATCTGTTTCAAGGAGAAACGCATCGTGACCATAATCACATTCGATCTCGCAAAAACTTACATCAGCACCAACTGCCTGTAAAGCGCGCACAATCTCTTTAGTATGTTCCGTAGGGAAAAGCCAGTCAGAAGTAAATGATATTAATAAATACTTAACGTTAGTCGAGTTAATAAAAGCATTAGCTAATCTGCCATTGTATTCTTCAACAAGGTCATAATAATCACGCGCTTTTGTCATATAAAGATATGTATTTGCATCAAATCGCTCAACAAATTTTTCACCCTGATACCTTAAATAACTCTCTACCTGAAAATCAACATCAAAATCATAGCCTACTTTATCTTTAAATAGTTTTCTACCAAACTTCCTTTTCATAGATTCCTCAGAGAGATATGTTATATGACCCATCATTCTTGCGATAGCAAGCCCGTTTCTCGGCCTCTCTTTACCATAATAATCTCCTTTATTAAAATTAGGGTCACTCATTATTGCACGACGCGCCACCTCATTAAATGCTATAGCCTGAGCTGATGGTCGCGCTGATGAGGCCTGCGGTATGGTTGAGATAATCCTTTCAGGATACGATATCGCCCACTGTAAAGCCTGCATCCCGCCTATTGAACCACCTGATAAAGTTAATATCCTCCTGATACCAAGATAATCAATTAACTTTTTTTCAGCATTCACCATATCTTTTATCGTAATAACCGGGAATCTTAAACCATATGGTTCTCCACGCGTTGGATCGATACTCGAGGGTCCGGTTGAGCCTTTACATCCACAGATAACATTCGAACAGATAACAAAATATTTGTCAGTATCAAAGGCTTTAGATGGACCAACCATATTGTCCCACCAGCCAGGTTTTTCATCAACTTTTAAATTGCCATCTTCATCGAACTGGTCTTTATAATACCCTGCAACATGTGCATCTGCTGATAGGGCATGGCAGAGAAGTATCGCATTGTCCTTATTTTTATTGAGCTTGCCGTATGTTTCATAAGCAATTCTTACAGGAGCTATCTTTTTACCTGACTCCAACTCTATCTCATCAAAGTCAAAGTATTTAGTCTCAACTACACCTACAGAATTAGCCGCGACTTTATACTCAACCATAATGTATCCTCCCTCTTTATCTCATTGTTGAAGAGGTGTGGTTTGTTATTGTAAACGAGATGCATTTACCGTTTTTAATTATTCTGCGAATAAATATATTATCTTTCAGAGCCTGTTTAAGTTCATCTTCAGTGTACGGTATAATATCAACACTGACTGGAAATCGTGCTGGGAGATAATCAGGTATCCGATCCCTCATTCTTTTATCTGAATGAGATAAAACAAGCAGGATATCCATATCACTCCCTGGTGCATATGTCCCGTTGATAAAAGAACCAAAAAGATAGGCTACTTTAATTTCAGGATGACTAACTTTTAATTTTTCAAGATAGTCATAAGTTTTACGTAAAACCTCTTCCTTATCAATTGATCTTACTTTTACAGTACTCAATTATTTCCTCTGCTAATCTAATTGATTCTTCAGCCTCGTTCCTTGTATAAAAGTCAGTTGGCGCACCTTCGTTAAACCCATTGGGATAACGCGATATGATATAATGTTTGTCAAGTATTTTTCCCTTTTCTATTAACTCTGTGCTGACACCTATCTCATAAGGAAGGTTAGCAAGAAGTATACTCAGGGTATGTCCCCACGCATCAAGATGCAGTCTCTGATATAAAGATTTAATGGCTTTCTCTGCGGCCTGGTGCGCAGCAAAACATGACCATTCAAAATCTCCAGCTATTAATGAATTTTTTGCATGTTTTAAATCAGAAACAGCCTGTTTCATCCAGTCCTGATGTCTTTGCATAATTTATACCACGAGCAACTCTTTATTCACACTGGCTACATTAAATAATCCTTATATTAAAAATGTCAACACATTTTGTTCAGGTCTCTTTTAAAACCTCATTTTTTAAAGATGCGCCTAAAGTCTAAAGAACGGGTCTTTGGACCCTCTTTACATTATATTGATTATATTGGAATTACAAAAAATAAAAAATGTAGTGAGCATCTTTAGATGTGATAATCAGGGTTTTTCAAAGATCTCTTGTCAGTGTAATCCAATAGTTAAGCGAAATTCTGCGAATCTCGAATTGCAAATTGGAATTTGAATTTGTAAAATTTTAATCTTGATTTTTTTTAAAAAAAGTATATAATTAATTTATGAAGAAAAATATACTTGTAATAGAAGATGAGCATAATCTCCGTAATCTCTACATCGAGGAGCTGTGTGAGGATGGTTACAGATGTTATGGTGCTTGTAACGGTCAGGAAGCGCTCGGTCTTATCGCTCAACACAATTTTGATCTAATAATGGTTGATATCAAACTTCCTGATATCTCCGGTATAGAACTTCTTCAAAGATTAAAATCGTTCCGCGGTAAGATACCCATTTTCATTGTGACAGCTTTTGGTCAGCTAAAAAATCATTTTGCGTTTACAGATGCTGATGAATTCATTACCAAGAGCTCTGATCTTGCTGAATTAAAAGCGAAAATATCTAAATACCTCAAAAAAGAGACCCCGACCGTCTAAATTATTCTCCTTACCACACTCAAAGCCTGTTTATTCTCCTTTATATCATGTATTCTAAAAAATCGGACACCTTTTGTATAAGCATAAACATTTGAAGCTATAGTGCCTGGCAACCTTTGCTTTGGGCTTGAATCGAATATCTTACCAATAAACGATTTTCTACTTGTCCCGATTAGCATTTCATATCCCTGCTTGCTAAACTCATCAATGTTTCGTAATAGCTCAAGGTTATGTTCAAGCGTCTTACCAAACCCTATACCAACATCAAGAAGTATTTTTTCTTTTTCCAATCCTCTGTCTGTTAATTCTTTAGCTTTGTTTATAAGAAAATTTTTCACTTCTAAAATAACATCTTTATAAAGTGGGTTAATCTGCATAGTTTGTGGTGTTCCCTGTATGTGGTTTATTACTATTGAAGCATTGTTTTTTATAACCACATCGATGATCCGCGCATCCATCATCGTTCCACTAATATCATTAACTATTTCAGCGCCCTCAGATATCGCGAGCTCCGCTACCTCGCTTTTATAAGTATCGATAGAAATACATACCTCAGGGAATAACTCTTTTACCTTTTTAATCAGAGGAACTGTTTTATCAATTTCTTTATCAACAGATAAAGGTTTTGAGCCGGGTCGCGTTGATTCACCTCCTATATCAATAATATCAGCTCCTTCATCAATCATTTCTTTTATTCGTCTTATAGCATCGTCTAATTCATAATATTTACCGCCGTCATAAAATGAATCAGTTGTGCGGTTTAATATTCCAATTAGATAGAATTGATTATTATCAGTAGGAAAGATTTTATTTTGTGTTTTGAACATCAGATTGTGTTATACTTTTAGTATTATTTAATTCGAGGTGTCGTGGTGGTAATTCCTTACCCTCCATCAATAAATCCACCTCATTCCCATCAAGCACTTCGCGTTCAATCAGCATCCGGGCGATTTTATCAAGTTTATCTCTGTTTTCGAGCAATAATTTTTTGGTTTCTTCGTAACACTCCTTAACAATCTTGCTTACTTCTTTATCAATCTCAAGCGCTGTCTGTTCAGAGAAATCCCTTTCACGCGTTATTTCTCTGCCTAAAAAGATATGTTCTTCACGTTTCCCATAAGAACGTGGCCCCATTTTATCACTCATCCCAAACTGGCAGACCATACTATGAGCGATTTCAGTTGCGCGTTCGATATCATTAGCTGCGCCAGCGGTTATATCAGCAAAAATTAATTCCTCTGCAACCCGTCCACCATAAAGACATTTAATATCATTGATATATTCTTTTCTTGCTTTAAGATATTTATCTTTTTCAGGTAGATAAAACGTTGCACCAAGGTAAGCGAGGCCACGAGGGATAAGCGTAACTTTATGCACCGGGTCAGTTCCTGGCAAAAGTTTGGCGATTAAAGCATGTCCGCTTTCATGATAAGCAATTATGCGTTTCTCCTCCTCGCTTATAGTACGGGAACGACGCTCAGGCCCCATTATAACTTTATCGCGTGATTCAAGCAATTCTTCCATTGTAACTTTTTGTTTATTCCGCCTTGCTGCAAGTAACGCAGATTCATTAACAAGATTTGCAATATCAGCACCTGAAAAATATGGTGTACCACGAGCAATTATTTCAAGCTCAACCCCTTCATCTAATGGTATCTTTTTAATGTGAACTTTGAGAATCCCGAGTCTGCCCTTTAAATCCGGTAGATCAACAACAACCCTGCGGTCAAACCTGCCGGGCCGAAGCAATGCCGGGTCAAGTATATCTGGCCTGTTAGTTGCAGCCACAACTATGACATTGGTATCTGTATCAAATCCATCCATCTCAACAAGAATCTGATTTAATGTCTGTTCACGTTCATCATGTCCGCCACCCAGCCCGGCTCCTCGATGTCTGCCAACCGCATCGATTTCATCAATAAAAATAATACAGGGCGCGTGCCGTTTGCCTTTGTCAAAAAGGTCTCTTACCCGTGAAGCACCTACACCAACAAACATCTCAACAAAATCAGAACCTGAGATAGAGAAAAACGGTGAGTTGGCTTCACCTGCAACAGCCCGAGCAAGCAACGTCTTACCTGTCCCCGGAGGCCCAACAAGTAATACACCCTTCGGAATCCTACCACCAAGTTTCGTAAACTTTTGTGGCTCTTTTAAAAATTCTATTATCTCTACAAGCTCTGCTTTTGCTTCATCACAACCAGCTACATCATTAAAAGTAATCTTTTTATCAGATTGATTAATTAACCTGGCCCTGCTTCTACCAAATGAGAATGCTTTATTCCCAACACCCTGAATCTGTCTTGCAAATATTAACCAGAATAAAATTATAAAAAGTATCACAGGCCCCCAGTACGGAAGAAATATGTCTAAAAACCAGTTCTTTTCAACACCTTTAACTTTAAACGGAATTTTATATTCATCTAATAATTTTAGAAACTCCTCTGTCTTTAATACTGATACCTTATAACCATTCTTCTGATGTTTTAGTTTTCCTTTAATCTCTATTAAATCTGGTCCCTTTACCTCAATCTCAGCATTCTCTATTAACCCGGCTTTGATGTATTCTATAAACTCACTCTGTGTGAAGTCTTTTTCCGGCACTTCGTCCTGTTTCATAGTAAATATCGCATAAAAAATCAGAATAAAAATAAGTATCCAGAAACCCAGACTTCTAAAAAACGAATTCATATACTATCTTCCTCTGTACTTAAATCCCATGCAATGTCTGATGGCGTACCTACGAAAGGTATATTTCTGAAATAATCCTGGCAATCAAGACCATAACCAATAACAAAATTGTCAGGAATAACAAAACCAACATAATCAGGTTTGATATCAATGCGTCTGCTCGCAGGTTTATCCAGAAGACAACACATTTTTAACGAGGCTGGCTTTTTAGCAAGTATATTTTCTCGCAAATAGTGCCATGTTAACCCGGTATCTATAACATCCTCAATAACCAGAACATCTCTGTTTTCTACGTTTATAGAAATATCTTTAAGTATTCTTACAATCCCTGATGTTTTAGTATCTTTACCGTAACTTGTAACATCTATAAAATCAATCTCACAGGGTATAGATACTTTTCTGATAAGGTCAGCTAAAAAAACTACGGCACCCCGAAGCACACCTACAAATACTAAATCTTTACCTGCATACTCTTTTGAAATTTGTTCACCCATCTCCTGTATCCTTCTCTCAATAGCTTCTTTATCAATTATCACTTCGGCTACAGCATCTCTAAAATCGTAAAACATTTATATCCCCTCTATAAATAAGATTTAAGGTGCAAAGGCACAATGATACCTTCCCCAAAAGACCCTTCTAATCTCTTATATATTATAAATATCTTTGGTCAAGATATTTCTTTAAATTCCCCATCCAATAAAAAAACAAAAATAACCCTATAAAAAAAGAAGCAAGATGCAAGAGGCAAGAAGCAAGATAAAGAAACTCCACCGAAAACTGAGAACGTGTGAAAAAATTAGACTTTTTTTAGAAAATGTGGACTGATAATAAAAAAGTTAGCAGGTATTAATGTTGATTATTTCACACGTTCTGAGGCATTACGGAATTTCTAATTTTTATCTTGTATTTTCTGCTTAACTATAGTATATTTAAGAATGCTGTGTAAAATAAAATCCTTTGAAGATGTTCAAAGACTATTAGATGGTTTCATATTTTTTATAAGGCTGAGAACATAATGAAAAGAATAAATTTTTTTAAGATATTTTTCTATATTTTTATTCTATTCTGGATTTTTATTTCTGTTAACTGGGGATTAATGAATGATTCTCAAAAATCTCTTATTGAATGTGGTATATTAAATAAATCCAAACTGTATTCAGACCTTGAAAAAGCAAGGAATGATTTATATAGAGATGGTAAAGACTATTATTTCCATAATATCGCATCTCAAATATCAACTAACATAATTGACTATAGGAATAACACGGGCCTTTCAAATTTTTATACTGCTATTAGACCTTATTATTTAAGAACAACTCATTCTGATGAGCAGGCAACATTATTTGCTTTGTCAAATATGAATCCTTATAAATTCGAATTTGATCCGCACTTTTATCAGTATGGAGGCTCATACATTTACCCGCTCGGATTTTATCTTAAAGTACTTGACACCTTAAAGATTATCAATCTAGTACCTGATATTAAATATTATTTTAATAATATACAGGAAATGGCTAATATATATATATCCTGTCGTGTTTATATAGGATTATCGGTATTTGTCCTTACTCTTATTCTGTATAAACTGCTAAGAAGATTCTGTTCAGATAACTTTTCAGTTCTATTAACACTTTTATTTGTCACTTTACCGGTAATAACATTATTTAAAAGCATAATTAAGGCTCACATTGTCGCACCGGCTTTTGGAATTGTATCACTTTATTATTTATATAAAATAATCGTTAATGGGGAAATTAGGTATCGAAACTTTATATTATGTGGATTATGGACAGGGTTAGCAGCCGGCTCAATAATACTTTATTTTTCCTACTTAATAATACCATTAACTGCAATAATTTACTATAAAAAGATCAATATAAGAAACAAAATTTTTTATATTATTATAATATGCTTTACAGCATTGATATTTTATGTGGTCTCAAATCCTTATTTTATTTTAAATATTAACAAAAATATTCACCACTATGATACGTTTAGAAAAGTTTATCATTCATACGAAAACGGGTTATTAGTCCATTTTATTTATGGATTACCTAAATTTTTTAGCAAGTGTTTTGAAGGACTTGGTCCTGCTTTATTTCTATTTATTTTTATGCTGTGTCAACTTGGGTTATATTTCAAGAAAATTTCTAATGACAATAAAAGGATATCTTATATTATTGGAATTTTTATTTTTTTGATCTCTTATTCATTATATTTTGAACTCCCAATCACCAAAATATTTAAACGTGAGCATATAAGAATATATATCCCGGCTATTCCTATAATAATTCTTTTTATAGGTTTAATGTATCATTATATTAGCAATTTTAATAAAAAGGTGGTTCAAATACTTTTATTATCAGGTATCATGTACAATTTGATTATATCAGGTCAATATCAATTTGAATTTTTTCAAGGATCAATTAATAATCGGACATCTCTGCAGGCAGGCGCCTGGATAAATTTAAATATTCCTGAAGATAGAACTATCGGACTTCATTATATTCCGCAGCCTCACTATTGTCCGCCTTTTGGATTTTCTAAATATAAACTGATAGTTCCGTTTTCAGCAGATACACAAGTTGACTATGTAATTATTAAAAATATCGATAGAGATAGAGATATCTTACATCGACTCTTAAATAGTAAAGATTATAAATTGATTAAAGTATTTAAAAACAAGCGTCTCTTTGAAATCGTTAATCATCTGGTAAGTTCGGATATATATATATTTCAGAAAATATAATGTTAAACCTAATTTCAGCTATGTCATAACTTTAACCCAACTTCCACAATTTTAGCTAAAAAAGCCTTTCCGTGCCTATTTGTTTTGTTTCTTGGTTTAACCCAACTTCAAAATTTTAACCACTAAAATCACCATTTTTTGACCCATCTTTTTTGCTAATTATAATATTTACAAGACTGTTTTCTGTTTTTTGACCTGATTTTCGAAGAAGTAAGCATAAGCCCGGTTTGTACTCTACATATAATCTCTCAGTTAAAGTTGGGTAAGAAGTTAAAAGTTAAGAAATACATCTGAAAAGTCTTCAGTCGTAAGTTGTGAGTCGTGAGTCAAAGAAAGACACCGGGTATCTTTTGGTTGCAGTAAGGACAGAAACCACCCTTTAAATTGTTCTCTAAAACATAATAACCATACCGCTTTATTAATACTTTACCGCATTTATGACAATACGTGGATTCATACTTGTGGCCTGCTACATTACCCATATATACATAATGTATACCAGCTAATTTTGCTATCTCGCAACACCGCTCAATCGTCTCCACAGGTGTCGGTGGTAAATTCGTTATTTTATATGTCGGATGAAACCTTGAGAAATGAACCGGTACATCTGGCCCTAAATTATCAAGTATCCATTTACTCATCTCCTTTATCTCATCTTGTTTATCATTCTTGGTAGGTAATATTAAAACAACTATCTCAAGCCACATTTTAAGCTTTTTTATTAATTTCATAGTCTCAAGCACAGGATATACATACGAAGAACAAATTTCTCTATAAAACTCGTTATTAAAAGATTTGAAATCTATCTTTATCCCTGTAAGCACCTCGCACAATTTCTTTAACGGCTCAGCATTGATAAAACCATTACTCACCATCACATTACCTATCCCCTTCTCTCTTGCGAGTTTTGAAGTATCATACATATATTCATAAAAGATAATAGGTTCAGAGTACGTATAGGATATTGTTGGCACTTTTTTAGTTATACATTGATTGACTAATGCCCAAGGAGGGGCATAGATACTTGAAACGTCCTCAGGTCTGAACTGTGATATCTGCCAGTTCTGACAGAACTTACACTCAAAATTACAACCTGCGGTAGCGATCGAGAACGCTTTTGTTCCTGGTAAGTAATGAAAGAACGGCTTTTTTTCTATAGGATCAATATTTGCGGATACACAACGGCTATGAACAAGTGTATATAATTTACCATTTATATTCTCTCTAACTTCACAGAATCCACGACCACCATTGATTATACCACATTCCCTGGGACATAGCTTACATCTAACCTCTGAATTCTTTTCTCTTTTCTCATAGAACATCGCTTCTTTAATAAACCTTTCATCATCCTTTGTTATGGCGAAAACCGGGTTAGAACATACAGAGAATAATGTTCCTGCAATACCACACTTTAAAAACTCTCTCCTTTGCATATCACTCCTCTGAAAAACATTGTAATTATAATAATATCAAGTAGAAGCAAGAAGCAAGATAACGGAAGAAGTGAGAGGTATCAGGACAGGCTACAGGCTACGGACTACAGCCGGCTGGAGCCCGAAGCCCGGAATCTGCTGAAAAGTCTTGAGTCTTGAGTCTCGAGTCCTGTTTTGACTCACGACTTGCGACTTGTGACTCACGACTCTTTTTATATCATCTTTAGTTTTTCATACCTTGTGCCTCTGTGCCTCTGTGCTTCTTTCGTTATCTTTCTTTTCCGTTATCTTGCTTCTTGCTTCT
>JBFMHD010000120.1:0-8683 GCA_040752395.1 Candidatus Hydrogenedentota bacterium
CCCTAACCCCTAACCGCCGCCCCCTAATATACCCCATCCCCTAATATCCTTTGTGCCTCTGTGCCTCTGCGCCTTTAATTTCAATTTCCAATCTCCAATTTACAATTCGAAATTCAAAAGAATTTCGAATATCTTGCTTCTTAATCCCACCTATAACTGATGGAAAACCTTTTTTTAATAAAAAATGCTTGACAGAGATACGAAATAAAAACAAAATATGCAAGTTTTTGTAAAAAAAGGTTTTATATTCTATGCAGAGTAAAACAAATGTTCTTACAGCTGAAGATATGGCTTTGATGCAACGAGAGATATCTGTCTCTGAGTTTTTTGCTAAAAACAGACACCTTCTTGGTTTTGATAATCCGCAAAAAGCATTACTTATGGCAGTGAAAGAGGCATGTGATAACTCGCTTGATGCCTGCGAAGAAGCAAGGATTCTCCCTGAACTATATATTGAAATAAAGCAACTTGGAGAAGATAGATTTATAGTCTCAGTTGAGGATAATGGTCCTGGTATAGTTAGAGATGCTATCCCGAATATATTTGGTAAACTCTTATATGGTTCAAAATTTCATGCGATGAAACAGACACGCGGGCAACAAGGCATCGGCATCTCATCAGCTGCATTATACGGTCAACTGACAACAGGGAAACCAATTAAAATAATATCAAAGACTCGTAAAGATAAGCCTGCACATTATTTTGAGATACACATTGATACAAATAAAAACAGACCTGAGATAATAAAAGATGAAGTAGTTTCATGGAAAAAAGAGCATGGTACCAGAGTCGAGATCGAGCTCGAGGGAAAATTTTATCGTGGTAAACATTCCATAGATAATTATCTGCGTCAGACAGCTATTTCTAATCCGCACGTAAAAATTACATACCAACCACCTGATACTGAGGAATTAGTTGTATATAAAAGAAGCGTTCAGGAGTTACCAGTTGAACCGTTGTCCATTAAACCTCATCCACATGGCATAGAACTCGGAATGCTTATCTCTATGGCAAAAAACAGTTCTTCAGGATATTTAAAAAGATTTCTACAAACTGATTTTTCTCGTGTCTCAACTAAAATCGCTGAAGAGATAGCAAGAAGGGCTAATATTGATAGTAAAAAGAAACTATCGTCTATAACAAGGGACGATTTCGATGCTCTTTATAGAGCTATTAATCTTACTAAAATTATGAACCCCGCAACAAATTGTTTATCACAGATTGGAGAAGAGGGGATACTTAAAGGGTTAAAAGCTGTTATAGAAGCTGATTTTTATTCTGCTGTATCAAGAAGCCCTGCAGTATATCGTGGTAACCCGTTTATTATTGAAGCAGGGATTGCCTATGGTGGAAAGCAGCCACTTGAAGAACCTGCTGAATTATTAAGGTTTGCAAACCGTGCACCATTACTCTATCAGCAGTCAGGTTGCGCTATAACAGAGGCTGTGATAAATACCTCATGGAGAAATTATAATCTTGCTCAGCCAAAAGATGCTATGCCCATAGGACCTTTGACAATTCTTGTCCATATGGCAAGCATCTGGGTACCGTTTACTTCTGAATCAAAAGAATCCATAGCTCATTATCCTGAAATAATAAAGGAAGTTAAACTTGCGCTGCAGGAGTGTGGAAGAAAGGTTGGTTTACATATTCGAAAAAAGATTCGTCAGGCTGATGAAACAAAAAAACGGTCATACATAGAAAGATATATACCACAGATTGTAATAGGATTAAAAGAGATATTAAATTTAAAAGAAAAAGAAACGAATAAAACAACGAAAAATCTCTATGTAATACTTGAAAAAACAAGGAGAAGATATTGAAAAGATCAAATGTTATAAAAGATGTTAATCCTGTAAAATATATAAGAGAGACTGCAAACAGCATATATAGTGCAATACAAAAAATAAAGAAACCAGAACTCTCTTTTCCTATAAGGGCATTAAATAATGTAAGATATGATGATAAGCGTGGCTATTTTGAGATAGACGACAAAAAGAAGTTGCGAACTTTAACGGTTTTAACTGTCAAATCATTTGCTCAAGTTTTAAGAATGATGTCGCTATCAAAAGAGCTTGTTAATACCAATGATTTTGCAACAAAACGGGATGTGTATTACCAATCCAAAAACTGGGAGGATGCAAAATTTGATGAACAACCTGAATCTGATGAGGTAATGGATGACATTGAAGCATTGTTTTCCAGCTATGGTGTAAATCGTGAACAACTGCGGTTTTATCCTGAGGAAAAAGGGGGCGATGTTGCAGGGAAATTAATTGTTATAGATTATGACAGAGAGACAGGTAAAAAGATAAGGATCGATTGCACGGGGTTTGGTAGCGGAGCATACTCAGTACCTTCAAGTGTTGAGCAACTTAGATTTGAGACAAAGGCAGAATTTATTCTTGCGATAGAGACAGGTGGTATGTTCCAGCGGTTAGCAAGCCATAAATTCTGGCAAAAAGCAAATTGCATATTAGTTTCAATGGGCGGCGTTCCCACAAGAGCCTGCCGCCGCTTTATACGAAGACTATCCGAGGAAACAAACATACCAGTGTACGCATTTGTAGATTGCGACCCATACGGAATAAGTAATATATACCGCACACTTAAAGTAGGTTCGGGCAACGCTGCCCATATTAATAAGTTCTTCTGCGTACCGTGGGCGAGTTTTCTTGGTGTTACACCACAGGATATCATAGATTACAAACTGCCAACTCATCCATTAAAAGAGGTTGATATCAAACGAGGAAGAGACGCACTTAAAAATGACCCGTTTTTTATTTATCACAAACCCTGGGCTGAAGCTATGGGGCAGTTACTTGATATGGGGGTTCGGGCAGAACAGCAGGCACTTGCGAAATGGGGGTTAAACTACGTTATCGATGAATACCTTCCACGCAAACTCAAAGCCATCTCGAAATTTCTGCCGTAAGGTTAGTTCTCTTTATTGATTTTGTTTTCTAAAACACTTCTTAAAGATTCAAATCTCTTAATATTTGATTCATCGAGTTCTTCAAGCTCTTTATGGGCTTTTAATATAAAACTTGCATCCTCTTTTTTTATATCCGAAGAGATTTCCATTATCTCTTCAAGTATAGCTTCAAACATTTGTTTTTCAAGGATAGAAGCAAACTTTGTAATCCCCATTGTTTTTAAAGTTTCATAAACATCTTTGCTGGTTTCAACGATAATAAGATTCCTATTGAGCTGTTTAAATTTTTTTAATGCGTAAGCAATGATACCAACAAACGTGCTGTCAAGATATTCGCACTCACCAAGATTTAAATAGCATTCTCTCCACTCTTTGAATGATAGGTCATCAATAAGGTTTCTAAAAACACGGGCATAATTCCATGTCCCGCGACCAACAATCTTTATGACAATATATCCGTTAGTTGAACCTATAAAAACCCTACAGGTATCCATCACTTCCTCTCGGTGCTAACCCTCACTCTCAATTTTATATATCGCTACACTTTTTGGTGAGATGAAAAAAGTGATACCTTCAGTTGTAGAAGATGTGGTTCCATCCGAGCCGTATAAGGGCTCAAGCGGAGCCTCAATTATCTCATCAAATATATCAGCTTTTAAAACCACTTTGTTATCAGTTGTTTTTGAGTTATTGTACACTATCAGTAAATCATCATTAAAATAAGTTTTACGGATCACCCACAGCTCATTGCTTGAATATATTTCCCGTATCACACCCCGTCTTAAAGCATCATGGTCTTTTCTTAAATGAAGCAGAGAAGCTACTTTTTCAAATGTTGCCTTCTGATATTTATCCCATTTATCCTCAAAGAGCATCATTCTTCTATTATCTGGGTCAGCTGCACCTGTTAATCCTATCTCATCACCATAATATATCATTGGTATCCCATTTAATGTTAGTAAGAACCCGAATGCAAACTGGATTTTCTTATACATCGCTTCAGCTTTTTGTGGGTCGGTTTTATCAATCTGCGGCGGTTTTGTAAACGCAAGTTCTTTCTCTTTATTCGCATCAAAATTTTTATCAGCATAAGCAATGAATCTTGAAAAATCATGGTTTCCTAAGAGAGGGGATACTTGATAGATATTATATATTTTATTAGATAATAGATATTCCTCTCTTAATCTATCTAAGTCAATCTTTTCATAAGCAAAAAAATCACGGATAGACCAGTATAGCGGAAAATCAAATTGACTATCGAGTTTGGTGTATTTGATATATTGTTTGATTCGTTCTCTTGAATCTATAGTTTCACCAACCATAAAGAACCTTTTATTTTGCGGTATCTCAATCTCTCGAACAATCTCTTTTCTTAAATCAATAAAAAAGTTTTCTGGTATATGTTTTACAGCGTCCACTCTGAACCCATCGATGTTAAATTCTTTTATCCACCATATTGCATTCTCAACCATCATATTTTTTACCGCTTCTTTGTCATAATCAAACGATGGTATAAACTCGTCAAACCACGTTGTAAATGGATATTTATCAAATAATCTAAGGTTTTTGGTTCCGTCAGGAAGAAGTAAGGGAGTAAACCAGTCAGGATGCTCATTATAGATATCACTTTCTTTATGTATATGATTGAATACTATATCAAAAATAATTTTTATATTCTTGCTATGTGCTACGTCTATCAATGTTTTAAGGTCATCCTTTGAACCAAAATGTTCCTCAATCTCTGTTAAAGATTTGGGCCAGTAACCGTGGTAACTAGTAAACTTTCTATGAGGTGGTAGAGAATCTATATAAGCTCCTTCAACATTATCAATAACTGGTGAAATCCAGAGAACATCCACTCCTAATCTTGAGAAATAGCCTTCTTCTATCTTTTTAATTATACCTTTAAAATCACCACCCTGATAATTTGCGATCTCTGCAAGCTCTTCATCAATAACAGGGGTATCGTTCGCAGGATCATTATTGCAAAATCTATCTGTAAAAACAAAATATATAACTCTATCTCGCCAGTCAGGAAGATTAGTCTCTTTATATTCCTTAAATCTGTATTCGCCTATGGCACCATTATTATCAAAGACCCACAATTTTAAATCAATTTTATCAGCTGGCACTATCTTGATATGTATATAAAGATCATATTTATCATCATCTATTCTATCTTCATATATTTTTATATACTCAAAAGGTTCGTTATTATAGAGTGCTTTAACATTTATATCTTCAGAACTAACATTTTCAATTAAAAATATATATTCTATATTATTCTTATCCCTGATAATTCTTTTATAAGGAATGATTTTAAACTCTGCTATAGCACCTACTTCAATAACAGAATTAAACCCGCCAAAGCCATCAGGTGATTTTAGTGTAGCGTTCGGGTCAGGCACCCATTGCGAGCCATCTATAACAAATTTATACGCATAACTACCAGCCGGTAATTCCTTTGTTAGCTCATATATCCCATCGTTATTCTCATCTTTTAATAAATCAGCTTTATTATTCCAGGCATTAAATTCCCCGGCAACACTTACACTTGATACAGGTTTACCCGGTGCGAACCTGAATAATACCACCTTTTTCTCTACACAATAAAAAGGTACAAAGAGGACCGCTTTATCATCTATTGAGTTTTTTAAAGTGCAACCAATTAGATAAAACCCAGTATTTTCACTTTTGATTTTTAAGTAGTCTCCATCTAAATTAATTTCACATTCGTTATCTAGTACCTCATCAATAACAAGCTCGTTTTTATCCGAGAGATTTATTACATAGTCTTTTAAATCTATGCTTTTTACAACATTTTTTTCAGCTTTTATTAATTCAGGCATATCAGTTAACAAAGTCTGAGCATTAAGACTTGAGAAAAAAATTAATACTACAAATAATAAAAACAAATTTTTCATACCCGGAAACTCCTTTACCCCACACCAATTGTTACTACATAATATTTTAGTTCATTATCACTTTTTTGTAAACTTTAAATTCTATATCAACAAGAAGTATGGGTGGGTTTACCCGCTTAATTTTTTTTTGTTTCATCTGGTTTTGTACTAGGGGTTGTCTCTTGTTTTTCTTTTTTTAGTTTCTCTTTATAATCTTTAGAGCGATAATCTGTTATATAAAATCCGTTGCCTTTGAATAAGAAGCCTCCACCACCGCTTATTAATCTTACAACCTTAGCTTTACATTTGGGACACCTTTTTAGAGGTTCATCTTTTATACTTTGAAATAACTCAAAAGAGTATTTACATTTCGTGCATTTATATTCATAAGTAGGCATAAAGATTAGTAAGGAAGTGTCTTAACCAGTTCTGCCATTTGATAATTGCTATGCCATATTGCAATGGCAAATTATCCATCATCAGACACAGAGTAGCAAAGGCACAGAAAAGAAAAAGCGTTGTGCCTTTGTCCCTCTATGTCTTTGTGCCTCTAATTAATAATCCATTCCGGCGCCACCAGGTGGCATTGGAGGAGTCTTTTCTTTTTCAGGTATTTCTGCGACGATTGTTTCTGTTGTCAAAAGTAGACCCGCGATACTTGCGGCGTTTTCCATAGCGCAACGAACAACCTTTACAGGGTCAATAACACCGCCCTCATACATATCAACGTATTCTCCTTTTTGAGCATCATAACCTACATTCTTTTTCTGTTTTTTTATATAGTCAACAGCAACAGCGCCGTCGATACCTGCGTTTTGAACTATCCATTTTAATGGTTCTTCGAGAGCTTTTTTTACAATATTAACACCGATATTCTCATCAGCATCATCGCATTTTACATTATCAAGCGACTCTATAGCTCTTAATAACGCTACACCGCCACCAGCAACTATACCTTCTTCAACAGCTGCACGTGTTGCATGGAGAGCATCTTCTACTCTTGCTTTTTTCTCTTTCATTTCGGTCTCAGTTGCGGCGCCAACATTAATAACAGCTACACCACCTGCTAATTTTGCTAACCTTTCCTGAAGTTTTTCTTTATCATAATCACTTGTTGTCTCTTCTATCTGGAGTTTTATCTGAGAGATTCTTGCTTTGACGTCATTCTTCTTACCAACTCCTTCAACAATCGTTGTGTTATCTTTATCGATAGTTACTCTCTTTGCCTCGCCTAAATCATCTACCTTGATATTCTCAAGTTTGATGCCGAGGTCTTCTGATATAAATTTACCGCCTGTAAGAATAGCGATATCCTGCATCATCTCTTTTCTTCTATCACCAAAGCCAGGGGCTTTTACAGCGCAGGATACAAGTGTACCCCTGATTTTGTTCACAACGAGTGTAGCAAGAGCTTCACCCTCAACTTCTTCTGCAATGATAAGCAAAGGTTTACCCATCCGTGCCACTTGTTCAAGTAATGGTAACAGGTCTTTCATATTAGATATTTTTTTCTCATGGATCAAAATTAACGGATTATCAAGCACACATTCCATCCGGTCAGCATCAGTGACAAAATAAGGTGAGAGATAACCTTTGTCAAACTGCATACCCTCAACTACTTCCATGGTTGTTTGGGTACCTTTTGCTTCCTCAACAGTGATAACACCGTCTTTCCCAACTTTTTCCATAGCCTCAGCAATTATATCGCCGATAGATTTATCATTATTAGCAGAGATACTTGCAACCTGAGCTATCTCGATTTTATCTTTTACAGTTCGTCCCATCTCCTTTATATATGCAACTACTTTTTCAACAGCTTTATCAATCCCTCTTTTTAAACTCATAGGATTAGCACCAGCAGTAACATTCTTTAAGCCTTCTCTAAAAATAGCCTGTGCAAGCACAGTAGCAGTAGTAGTACCATCACCAGCAACATCAGAGGTTTTAGTAGCAACCTCTTTAACGAGCTGTGCGCCTACATTTTCGTATGGTTCCTGAAGCTCTATCTCTTTTGCTACAGTTACGCCATCCTTTGTAATCGTTGGTGAACCAAACTTTTTTTCTAATACAACATTTCTTCCTTTTGGTCCTAATGTGACTCTTACAGCATCAGCTAATTTATCAACACCTCTTTTAATCGCAGCACGTGCTTCTTCTGAATAAGTTAATTGTTTAGCCATTATTTTAACACCTCCTTATTCAACTATACCGAGAATATCTTCTTCTTTGAGTATCAGATATTCCTCATCATCGAGTTTAATCTCAGTCCCGGAATATTTGCCAAACAGAATCTTATCACCTTTCTTTACATCTATAGGGATAACTTTTCCGTTCTCATCCTTTTTACCAGGCCCTACAGCAATGACCTCACCTTCCTGTGGTTTTTCTTTAGCAGTATCAGGTATAATAATACCGCCTTTTTTTACTTCTTTTTCTTCGAGCCTTTTTACAAGCACCCGATCACCTAAAGGTTTAATTTTCATCTTAATCCGACCCTCCTGTCTTTAAACTTATAAAATTTGTTTCAGCCACTTCGGGCTGTTATTCAACTTTAATTTGTAACTACACAAGCAATTAAAATGCCATAATTTTATCTTCTAAATATTGAAATTATATCTAATAACCTATTTTTTAATTGCCAATATGACTATATACCTTATATATTATGGACATTTTGACAGCATTTTTTCTTGCTTTTATCAAGAAAAAAATATATAATTTTACCTCTACTTTTTTGAAGATAGTATAAGCGCGGTTTGCGCTCTACACTATTGGGTTATTGGGTTCTTGGGTTCTTGGGTTATTGCGTTTTTGCGTTGTACACAAAGGATGAAAAACTAAAGAT